>CAYMDX010000020.1:0-21501 GCA_964389125.1 uncultured Bacteroidales bacterium
GACATTTCGACATTTCGACCTTATGTAAATACCTGAAAGTGTGAGGATAGAGACACAAACCATTTAATCAAAAACAGTATGAATCTTAAAGGAAAAACAGCAATCATAACCGGCGCCAGCTCCGGAATCGGACGTGTAACCGCACTGGCTCTTGCAGCTGAAGGCACTTCGTTGGTATTGCCGGTACGTAACATGGAGAAAGGCGAAGCCGTGAAGCAGGAGGTCATAAAAAAAACAGAGAATACCGCAGTTGATCTGATGCCAATCGATATGGCTTCCTTCGACTCCATTCGCCGGTTTGCGGAACAGTTTAAAGAAAAACATGACGAACTGCATTTGCTTATCAACAATGCCGGCACCTGGGAGACCAAAAAGCGGCTAACAGAAGATGGGATAGAGATGAATTTTGCGGTGAACCATCTGGCTCCCTTTTTATTGACAAACCTGCTGCTTGACACCATCGTGGCGAGTGCTCCGGCCCGCATTGTGAATGTCTCCAGTGCCGCCCACAAACAGGCTACCATGAATTTTGATGACCTTGAAGGGAAGCAACGCTGGAGCAGTATGCGTTCCTACAGCCAGAGTAAGCTGGCCAATATCTTTTTTACCCGCTATCTGGCCCGGGAGCTTGATGGTAGCGGTGTGACCGTTAACTGCCTGCATCCGGGAGTGGTCAGCACGGCCTTGTTTGATAAGATGTCAGGTTTCATGCGACGATTGTTTGGTCTGTTTATGATATCTCCCGAAAAAGGAGCCGAAACAACCATTTACCTGGCAACATCACCCGGGGTGGAAGGGGTGAGCGGTGCCTATTTTGCCAAAAAGAAACAGGCAAAAACATCCCGCCACGCAAAAGATATGGCTGTAGCCGAAAAGTTATGGAAAGTAAGTAAAAACTACTGCGGGTTATAAATATATCCCGGAAAACAATAGTTTATGAGACAAAAAAACCACCTGGAAGGGCAAAGCAGCCCTTACCTGTTACAGCATGTACATAATCCGGTAGATTGGCATCCGTGGGGTGAACAAGCATTGACAAAGGCCAGGGATGAAAACAAACCCCTCCTGGTAAGTATCGGTTATTCGGCATGTCATTGGTGTCATGTGATGGAAATGGAAAGCTTTGAAGATGAAGAAGTGGCTGAGCTTATGAACAAGTATTTCGTTTGTGTCAAGGTTGACCGTGAGGAACGTCCTGATATTGATCACCTTTACATCAATGCGGTACAAATGCTGTCCGGACAGGCCGGATGGCCGTTGAATTGTTTTGCCATGCCTGATGGACGACCGTTCTGGGGTGGCACGTATTTTCCGAAAGAGCAGTGGAAAAACATACTGGCACGTGTGGCCGGCTTATATCATGAACAGCATGAGGATGTCGCCAAACAGGCAGACAATCTGATCAAAGGTATATCAGAAGCTGTTTTTATACCGGTCGATGAAAACCAACCATCTTTTCAGCGTGATGAGATCCACCGGATTTTCTCCAACCTCATGGCAGAAATGGACCCGGATGAAGGAGGCATGAAAGGAGCTCCCAAATTTCCGTTGCCTGTGCATCAGGCGTTTTTGTTGCATTACCACAGTCAGACAGGTGACCCTGATGCGTTGTCACAACTTGGCTTAACCCTTGATAAGATGGCGATGGGTGGCATTTATGACCAGCTGGGCGGCGGATTTGCCCGGTATGCTACAGATGCTGCCTGGCGGGTTCCCCATTTTGAGAAGATGTTGTATGATAATGCGCAGTTGGTTTCCTTGTATGCCAATGCCTGGAAGGTTTGTGAAAAGGAGCTTTACAGGGATGTGGTTGCGGAAACCGTTGCCTTCCTCGACCGGGAGATGCGCAGCCCCGATGGCCTCTACTATGCTGCCCTTGATGCCGACAGTGAAGGTGAGGAGGGGAAATATTATGTGTGGACCGGGAAAGAGATTGATAACGTATTGGGTAATGATGCGACCCTGGCGAAAAAGTACTATCAGGTAGGAGAAAAAGGGTTTTGGGAAACTGGAAAAAATATCCTGATGCGTGATGGTTCTGATGAGGAGTTTGCCCGCAAAGAGGGCCTGGACACAAAAGAGCTGAAAAAAACTATCAGCCGGGCGAAAGCAAAGTTGCTGGCTGCCCGGAGTCAGCGTGTCAGGCCGGGCCTTGACGACAAAGTGCTGGTGTCATGGAATGCCATGATGATCCAGGGACTGGCTGATGCTTATGCGGCATTTCAGGAAGAGCAGTATATCGAAAAGGCCCGGACAGCAGCTGATTTTCTGCTGACACATGCGATTAGCAATGAAGGTGGTCTTTATCATACCCTGGACGGCAAAAAAGGAACGACACCAGGCTTTTTGGAGGACTACGCCCTGCTGTCAAAAGCACTTATCAGACTTTATGAAGTGTCCATGCATCTGCCTTATTTGGAAATGGCCAAAACCCTCACCGCTTATGTGATGAATAATTTTTCCGTATCCGGCACCAACCTCTTTTCGTTTTCTTCCGGTCAGACTGAGCAGCTGGCAGCACCCTATTATGAATATCATGATAATGTGATACCTTCTTCCAATAGTGAGATGGCGAAGGTGTTGTTTTATCTGGCCAACTATTTTGAGAAACCCGAATGGGAAAATCGCAGTCAGGAGATGGCAGCTGACATAAAGGAGAAGCTTATCAGGTACAGCAGTGGATTTACCAACTGGGGCGCTTTGCTGATGCATTTTACCCACCCGTTTCATACATTGGTTGTCACCGGTAGCGAGGCGTCCGGGAAATTGATGTTGCTGCACCGGTACTTCCTTCCGGACACCCTGATGGCCGCCAAAACAGAAGTGGGGAAAAACGATCCGCCTGTTTTTGAGAAACGTTTTGAAGACGATAAAACCCTGATACATGTTTGTGCCCAGGGGTATTGCAAACGCCCGGCAAGCAGTGTCAGAGAGGCTGTTGAACAGCTCCGTTAACCGCCGTAGGCCAGGGTTTTTTCTTCTTCGATAATTTGTTTTACCGTTTCATTGTCAAGCCCAAAAGCCGATACCACCAGATCGTAGTTATTTTTTGATAATTCACGGCTGTTGTGCTCATTCAACACGAAAATGCGTAATGAGTCCTTGTCCGGCTTTTCTTCCAGCCTTTTTACCAGGATATCCGGGGATGGTTTTTGGCCGATATAAAACGCGGCGGCTTCCACACCCTGGTGAATGAGCCAGCGTTCACCGCCGATCACCGGAATGCCTTTTTCTCTGCTAAAAGCGGTCATTTCAGATGGTTTGTAGATGGCGTCCAGGAGTATGCCGTAAGAGAGGTTTTCAATGAAGGGAGGTAGTGCTTCCGGTAACAGGGCCGATACCACGGCATCAAATCCTGGCAGCCGGCCCGGATGTTCCCAGGGAACTACCTGACAGCCGAACATGTCTGCCAACGCTTTGGCTTTTGCGTAGGTCCGGTTACTGATGGTCACCTTTGCCCCTGAGCTTACCAGCCCGTAGACTGCCGCCCTGGCTGCACCACCGGCACCCAGCACCAATATTTCCGCGCCTTTCAATGATAGTCCGGCTTCTGACAACGCGTTGCTTACGCCGTTATGATCCGTGTTGTGACCTGATATATTGCCATCTGACTGGCGTATGCAGTTAACCGCACCAACACCACGGGCATCCTGGCTCAGATGATCAACAAGGGGAAGCACGCTTTCTTTAAAAGGGGATGTGATGCTGGCACCCCGTATATTCAGCTGCCTTATAACGTTCACCATATCTTCGGCAGATTGCGGCCGGATTCGCGTGTAAAGGGCATGTTCATTTTGCAACAATGGACCGAACAGCTGCGGACTCTTGCTGTGTAAAACCGGGTTTCCGAAAACAGAATAGATGGTGCGCATATGCTGAAAGCTTTTTGGGGACGATGATCCCAGATTGTTTACAGTTTACCTGAAAAAACGAATTCTTCCAGCTCGGCGAGCGGAATAAGCTCTATACTTACATTGCCAATCCCTTCCATAAAGACAAAGTATATATGGTCTTCTTCTTTTTTCTTGTCTTTAAGAAGGGCATGAAAAATTGTTTTTACATCAGTGTCCGTTTCGGTTGGCAGGCCTAATGACTGAAGAAGAGCCAGAACCCTTTGCCGGTCTTCGGGTTTCAACAACCCTTTGTATTCCGAAATGCTTGCGGTAAATGCCATTCCGATACTGACTGCATGTCCGTGCGCGATGCCGTCCACTTTCTCCACGGCATGGCCCCAGGTATGTCCCAGGTTCAGTTTGCGACGTTCGCCCTGCTCCACCTCATCTTTGCTTACAATATCCGACTTAACCTGAACGGAGTGTTTTACCAGCTTATTGATCAGACTTTCGTCAAGGTCGAGGGCCGCTTTGGTTTCCTTCTTCAGGGTATTAAACATATGCCGGTCGGCAATCAGCGTGTGCTTAACTGCCTCTGCCAACCCGTTTTTGATCTCTGTTTCCGGCAGGCTCTCCATCATACTGGTGTCGCATAGTACGAAATGTGGATGATTAAAAGTTCCTATGATGTTCTTGTATCCATCCAGGTTGACACCATTTTTCCCTCCAAGAGCGGCATCCACCTGTGCCAGCAAAGATGTTGCCACGAAACCGAAGTTAATGCCGCGCATGTAAACCGACGCCACAAAGCCCGTCAGATCACAGACCATACCACCACCGATGCCTACCAGGAAAGCATCACGTCCGGCACCTTTTTCAATTAGCCATTGACAAATTTTTACCGCCGACGCCGTGGTCTTACGCTGCTCGCCAGGGGTCAACACATATACCGGTGCATCCGGAAACGCACCCTTGTATACGTCATTCACATGCTTGTCTGTAATAATAAACACCTGGCCGCCCGGAATGTGTTCAGATAAATTGGATAGCGACTCGCCAACCAGTATCCGGCTGTTTCTGAATTGTCCTTTAATAAATATTGTTTCCATCATCGTGATGTGTTATGTTACAAAAATAGGCCTTTTTTGTCGTCAAAGCTTATTGCCTGATAATGAGAAGGCTACTTCTGTTTCTGCCGGAACATGCCAAAAGATTTTGAATAAGGATCTTTAAACCCCACTTCGTTGCCAAAGAGCCGCGTTTATGGGAAGCATAACCGATCTACAGTACCGGGATAAGCAGTTTGTCGCGTCAAGTTTATAAAAATCTGTACATTTGACACAAACCTACAATCTTTTTTGTGAATAAAACCAATAACGAACCAGGAAATAGTTTATATTTTAAAACCAAAGACCAATGAGACAGATCTGTTTTTTTACGGCAATACTGATTTTATTTGCCAATGCCGGAATGGCACAACAGCAGCGCGCCATGACGCTGGAAGATGTAATGAACTTCCATCATATTCATACACCCTCCAGCCTTATCAACCAGGATGGCAGCTGGGTAGGCTATGAGGCTTCACCCGACAGGGGCGATGGCTATGGTGTTATCGTTTCGGCCGATGGTGAAACAGAAATTGAAGTAGAAAGGGGTAAGCATCCCCGTTTTTCGGCCAAAGGCAGGTGGGCCTTATTTACACAACACCCCCCGTTTAAAGAAACCGAAGGGAAGTCGCCGGATGAACGTCCGGATAACAATGCGGTGCTTATTGACACCAACGATGGCGCAATGACCACTTTTGAAGATGTTCGGAAAAGTGATTTCAGCGAAAGTCGTGACCTCCTGTTTGTCCATCACGTGGCCGAACAGGACACCGCTTTTACGGACGAAGAGAATGAAAAGCTTGAAGAAGCGGGTACCCGGCTGATGATTCGCGACCTGGAGAGCCAGACCGAGCGATTCCTGACTTTCGTCGATGCCTGGTCGGTAGATAGTATGGCCACTACCCTTGTATATGTCCTGAAAGATACCGTTGACAGGCATAATGGCCTGTATGCCCTGTCTCTGGATGATATTTCAGGCGAGCCGTATGTTCTGGATACCCTGGGTAATGCCAAATTTGACCGCTTCACCTGGTATGAAGAAACCTCTCAACTTGCTTACATGCGCGCCGAAGACCTTGAGGAGGATACCCTCGAGACAGCTGCCCTCCATCTATGGGAAGGAATTGATGATGAGCCTGTGAGGCATCTCACCCAGGATGACGCACCGGAGGGATATTTTTTGCCCTTCGATAACCGCCTGGAGTGGAACCATAATGGCGAAAGACTGTTCTTTGGCCTGCGCCCGGATCGTTTTGCTGCAAGCCCGGATGACGACAATGGTTATGAATCGGAGATTGACTCCCTGCAGCAGACAGCTGCAGTTGATGTCTGGCATGGCGGGGACCCCAACATAAAGACGCGCGAAAAAGAGCTTTGGAGCAGCCTGAAACGGCAAAACCTGATGTCGGTATACCATGTATCGGACGAAAATATGGTATGGCTGGCAGATGAGGAACTTGACAATGTGCGGACAGCCAAAACCGGTGACCACGTGATTGCCACAACCAATAAGCTTTATGAAAAGCGCATCACATGGGAAGGCTGGTTTATGGATCTCTATGTGATTAACCTTGTTTCCGGGGAAAGAACGCTTGTGTTCGAAGAGCACCAGGGTTTTCGTTCCCTGTCACCCGATGGCCGCCACGTATTGTATTATGACGATAAACACTGGCACGTTTATGATGTCAGTACCGGAGAACATACGAATCTCACGCATGACATTGACGTGCCGTTCTACAGCGAAACCCATGACAGGCCTTCTGATGTGCCTGGCTACCGTATTGCCGGCTGGTTGGATGATGGCGTATCGGCGTTGATTTACGACCGTTTTGATATATGGCGTGCCGATCTCACAACCGGTGAAATGCAAAACATTACCGATAGCAGGGGTCGTGATACGGAAACCGTGTTGCGCATCCGCAAACTGGATGATGAGCCGCATTTTGCCGCAGATGAGGAAGTTTATCTCGAAGGATTTAATGATAACAACAAAGAACGCGCCATTTATACCACCAGACTTGATCAGCCCGGCGTTGAACCGTTGTTTGACACCGACCAGAACCTGCGGCTACGCGATCTGTCAGCCGATGGTACAAGTATACTGTATACACGGGAGTCACAGGATGTATATCCCGACCTGTGGGTTACCGACCTTCGTTTTCAGGACCGGACGAAAGTATCCAACCTTCAGCAACAACTTGAGGCTTTCAACTGGGGACAGGCTGAGCTGATCGAGTATACTTCTACCGATGGGGAACCGCTGCAGGGTATTGTGATTAAGCCCGGCGACTACGATCCTTCTAAAACATACCCGGTATTTGTCTATTTTTATGCGAAGTTTTCCCAGCGACTGCATAATTTTAACCAGACAGTGATTAACCATCGTCCCGGGTTTGGTTATTATGCCAGCAACGACTATGTTGTGTTTCTGCCGGATATTCATTTTATAGAAGGACGGCCCGGAATGTCGGCCGTGAAATCCCTGGCACCTGCCGTTCAAAAAATCATTGATATGGGTATTGCGGATCCCGATGCCATTGGGTTGCATGGTCATTCCTGGAGCGGTTATCAAACCGCCTATGTGGTTACGCAGACCGACCTGTTTGCAGCCGCAATAGCCGGAGCACCGGTATCCAACATGACAAGCGCTTACAGTGGTATACGCTGGGGGTCTGGACTGGCGCGGCAGTTCCAGTATGAGACCGGGCAAAGTCGCATCGGATCCTCCCTGTTTAATAAGCGTTATCTCTACATCGAAAATTCTCCCGTGTTTTATGCCCATGAGATTAACACGCCCATGCTGATCATGCATGGTGATGATGACGGTGCAGTGCCATGGGAGCAATCAATAGAGATGTACCTGGCCATGCGGCGCGCCGGCAAAGATGTGGTCTTCCTTCAATACAGGGATGAACCCCATCATCTTCGGGAGTATTCAAACAAGGTGGATTATACCATCCGCATGAAAGAATATTTTGATCATTACCTGAAAGATTTGGAGGCTCCGGCATGGATAGAAGAAGGTGTGCCCTATGATGGCGACTGAATAAAAGCCGGCAGTTAAACCAGTTTTTGTTAAATCTATAATTATATTTAATACGATAAGATAAACAATGGATAGAAACGAAGCTTTAGCATGGTTGCAAAACAATGTCAAGAATGAAAAGATGATCGCCCATTGTCTGGCTTCAGAGGCGGTGATGCGTGCCCTTGCCAGCCGGCTTGGAGAAGACCCTGACAAATGGGGGTTGGCAGGCCTCTTGCATGATATTGATGCCGAAATTACAGATGCCGATCCCCGTACCCATGCTTTGGTTGGCGCCAAAATGCTGGAGGAAAACGGTTTGGACCCCGACATTGTGGAAGCCGTAAAGCTTCATAACGATGAAGCGGAACACGGCGAGCAGCGCCATAAAACGTTACATCATGGGTTGGCAGCCGGTGAAACCATAACCGGACTGATCACCGCCACGGCGCTGGTGTATCCCGATAAAAAAGTGGAGAGCGTTAAACCGAAATCCATCACCAAGCGGATGAAGGAAAAGGCTTTTGCGGCATCCGTTAACAGGGATACCATCCGTGAGTGTGAGAAGATTGGTCTGGACCTGCAGGAGTTTGTTGAGCTGTCGCTTGATGCAATGAAGAAGAAAGCCCCGGAAATCGGTCTTTAGTTACCGGCCGCCAGCTCATCGGGCTCTGCTTCCTCTTTCGGGGTTAGCAAATCCTGCAGGTCTTCATCATGAAGGGCTTCCAGGGCTTTGTTAAAGCCCCTGTCTACGTTGTGCAAGACCGGGAAGAAGGCTTCTGCGCCAAAGGTGTTTCTGCCGATATAAGCTTTCAGGTTTGTACGGATCATCTCTTCTGCCTGGGAGTCAATTTGTTGTGGGATGGTTGTCCCTTGTTCTGCGACCCAGGCAAGAAAATCGTTGTAAATCGCATCTGTGAGCGTGAAGGTATCGATGAATGTGCTGGCGTCTTCTAAGGCTTCCAGCTCATCACGGTAGTTGTCGGCATAGTTAAAAGCAAACATATAGATATGCCCGTGCCGTGACACTTGTTCATAAAAACCGTTATCGTTGTGCATCTCCATCGGCACAAAAATATCTGGCATAATGCCACCTCCGCCATAGACTGTTCTGCCTCCGGGTGTCTCAAAGCGCAGGGAGTCATCAAAGTCGATGCTGTCGGGGCTTAGCATTTCCCCATTTTCGTATCGTTCGATAAATTCGTCGAAATAGGCTTCTTCGCCTTCTTCATAAGGTTTTTGAATGCTTCTTCCGGTAGGTGTATAGTATCTGGCAACGGTCAGGCGGAGAGCGGATCCGTCGCCCAGTTCTACCTGTTCCTGTACCAGTCCTTTTCCGAAAGAGCGCCGACCAACCACCAGGCCGCGGTCATTATCCTGAACAGCGCCGGCAACAATCTCACTGGCAGAAGCAGACCATTGGTCAATAAGTACTACAAGTGGCTGTTGCTCAAAGCTTCCTTCACGGCGTGCCCGGGCACTTGATCTGGGACGGCTGCGTCCCTCGGTATATACAATGAGTTCATTAGGGGCAAGCAGCTCATCGGCCACATGGATGGCTGCATCCAAAAACCCTCCGCCATTGCCGCGCAAGTCAAGAACCAACTCTTCCATACCCTCCTCTTTCAAGCGGTTTACCCCCAGGCTAAATTCCTGATGGGTAGTGGCCGAAAATTTATTTAGCCGGATGTATCCGGTTGAATCATCCACCATGTAAGCAATATCAAGGCTGTAGGTGGGTATTTCATCCCGGGTTAGCGAAAATTCGAGCAGATCCGACACGCCCGGCCGGTAAACCGTTACGTCGACAGTCGTTCCTTTCTCGCCCAATAACATGTCGACCACTTCAGAGGTGGCCATATTCACACCGGCTATAACCGTATCTTCAACCTTAACGATCCTGTCGCCGGGCATGATCCCTGCTTCCTCGCTCGGACCACCTGCAATCGGGTCTATAACCACCACCGTGTCCTTGATCATGTTAAACTCAATTCCAATACCCTCAAAACTACCCAACAACGGGTCATTCATTCGCTGAAACTCCGAAGCAGGTATGTAACTTGAATGAGGGTCAAGGTTTTGTAACATGCTGCGGATGGTCTCTTCCGTCAGATGCTGACGGGAAACGCTGTCGACATAAGCATCGTTTATGTAGTTGATCACGTCATTGACCTTGTCGTACCGGTCGACTCCCACCGAAAAAAAGCTGCTTTCAGCGTTTCCGCCACCGGGCTGACGCAAATGAAGCCCCAGGATGAAACCGGTAACGAGGACCAGGGCAAAAACCACCGGCAGATACACCTTGCGGGGAATATATGTAAACTGTTTTTGGGTCATTGTAAAATATAGTGTTGTAACTCGTTGTTGTACAAAGAATAAGCCAATCCTTACGAAGTTAATGCTAAATAACAAGGTGAATTGTTATTTTTTCTTAAAAGGCAGCGTTGGCGGTATAGCTTATGATTGTTTCTGTATTTTGCTGATGAGGTCTGAGGTGGAGTAGCCCTGCAACAGGGGTAAGGTGACCACTTTCCCACCGTTTTCCTGAACAAACCCGGCGCCGGCAATGTCTTTGGGTTCATAATCGTCCCCTTTTACCAGCACATCAGGTGAGATCTGCCGTATAATATCTTCAGGGGTGTCTTCATCAAACAAAACAACGGCATCTACAAAAGAAAGAGAAGCCAACACTTTTGCCCGTGCCTCCTGGTCGAACAAAGGCCGGCCGGCTCCCTTCAGGCGGTTGACAGAATCATCGGTGTTAAGCCCTGCAACAAGGACGTCACCAAGGTCAGCAGCCCTGGACAAATAATCGGCATGACCGGCATGCAGGATATCAAAACAGCCATTGGTAAAAACAATGCGCTGGTCAATAAAGCGCCAGAAATGGATCTTTTTGTGCAGGTTTATCCGGTTGTCAAGATCAAAAATTTTTGTATCAAGATGGAGATGTTTGCTGTGTGGCATTGGCTTTTGCTGTTTGGTTTCACCTTCAAATTTACAGCTTTTTTTTGTCCTGTGCAGCAAGGATAAACCATGAAATCGTTCCCAGGGACAGGTTCACGATAAGCTGTGTTGCATGGGTGATGTAGGCATAGGAGGTGGCCGGTTCGGAAGCGATTCCATAAAGTTCTGACAAGGTTATAATGGTAAGAAAATGATAGGTGCCGATCCCGCCCGGGACAGGTGCCATAATACCCAGGCTGCCGACAGCCAGCAATGTAAGTCCGACAATGGGGGTAAGATGTGAGGTGGCGTCAATGGCAAAAAAGCAGAGATAAACGGTCATATAGTACAAACCCCATATCAAAACAGTATACAGGATAAACAAGCCCTTCCCCCGCATATTCTTGATGCTCTTAATACCCTCCTTAAAGCCCTGCAGCTGGCGTTTCAGTTTGTAAAAAAAACCTTTGCCGGATGCATGTTTTAATTTGTTGTGAAGGAAAATAACGACGACAATCAACAATGTAACGCCCGCGAGGATGATGGCAGTTATGGCGAGCCATTGTTCGGATCCTCTTTCAAGAAGGGGTAACAGAAAGATCCGGTTCAGGAAATTTTTAAGGAAAGTAAACTGGGTCAGGATGGTAATCAGCAGGATGGCAAGCATACTGATTACGTCGAACACCCTTTCGGCTACCACTGTTCCGGCCAGCGCATTGAAAGGTGTTTTGGATGCCTTGCTGAGGGTGACGCACCGGGTAACTTCGCCCATACGGGGGATTGCCAGATTAGCCAGGTATCCTGTCATCACGGCCATGAATGTCTGAACCCGCTGTGTCTGGTAGCCCATTGCCCCGATAAGCATATTCCAGCGCAGTGCACGCAGAAAATGACTGATTATGGCACTGATCATGGCCAGTATGATCCATTGGTAGTTGGCGTTCCGGAATTCCCTGATTAATAATTCAATATCCTGTCCGCGCGTGATGAGCCACAGCAGTAGTATGCCCAGCAGCAGGGATATTAAAACCTTTGTATATCTGCGGATTTTTGCTTTCAATCCTCGGGGTTCAGTTTGTTATTCTCGCCGGGAAAGATGATTGTCGGAACGAAAGATTCGGCTTTTTCCGGAGCGATATGGATATAGGCCAGGATAATGATAATGTCACCGGGGGTAACTTTTCTGGCGGCGGGGCCATTCATACATATCTCGCCGCTGTCTTTTTCGCCTTTAATAACGTAGGTTTCCAAACGCTCCCCGTTGCTAATATTCACTACCTGTACCTTCTCATTTTCCAGTATTCCCGCAGCCTCCATCAACGTTTCGTCGATGGTGATGCTGCCGATATAATGCAGGTTGGCCTCTGTTACAACCGCCCTGTGTATTTTCGCTTTTAATAATTCTATAAGCATGATTTTCCTGTTAAAGGATTGCTGGTTTTAAGTGGCTGGTCCAATCAAAATTACGAATTTAAAGTCATATTGTCAATAAGCCTTATATCGCCGGCATATACCGCAATACAGCCCACCACCCTGCTTCCGTTGTGTGTGGCGGATTGTTCTGCAGGAAGTAACGTATCAGCCTGTACAACCTCAAAATATTCTGCTTCCAGTTCAGGCGAAGCGTTAATGTATGCTGTGACCTGTTGTTTGATCTGGTCTATGCTTTTATCTGACCAGGAGTCCCTTGCCATAAGCAGCGCCTGGTATATTTTGGCGGCTTCGCGCCTGCTGGCCTCTGTCAGCCTGGCATTCCGGCTGCTTAATGCCAGCCCGTCAGGCTCCCTGACCGTCGGACAACCGATTATCTGAACATCATGCCCTTCTTTCCTTACCAGCGCCCTGATAACCTGCAGCTGCTGAAAGTCTTTTTCACCAAAATAGGCGCGGTGAGGCACCACAATCCGGAACAGCTTGTCCACTACCAGGGCTACCCCATTGAAATGGCCGGGCCGGTATTTCCCTTCCATCACTTTTTCAAGATGGCCAAAATCGTAGACTTTTTGCTCTTTTTCCGGATATATTTCCTGTTCATCCGGAGTAAACGTTACATCACATCCAGCGTCCTGTAGCTGCTGAAGATCGCCGGTAAGGTTACGGGGATATTTTTCCAGATCTGCCTGGTTGTTAAATTGGGCCGGGTTTACAAAGATGCTGCAAACCACTATGTCATTTTCTTTGTTTGCCCGCTCAACAAGTTCCAGATGGCCCGCATGCAAGGCACCCATCGTGGGTACAAACCCAATGGTTTGGCCTGACAGCTTCTTGCTGATAGACCAATCGTGCAGGGCTTTCTTTTTTTTAAACGTGATCATAAAACAACATAACTTGTTGGCTGGCTGCTAAATATGTGATAACAACATACAATATGCCACCCTAAAAACAAACCTGCAAAACTATAAGGATTATTTGAAAAATCGGTAAAAAAAATGTATTTTTGCATGATCATTATTAGCATCAATGTTTAAAGCTACATAACTTTTTAATCGTTCGTTGTATTTATGGAAAAACCAAAAGTTCTTTTTGTTCAGCAAGAAATAACCCCTTACCTAAAAGAATCCCATATGGGTCACATCGGCCGCTATCTCCCACAGGGGATTCAGGAAAGAAAAAAAGAAATCCGCACTTTTATGCCGCGATACGGTTGTATCAATGAGCGCCGTAACCAGTTGCATGAGGTCATCCGCTTGTCCGGAATGAATTTGGTTATCAACAACACCGATCATCCACTTATCATTAAAGTTGCCTCGATACAGTCGGCACGGATGCAGATTTATTTTATTGATAACGAAGATTTCTTTCAGCGCAAGTTCACCCTGACCAACAAAACAGGCGATTTTTTTGAGGATAATGATGAGCGTGCGATATTCTTTGCCCGCGGTGTGATTGAAACTGTCAAAAAACTCGGCTGGGCGCCCGACCTGGTTCACTGTAATGGGTGGTTCACCAGCCTTATGCCTTTCTTCCTGAAAGAAGTCTTCAAAGATAACCCTATGTTTTCTGATACCAAAGTGGTATACTCCGTCTATAACGATGGCTTTCCGGGTCAACTCAGTCCGGATATGCCCCAAAATTTGAAAATGAAAGGGCTTAGCCAGAATGTGCCTGAAAAATATACAGATCCAACATTTGAAAACATAAGCAAGCTGGCCATTGATTATGCGGATGGTGTCATATTTGGTGATGAGACGGTCAATGCCGAGGTAGAAAAATATGCCCGTGAGAGCGGAAAGCCATTGCTGGAATTTCATGACCGGGATGCTTATCTCGATGCCTATAACAAATTTTTTGATGAAGTACTTGTTTCTGAATCTGTTTTGGAGGAAAAATAAAAATTATACCTTTGCCAGACAGATTTGAGTTCAATTGCTTTACGTATTCAAAAAAATTTATAGCCTTGAAAAAACTATTGAATCCCCGTTTTTACGGGGTTTTTTTAACCCTTCTCAAAAGGGGCCTTTTTGGCCTGACTTTACTGCTGATGGTTAATGCCTGTGAGGAGTCAGACAAGATTGGTCTTGATCTTATAGATAACAACGCGAGCCTGAATACCCTGGATACGCTAACCATTCGCGCGATGACATTTCCGGATGACACTGTTCCGACCAATTTTACCAGTAATAACTACCTGGGAGTCCTTGATGACCCTGTATTTGGAAAAACCAGGGCCAGTATTTACACCGAGACAAGACTACCCCAAAGTGAGCTATTCCTTGGAGAAAACCCCGAGCTTGATTCTCTGCACCTGGTATTGGCTTATACCGGAGACTTCTACGGGTCGCTGGGAACATTTCAAAATCTTCAGGTGTATGAACTGACTGAGAATTTTCCGGAAACAGATACCCTGTTTTCCCATATGGAAATCCCATATGCGCCGGAGCCAATAACAAAAGATCCCGAAGGGTTCTTTTTCCGGCCGCTACCCAGTGATAGCATGATGGTCGATTCAGTCATGCAGGAACCCCAGATACGGATCCCGATGTCAGATGACTTTGCTCAGAAATTTATCGATGCCAATGATACAGAAGCCTATGAAACTGTACCAAACTACCTTGATACGTTCAAAGGTTTATACATTGAGGTGGATGAAGACATCGATGGTTTGGGTTCAAAATATCAGCTCGACATGGTCCGGTTCCGGTCTGCGTTGGAATTATATTATCAGAATGATGATGATACCCTTCAACAGATGCAACGATTTCCAATTAATGAATTTGCCAAGCGGATCAACCACATGGAACGCTTTGGGTATGAAAACACCCATGAGGCCCTGAAGGCTCAAATTCATAACCAGGATCAAACGGCAGCCGATAGTTTGTTATTTCTGCAGTCCCTCGGCATGCTGCGTGTTGATATCCATTTTCCCTTTCTGGAGGATCTGGCCGATATCGATAACTTGTTAATCAATAAAGCCGAACTTATTATGCCGGTGGCAGAAGGGTATACCTCTGATGAACTGCCTGCCACTGAAAATATATCCTTGCTCAGGTATGATGAGGAGGGGGAAATGTTCTTTTTATCCGATCAAATGGAAGGCGCCGGCTATTTTGGCGGTCAGCTGGATGAAGACCGCAACAGATATACATTTAATATTACCAGGCATCTGCAGGACCTGATTGATGGCGTCCAGGATGATCAGGGACTTGCCCTGGTTGTAGATGGCGCTTCCGAAGATGCCAGTCGTGTTGTATTACACGGCCCCGGCCGTTCAGAGAACCCTATGCGCCTGGTCATTCATTACACAGTGTTTGATTAAACCTAATCCTTGTTATGTGTGGTATTGTTGGTTACATTGGCCCCCGAAAAGCATTTCCCATCCTTATAAAAGGCCTTTACAGGCTTGAATACCGGGGTTACGATAGTGCCGGTATCGCTTTGTCTGATGGTGACCTGAAGCTTTACAAAACACACGGGAAAGTTGCTGACCTCGACAATCTTGCTGGCGGTCAGGACACCACAGGGAAAACAGGCATCGCCCATACGCGCTGGGCTACCCATGGTGAGCCAAATTATGTAAATGCCCATCCCCACTATAGCCCCTCCAAAAAACTGGCCAGTATTCATAACGGCATTATTGAAAATTATGGTTCCCTGAAGGCCGAGCTTGTAAACCGTGGCTACCATTTTGAAAGCAATACCGATACCGAGGTCCTGATACATCTTATCGAAGATATACAGCAGAACGAGTATCTCGAGCTGGAAGAAGCGGTACGCGTTGCCCTGAACCAGGTTATTGGCGCATACGCGATCGTGATACTGTCAAAGGAGACTCCCGATCAGCTGATCGCGGCGAAAAAAGGGAGCCCCCTGGTGATCGGCGTTGGTGACGGTGAATACTTTGTTGCTTCTGATCCTACACCCATAGTTGAATATACCAAGGACGTTGTTTATCTCGAGGATGAAGAGATGGCCATCATTCCACGGGAAGGGGAGCTGACGGTGAAAACTATCAGGAACCAGAAGAAAACCCCATATGTGCATCATCTTGAGATGCAGCTTTCCTCGATCGAGAAGGGCGGGTATCCGCATTTTATGCTCAAGGAAATTTATGAGCAGAGCAGAAGTATCAGAGACAGTATGCGCGGACGACTGAATCTGCAGAAAGGGATTGTGTCCCTGGGCGGCATCATTGATTATGAGCAAAAACTGATTAATTGTGAACGAATCGTCATTGTTGCCTGCGGTACCTCCTGGCATGCCGGTCTGGTGGGGGAATATTTGCTTGAAGATCTGGCGCGCATACCCGTAGAAGTTGAATATGCTTCGGAATTTCGTTACCGTAATCCGGTGATCAAGGAAGGTGATGTGGTCATTGCCATCAGCCAGTCGGGCGAAACGGCCGATACGCTGGCTGCTGTCGAGCTTGCCAAATCAAAAGGCGCCATCATACTGGGTATCTGTAATGTGGTGGGCTCTTCCATCGCCAGAGCAACCCATGCCGGTTCATATACACACGCGGGGCCTGAGATAGGGGTTGCTTCTACAAAGGCCTTTACTGCCCAGGTTACCATCCTGACACTCATGGCACTGTCTATTGCCGACAAAAAAGGGACCATCCCGAAATCCAGGTATTATGAGCTGCTTAGTGAGATGGATGCAATCCCGGCCAAACTTGAGAAAGCGATCAAAGTGAACGAGCGGGTTCTGGAACTGTCAAAAATATTTCAGCATGCCAGGAACTTCTTGTACCTGGGAAGGGGCTACAACTTTCCGGTGGCCCTGGAAGGAGCTTTGAAACTTAAAGAGATATCCTATATTCATGCTGAAGGGTACCCCGCTGCAGAAATGAAACACGGGCCGATTGCCCTGATCGATGAAGAAATGCCTGTTGTTGTCGTGGCAACCAAAAAAGGCAATTACGAAAAGGTGATCAGCAATATTCAGGAAGTGAAAGCCCGTAAAGGGATCATTATTGCCATTGTAACGGAAGGCGATGATGTGGTAAATGGAATGGCTGATTATGTGATTGAGATACCGGAAACCGATGAAATTTTTGTGCCACTCGTGGCAACCTTGCCGTTGCAGCTGCTGTCATATCATGTGGCCGTGCTGAGGGGATGTAACGTCGATCAGCCCAGGAATCTGGCCAAGTCTGTGACCGTCGAATAATGAACAAACATTTTTTTGTTTTTTCCCCGGCGGGAGTGGGTTTTTTGTTAACTTTAGCCACTTTTTTTCGACCCCTTTTTAAGGAAGGTCTTTAAAAACAGGTATCACGCGAAATAAGTAATCTTTCGCAATCATAAAGCAAATAAAACCAAAGGTTATACATTTATAAATATTGTGATGTCTCTATGAAAGTATATCAGACCAAAGAACTGAAAAACGTTGCTCTTGTTGGCGGGGCAAAAGTAGGAAAGACCACCCTGGCAGAGGCTATGCTGTATGAAGGTGGTGTGACGAACAGAAGGGGCTCTGTTGATGATAAAAATTCCGTTTCTGACTATCGTGAGGTTGAGCTGGACCGGCAGGCCTCTGTTTATTCAACCGTTTTATATGCCGAATATGGTGGCTACAAAATAAACATGATCGACGCCCCTGGTTTTGATGATTTTATCGGAGAGGTCGTCTCTGCCCTGAAGGTGTCTGATACCGCTGTTATGTTGTTGAATGCCCAGAATGGGGTGGAGGTTGGCACAGAAATTACCTGGCGCCAGATAACAAAGCTCGATAAGCCAGTTGTTTTCCTGGTAAACCAGCTTGAGCATGAGAAGGCCAATTTTGAAGAGACGGTCAGACAACTTAAGTCACAGTTCGGCGATAAGTCGTTAATAGCGCAATATCCGGTAAATGCCGGACAGGACTTTGACACCGTGATTGATGTGCTGAAGATGAAGCAATATAAGTTCCCTTCAGGTGGCGGGAAGCCCGAAATTACAGATATTCCTGATAGTGAAAAAGATAAGGCTGAGGAGTATAAGAATGCCATCATCGAAGCTGCCGCAGAGAGTGATGAAGAACTGATGGAAATCTTCTTTGAGAATGGCACGCTGACCGAGGAAGAGCTGGCTAAAGGCATCAGCCAGGGGATTGCCACACGCACCATGTATCCCATCCTTTGCGCTTCCGCCAAAAACAATCAGGGCCCAAACCGTTTGATTGAGTTTATCACCGAAAACCTGCCTTCTCCGTTGGATGTTACGCCTGAGAAGGATACCAGGGGTGATGAGCTAACCATGGATGAGAGCAAAGAACCACTTGCTTTGATGTTTAAAACCTCCATTGAACCACACCTTGGTGAAGTTTCTTTTTTCCGGGTATATGAAGGGGTTGTGAACGAGTCTGTCGACCTGGTGAACCCAAATAACGCTTCAAAAGAACGACTTTCACAGCTTTTTTTGATTGCCGGTAAAAACAGACAAAAGGTTGAAAAGGTGATGCCCGGTGATCTGGCAGCCACCATCAAACTGAAAGCTACGCATACAAACGATACCCTTACCACCTCCAAGAACCAGGACAAGCAGGTTTCGCCCATCGAATTTCCTGATCCCAAATTCCGCATGGCTATTAAAGCCAAAAACTCAGGTGAAGAAGAGAAGATGGGTGCCGTGCTCAAAGAGCTGAACACCATCGACCCCACGCTTTACTATGAACAATCGAAAGAGCTGAAGCAGATGCTCCTGTCCGGCCAGGGTGAGATGCACCTGAATGTGGCCAAATGGATGCTGGAGAATGTTCATAAAGTGGAGGTTGATTTTATACCACCAAAGATCCCGTATCGTGAAACTATTACCAAACCGGCAAAAGCGACCTACCGTCATAAGAAACAGTCGGGTGGTGCCGGACAGTTTGGTGAGGTATATATGATGATTGAGCCTTATTACGAAGGCAAACCGGACCAAAAGGAGTTTCCGGTCCGGAAACAGGAAGAGCATGCCCTCCCATGGGGTGGTAAGCTTGTGTTTAACAACTGTATTGTGGGTGGTAATATTGACGCCCGCTTTATGCCTGCCATCCTGAAAGGTGTAATGGAGAAGATGGAAGAAGGGCCGCTTACAGGGTCTTATGCCCGTGACATTGTTGTGAATGTCTATGATGGTAAGATGCACCCGGTTGATTCTAACGAATTGTCGTTTAAACTTGCCGGCCGTAACGCGTTTAAGGATGCCTTTAAGAATGCCGGTCCGAAAATTATGGAGCCCATTTATGATGTGGTGGTCATGGTGCCCGAAGAAAAGATGGGTGATGTCATGACTGACCTTCAGGGCCGCCGTGCGTTGATCATGGGTATGGAAAGCGAAGGTAGTTATCAGCGCATACGTGCCAAGGTGCCGTTGGCAGAAATGAACCGCTATGCCACGAGTCTTAGCTCGCTGACGAGTGGTCGTGCCACCTACGACATGAAGTTTGCCGAGTATCAGCAGGTGCCCATGGATATCCAGGATCAGTTGCTGAAGGCTTACGAAGAAGAACAAAAAGAAGAGGAATAATTTTTCATCTGGCAAACAAAAAACTTATGGCAGAGAAAGATAAGCCCGGCAATGAAGAAGGGCATCAACAAAATCAAAACAATACCGAAGGGAACCAGGCACCAGAAACAGGATCCAAAGGAGTATTGCGCTGGATAGAGAAGATGGGCAACAAGTTGCCACATCCTTTCTGGATATTTGCCTGGATATGTATCCTGATCGTCCTAATAAGTGCGATTACCGCTTATCTTGAGGTGAGTGCGGTACACCCTGATGACGGCAGCCTGGTGGTAGCCGAGAATCTGATTTCCGGTGAAGGCCTCCGATGGTTTTTACAGGAAATGGTTACCAATTTTGCCCATTTTGCACCCTTTGGTCTGGTGCTGGTAATGCTGATGGGGGTTTCCATTGCCGAGCGAAGCGGTTTGCTGGCGGTGGCCATGCGTACGGTCGCCTTTTCAGTACCGAAAAAGGTCGTATTACCGGTTATCTTCATCATTGGTGCCTGTGGTAATATTGGCTCAGATGCCGGTGTGGTCATTGTTCCGCCTATTGCCGCCCTTATTTTTACACAGATGGGCCTGCATCCTATTGCCGGTCTTGTAGCCGGTTATGCCGGGGCTACAGCAGGTTTTACGGCCAATTTCTTTATCGCGGGCACAGACGTGCTGTTGGCCGGTATCAGTACAGAGATCACCCAGGCCATGCCGGGTGGCGTGGAAGTTAGCCCCACAGCAAACTGGTATTTCATGATTGCCTCCACGATCCTTTTGGCATTCGGAGGCGCATTTGTCGCCCGAAGGTATACCATACCCCGCTGCCAAAAGATTGAAATACTGGGTGATTTTGACCATCAGATTACGGACGGCAGGTTGTCACCAACGGAACGGAAGGGCCTTCGGCATGCCGGTATTGCCCTTCTGATATATGTCGTGATTGTGGTGCTGTTGGTTGCTCCGCCGGATGCACCACTCCGCAACCAGGAGACGGGCGGGATCGTGCCGTCACCTTTTCTACGGGGGCTGATACCTATTTTGTTCCTGCTTTTTGCACTTCCCGGCTATTTTTACGGGAAAGCCACCGGAGCAATCAAAAAGCCCAACGACATCCTCAAACAGATGGAGCATGGGATGAAGGAGCTTTCAGGCTATATCGTGCTCATGCTGATCGTTGCACAATTTATTAACCTGTTCAGCTGGTCAAACCTGGATACCATACTGGCGATTACCGGTGCCGACTTCCTGCAATCTACCGGTCTTACCGGTCCGTTGATGTTTGTGATGTATATGGTTCTGGTAGCTGTCCTGAATATCTTTCTTGGTAGCGGTTCTGCCAAGTGGGCCATCTTTGCACCCATATTCATACCGATGCTCGCCCAGCTCAACTATAGTCCCGCATTCGTTCAGCTGATGTACAGGGTCGGCGACTCCATCACCAACGCCATTACACCATTATATGTTTATTTCCCATTGTTGCTTGGGTGGATTCATAAATACAACAAAAACCTGGGGATCGGGACGATCGTGTCTCTGCTGATCCCATATGCCGTTGTCCTGTTTATTATGTGGCTCGCCCTGTTGTTTATCTGGTTTGGCCTCGACCTGCCGATCGGAGTTGGTGAGTATATCTATATGCAGTAGGAGCTATATGCAGTAGGAGTAGCTCTCTTCTTTCATGTGTTT
>CAYMDX010000021.1:0-21106 GCA_964389125.1 uncultured Bacteroidales bacterium
AACCGTGAAAGGCCGTATCCGGAATCCCGTGATGCGGCCTTTTTGTGCGAAAGCCCGGCTATTGTTATCTATAGAGGATGTTATTCTCCTGAAACGGATTCATGAAAAACCGGTATCTTTGATGGATAAATGTATTCAAAATGCGTCGCAAACCCTCATCCCACAGCTGCATTTCCGGCTTGTTGCTGCTGCCATTTTTCCTGTTGATTTTTCTTGCTGAAAACACCGCTGCGCAGGATGTCGTGTTGAATGAGGTGTTGGCCTCCAACGGCTCGGGTATCACCGACGAAGACGGCGATGCCGAACCCTGGATAGAGCTTTACAATGCCGGAGATGAGCCGCTCGACCTAAGTGGCTATGGCATCTCTGACGATTATGACAGACCCTTCAGGTGGGTTTTTCCTGATGTGGCCATTGAGCCGGGACAATTCCTGCTGGTTTGGGCTTCCGGAAAAGACCGGGATGATCCCGGTGCACCATTGCATGCGAACTTCAGGGTGGCTCAGGCCGGAGAGGAGGTGATAATCACCTGTCCGCAAGGAGATTTGATCGATGAGCTGGAACCGACCATGATCCCTACCGACATCTCGTATGGCCGAAAGCCCGACGGGGCCAACCAATGGTATTTTTTTTCCGAGCCCACTCCGGGAAGCGGAAATTTTAGTCAGGGATATACAGGCATAACCGGGCAACCCGAAATTAACCTACAGTTTATTGAAAACAGGAAATACCAGGTAGAAATAGATCATCCGGAAGAAGAGGCTTTTGTTTATTATTCCACCGATGGAAGTGAACCAAATGAAAGCTCGGCAATGTATACAGCACCGTTTCAATTTGAGGCTCCCCCGGATTCTTTGATGTATATTCGCACCACACCTGTGGAGGCAGCAGAGAACGGGTTTGGATGGTACACTCCTGAAGGTTCCTTCCACAGCATTGCCGTTGTAAGGGCTATTGCACAAAAGCAGGGTTATCTCCCCTCTTCAGTACAAACACAATCAAATATTGGCGGATATTCCCGCCTGCCGGTTATTTCCATTGCAACCCACCCGGCCTCCCTGTTCAGCGATTCCATCGGCATTTATGTTCCTGGTGATATTTATAATGAACTTGGATGGAACCATGACAACTGGTGGGGAGCGCCCAATGCCAATTTCCACCAAAGAGGGCCGGAGTGGGAGCGAAAGGCAACTATTGAACTCTTTTTTCCGGATGGTGCCTACCATAATCAAAATATAGGATTGCGCATACATGGAGGGGGATCCCGAACCATGCCTTTAAAAACCCTGCGGGTTTATGCAAGGAATAAATACGGCCAAAGTGAGGTTGATTTTGATGTTTTCGGGAATGGGTCAACCGGCTATAAAAGGCTGTTGTTTAGGAATTCCGGTCAGGATGTCATGGCTGCCATGTTCAGGGATGCAGCCATCCAAACCATTGTTAAACACCTAAACTTTGATACCCAGGCGTATCAGCCGTCCATTGCTTTTATCAATGGCGAATACTGGGGCATTCACAACATCAGGGAACGCTATGACAAGCATTACCTGGAGCGGGTACATCAAATTGATCCCGAAAATATTGATTTGCTTAGCCGCAGATATCTTGTGAAGGAAGGCGATAACAAACATTACCTGGCCACTTTGGATTACATTGAACAAAATGGCCTGGAAGAAGACCATCATTACGATTACATTTTAACCCGGATTGACACAGAAAACTTCATCGATTACAAGATCGCCCATATATTCTCAGCCAATACCGACTGGCCGCACAGCAACATTGACTTTTGGCGTCTCAGAACAGAAGAATACCTGCCCAATGCCCCTTATGGTCATGACGGGCGGTGGCGGTGGTTGTTTTATGACCTTGATTTTGGTTTTGGATTCCTTGGAGGCTCCCAATACCAGCACAATACCCTGGCTTATGCCACCTCAGAGGAGCAATGGGATAAAGCCAATCCGCCCTGGTCCACTTTTCTGTTAAGAAGTTTTCTTGAGAATGAGCGGTTCAGGATCCGTTTTATCAATCGATTTGCCGACCTTTTGAATACCTGTTTCCTGGAGGAAAGAACCACCCGGGTAATCACGGATCTGAAAAACGTGATTAAGCCGGAAATGCCAGACCATATTGCACGCTGGGGGCATCCCTCTGAACTGAATAAATGGGAAAATAATGCTAACAGAATGTTAGAATTTTCAAAAAGGAGACCTTCAGCGCAAAGGAAACATATCAGGGAAAAATTTGACATTGAGGATGACGTTATAGTTGAACTGGACGTATCCAACACTCTCAAGGGCCATATCCGCATTAATACCATAGAAATTGTGCCTTGCACCCCGGGGGTTTCTGAAAAACCCTATCCCTGGAACGGAAAATATTTTAAGGATATCCCCCTGGAGGTGGAAGCCATCCCGGCCCCCGGATACCGTTTCTCCCACTGGGAAGGAAGTTACAATGATACGGAAAACCCCGTCAGACTCTCCGGAGAAGAGGATGTTGAGTTAACCGCGCATTTTGAGAAAACTGAAGAGGATGTGCTGTTACACTATTGGCTGTTCGATACGGATATCCCCAATGACACTCCGCTCGAATACCTGGCTTCTGCGCACGGAGCCCTGAATACCGGGACGATCGAATACAACAGCTGTCTGGAGGGCTATCCCTTTGAAGAAGGCCACCCTGACTGGAGAAAAGCTTCCATGGAACGCCGAAACCAGCCAACACCAATTAATTACCGCTGGCAGGTGAATGATTCGTTGCCCTATCATGATTATGAAGATACCATGCGCGGTATACAGGTCAGACAGCCTATGGCCGATCATCATGATGAGAATACCCTGATCTTTCACTTGCCCGCAAAGGGTTATAACGACCTGGTTTTTGCGTTTGCCGCCAAAGATGAAGGGGCTGCCGACAGGCTGATCGTTGATTATCAAGTCAAGCCGGGTGAATGGACAAGTGAGGGTTTGCCAGCGTATGACTGGTCACTGGAAAGCAGTTATCAGTATTATGAGGCTGATTTCAGCGGTATCCCCGGTGCTGCTAACAATACGAAATTTAAGGTACGTATCCGTTTTAGCGCCGATGACCCGGAAGCGGATGAAGGCAACAGGGTCTCCTTCAACAATGTTACCCTGGAAGGAAAGGCGATGAATGCCTATACAATTCATGCCTCGGCTGATGACCATGGAAAGATCTTACCTTCGGGAAGGATACCCGTTTATCAGGATGATGATAAAGATCTCAGGATTGTGCCTGATGATAATCATGAAATCAAAGAGGTACTGGTTGACGGGTCTTGTGTTATCGATCAGCTTACTACATTGTCAGGAGATACGACCCTATACACCTTCAGTAATGTGCGTGCTGACCATGAGATCCTTGTAAGGTTTAAAATTGACGAAGACTTTTTTGATGACCAGGAAGATGGTATACATGTCTATCCAAATCCGGCAAACGAGCGTTTTACCATTATTACCGCAGACCCGATGCTGTTGGTTGAATTGTCAAGACTTTCGGGTCAGCTTGTTGCTCGCTTCGACCCATCTGCTATAAAAGAATACACCATTGATACTTCCTTGCTGAGAAATGGTGTTTACCTCCTGCATGTCCGGACGGATGCCGGTTCTGTTTCTTCTAAAGTGATGATTATGCGATGAGTGGAGGAGGTTTGCCGCTTTTTATTTCAGTAAAACGTATTTTATCCGGCTAATCCCGAACGTGCATTCATGAGGCTTCAGGCTTTTTATTTTCAAGGAGTTGAAGCAGTAAACCCAGGCCAAAAAATGTAGACTCGCCCAGCAAAAACCATAAGCGGCTGGCCAGTGCAATGGTTGTTGCATCCCCAAGCGGTATATCGTAGATCAGCATGCTACTGACCAGCAACCCTTCCCTGATACCAAGGCCACCAGGAGCAAAGAGCGATACAATGGACAGGGCGCCCGCAAGCGGAAACGCAAATCCAAATGCTAACGGGATCTCAAGATCGACCATGGATAACGTCAGGAAATAAAAGCCAAATCCCCAGCAAAGCCAGGTGATGATAAATGGTGGAAGTGCGGCCAGCATATCCCTGTGTCGCAGTCTTGGGTATTCGACACGGCGTTTCAGGATCCTGAAAAACAGGTTGAACACTATTTTAAGTAAACCCGGAAAAATGAGTGCAACGGATAACCCCAAAAAAATGATGAAGCTGATGATTTGCCAGCTTATCGCAATCTCTGCATTAAAGAGAACGATACTGCCCAACAGGAACCCTACCCATAAGCCGATGATTTGCGAGAAAATCGATGCTGTTGAGGCATACTCAAGCGAGGCATTGTATCTGGAGGAGATATATGCCGCACGCCCCAGCATAACCATTACCTTTCCGGGGATGTATTTCATGAAAATGGTCAGGCTGACCGACCTGATGGTGTCTGGCAGGGATACATGAAGTTTAAAAATCCGCAGCACGTTCCGCCAATTAAAGTTTTGAACAAAGAAGCCTGTAAAAAGCAACGCAATCGATATACCAAGATATTGCCCGCTGATTATTTTTGGAACACTTAAATAGTCGGCTTTATATAAATAGAATCCCAGAAAGATTAGCGAAGCATAAAACAAATATGTAAACAGTCTTTTCAAAATAGAGCGAAAGTTTTGTCTGTGTTGATTATTCTGTTTTATTCATAGGCCTGGCCGGTACGCCCGCTACAAATTCGTAATCGGGAACATCCTTTGTCACCACAGCACCTGCCGCCACCACCGCGCCTCTGCCAATAGTTACCCCGGGCATGATGATGGCCCTGGCACCTATTTGGGCGTTCGTTTTGATGGTTATCTTTTTGATGAAAAAAGGGTAATCTTTACGGGCGGTATCAGCTTTATACACACTAACATCCCGCTTGTGCGCCAGAATCAGCGCACCGGTGGCAATGCCCGCACCATCTTCGATCTCGACCATGTCAGGCCGGAAATCGTCGATAATGGCACAACGACCAATAAAGACACCCTTACCGATTTTTACGCCCCTGAGCCGGTGCAGAAAAACGTTCAACGGCGGGATGAAACTGTTGTACGCAATCACTGCCAGTATTTTTCTGAATACCGCCGCCGTCATTCGAAACGGCTTTCTCAGAAACTGGCGGAAAAGACCGGTCGTGGTGTTGTCCATGGTTTACTTGTTTTTCATGACAAACTTAATGCCTGCTTTTGCCGCATTGATACCCCTGTCCTTCACCCACTGTGTAGCCCATACAAACGGATGATCACTCCAGCGCTCCGGATGAACCTGAAAACAAATCTTAGGGGCTGGATCAGCAGAAAGATAATCTAACAATGCTTTTCCGGAAGAAAAATCGGCATTGACCCCTGAATCCACCTTATCGCGGCGATTAGCCCGGGTGGATGTCCAATTCCTTCCGGTATCATTAATGTAAGCAATATCGGAATAGTCAATATCCAGATAGGGCTCACCCAACATCCCCAGTTGACTTGTGAGGTATTCATGGTTTTCCGGAACACGCCACATATCCAAATTGTCGTAGGGTTTAAGCGGGTTCCCATGCATGGCACAGGTTTTTACCGCTGCAATGTCTCTCAGTCTGCTCAAATGCTGCTCAAACCGTCTGATAGCTTGTTCCATGTTGCCGTTGGTATCTGACAGGTCTTCATAGTGATACCCGATCTCATGTCCTAAGGAAGCTATTTGTTTGATTATGTTTTCATTAAAGGAACACCGCTTCATTCTGAAATAATACGTCGCCTGTACCCCCATGTGATGTTCCAGTTTTGCCATGTCGAGCGCCTGCCGTGGTTTCCTGTCAACATCATGTCGCAGCAGACAAAAAGATGCTGGCTTATCCCTGAGGGTAAAGTACCTGTCAAACCGCACGAACAGGCCAATACGATTTTGTATCGCCCGGATATACTGTTGGTATGCTTTCAGGGTAAAATCTCTCAATGGTGGTTGGCCGTTTTAAGGGTTCAGCTGTCTGTTAATATGCATTTCTAAAATCTTATCTGTCTACTTATAGAGACGGTCATTGTCCTGGATATCCATCCACATGGCAAATAGTAGCGATTGGGAAGCACTGACTACAAGAAACATAAACATGATTGAGTTCAGAATTGGTCTTTCTCCTACTGATTCACCCACAAGGTACTGCAAAATGCGAATGGCAAAGGGAATACTGACAAAAAACAGGATAAACGCCATGTTGTACAGGTAAAACAGCGGATGAAAATCACGGAAAAAATATTTGGTCCACAAGCGCTTGAAAAAGGATTTGATTAGCAGCCATGATACGCGCGGGATCACCTTGTAAATTTTCATTTTGGATTTTTCCCCTACATTGTATACCGGTTTGATCTCCACCTCTTTGATGGTGCACATGGCGATATTTAGCTTAACCAGCATATCGTTGGGCATGCCATAGCTTTTGAAGATCTTGTGCAGCTCAATAGCGTTTAGCGCCTTCCCTGATATGGCAGTAAAGCCGGATTGTGTGTCTGACACATGCCAATAGCCGGATGCCAGTTTTGTAAAGATCGACAGGATGGAGTTTCCCAGGAACCGTGTTTTGGGGATGATCATGTTGGCGCTCCGGTGGATCAGCCTGTTCCCCTTGACGTAGTCGATGTCTTCATCCACAACAGGCCGGCAGATGCTCTCCAGTTCAGCCGGATCCATCTGGCCGTCGCCGGCCATGACAGCCGTACAATCGATGTGATGATCTTTTGCCCATTTGTAGCCTTTGGCGATGGCCGCGCCCACACCGGAATTTTGTTGCAGGTTGATCAATACCACCTTTTCGTTTTTATCACCGGTAATGATATCCCCCGGGACAAGCATTTGCCTCTCTTTCTTATTCAGTTCGGCTATGATACGATCAGCCTCGCTGAAAATGCTGTCAGGAGGGGTTTCTTTTTCCGGGAGGGCGACTTTCGGGAGCCGTCCCATATGTTGTTTGACAATAGTGGCGGTGGTATCGCTTGAACAGTCATTTACCACGATGACCCGGTCGACAAAGCCGGGCATGGTGTCAATCACCCTGCCTATCTGGGTCTCTTCATTATAGGCGGGAACCACCACAGCAACAGTTTTTCCGTTTAGCATCAGTATTCTCCTTTGTTATAATACCACAGGGCGTCGAGCCGGAACATGGAATCCACCGGCAGGCCTCTTTTTTTAGCTTTTTCCCGGATAAAGGTATCCATATCAGGATCATTACGCAAGTTCTCCTCAATCCGCTGCAAGATACGTTCTTTTTCTTCCGGACTGTGCTCACCGGGCTTTGTTTTGTCCTTTTCGTCCGCTGTATCCTGGCTGTCATCATCATCCTCTACCGGAATAGCTTTGTAAATCCCTTCTCTGGCCTTTTCATAATCCGGGATGGTTATCAGGTTCCAGTACCGTTGGGTCGGACGTCGCTTTAAAAAGGTTTCCCAATAGGCCTCTTTGTTCATCCACCAGTAATGTATGGCGCCGCGCCGGTATTGTTCTATCTGAAAATTATTGAAAAGGATCAGCAGGACAAAAAGTCCGAATGCCGGGTATCGCAGCCATTTTGGCTGATAAGATAAAACAGAAAGGAGCGCGGCAAAAGGGATGGCCATGATCGCGTATGAATCCACGAAAGCCCGCAGGCCAAAGCCGCCGCCAAACCACCACGACCACCATGATGATAATATATATATGTTTAACAGCATGAAGAGCAGAACGGGGAAAAAGGCTCCTTTCAAGCGTGGGTCGAGGCCTTTTATTCGCCAGGGCAGCAGGAATATCCCCAGAAAGGCGAAAAGCATGATCGGCGTATAGACGAACCAGCCCTTCTTATAACTAATCAGGATATTGGAAATCTGGGGGTTGTGCCAGAAAAAGCCGCCTCCTCCTCCATAGGTGAAATAGAAAAACATGCCCGAGACCTGTTTCCAGTAGATGAACTGTGGCACCCATGCCAGCACAAAGAAAAGGGCCATGATGGCTACCAGGTCAAAACGTCGCAGGTAATAGCGTATCCGGCTCATAAAACTTTGCCAGCTGTCAACCCCCCACAGGAAGAACAATAGCAATACAATGATATTGGTAGGCCGGATCAGGGTGATGAATCCGGCAAGGAACCCCAGAAGCATGATTTTTTTCGTGGATCCCGGGTGGTCATAGTAGCGGATAGTCAGCCATAAAAACAGGGCGATCAGGGCAAAGTTGTAGCCATGGGTCATGGCTCCCTCGTATGTGGTATAGTACAACAGGTTGGTACCCATCACCACAGCCACCAGGGTAAATGTGGTCACCCACGGGCTGAAATACCTCAGCAATACCTTCTTCAAAAAGATCATGCCAAACAGGACATAGAACAACACACTGAAGTTCAGGGCGAAGCGGTAAGGTACGGAATAGCCGTCTGCTTCCCAGTGTGTGATGGATGCGTAGGCATGTCCCAGGGCAAAGAAGGGCGAATACAATACCGAAAGACCCATGGTGGTTATGATGGCCTTGTCACCCGTGGGTGTTGTGATCGGCCAGATCAGGTCGCCGAATTTCTCCGGGTCTTCATCAATAAAATCGAATGAAAGATCCTGATAGATAAACAGGGCGGGCAGGTAGGCATAGTAAGATTTGACATCCCATTCGATGACACGATCGCGTTGCCAGTTATGATGATAGAAGTTCATGGCCACAATGGCAATCACCATCAGCAGAATAGCTCTGTTGTAGGGTTTTGCCGGGAAAAATGATTTGCCTGACCTCATAATCGCCGGGTTAGGTTGCCAAAAACAGACAAAGTTACATTTTTTGACCGATCAGGGTATCAGAAAAGGAGCATTTGCCGACTTTCTGTTTTGTTGCGCGTATGTAAACGGTAAATATAAACGCCTTTAGGATAAGGCCCGCCGTTAAACCGAACCTCATGCAGGCCGGCCGACTTGTGGCTGTCCAGTAAGGTTTCTGTATGTGTGCCATGCAGGTCAAAGATGTCAAGCCTGACATGGCCGGCTTCTTTCATCTTGAAGGGGATGGTGGTCGTCCGGCTGAAGGGGTTCGGATAGTTTTGTTTCAGCTCAAAGCTTTCTGTGGCCGGTTCGCTTGTTGATACATGTTGCCGTTTACCCTGCAGCGCCATATTGTCGAAACGGTTGTTTCCATCGTCGCCGGAGGCTTCATCGCCTTTAAAAAGGATCTTGAACTGCAGGGCGGGGTTGTTAACGGTTTCCGGGAACTCCGACAGGTCGAAGCTATGAACGGCATAATCGAGACCAACATCAAGGATGTCGCCGATGAAGGTCCAGGTGGAACCGTCATCCGGTGAATAATAGACTTCCTGTTGCCAGACGCCGTTCGTAGTGCGCCTGACGGCGTAAGAAAAGGTAAGTTGTTCATACCCTGTCGAGGGTGCCTTGATGATGAGCTCCCTGGTGTCGGAAGGATTTCTGACCCGCAAGCCATAACCGGCTGTGGCATCGGCCATGATATTAAGCAGGGTGCCATCGGTGCGGTCCATGTACCCGTCGCCGGTTCCGGGGTAGGTGATCTGTCCGTTATCGGCTGGCAGGGACATGTCGGAATCAGCAAATAGCAGCGTTCCATCCAAAAGGTTGTTGAAATGCCAGTAATGGATCAGGGTCAACTGTTGAATTTCCAGGGTGTAGGTATGGGTGTCATGTGCTCCGGCATCATCCGTCACGTTGACGGTAAAGGTGAAATGACCGTTTTCGGTGGGAAAGCCTGAGAGGAATCCGTCAGATGACAGGTTCAGTCCCGCCGGCAGTGAACCGTCGCTTACTTCATACGCGTAAGGCGGGGTGCCCCCGGAAACCGAAAAGTAATGTCCGGGATAGGTTTCGTTCTCGTAACCGGTGGCCGGATTGTGCTGGTTCAGTGTCAACGCAATGGCACTCCCGCTCAGGGTAATGTTGTCGAAGCGGTTGTTGCCCTGGTCACCGGTGGTTTCTTCCCCTTCGAAGAGGATCCTGAACCGCAGATCGGGGTTGTCATTTACTTCCTGGATGCCGGTCATGTCGAAGGTATGGGTTTGAAAATCCGGATTGATGTCGTATTCTTCATCCAGCTGTATCCAGTTTTCGCCGGCATCGGGTGAATAGTAAAATGATTGCTGACGTTGTCCGTTTGGTGTGTGCCTGACGGCAAAGGAGAATGCCAGGTCTTCATAACCTTCCGAAGAAACTTCAAAAAGGAGTTCCCTGGTGTCGGAGGGGTTCCTTACACGCAGGCCATAGCCGGCGGAAGCACTCTGGTGGGCATTTAACAGGGTGCCATCGGTGCGGTCCATATAACCGTCGCCTGAGCCGGGATAGGTGATGAGAGCGGTTTCGGTGGTGCTGTAATTGGCTTCGGCGGCGATGATGTCACCATCCGGCAGGTTGTTGAAATGCCAGTAATGGATCAGCGCATCCTGGAAATGGGCCGTCACGGATATGTCGTCAGAGAGGTCGAAGGTGACTTCTTCCGCTGTAGTGTTGTCCGGCAGTCCCTCCCAGTGGCTGAAGCGGTAGCCGGTGGCAGGAACCGCCTTCAGTTCGACCGGTAATCCTTTGAAGTATTCTCCTGTCCAGGCGTCATCGCTGCCTTCTACCTCAATGGTGTTGATCCTGACATTGCCCCGGGATGGTTGTTCGATATCCACGCTGATTGTGGCCAGGCCGCCCAGATCGAATTCGTCAGCCAGGTATTGCCGCATGTAGGTCGGACGATCGGCGGCAAACTGTTCCATAACCTCCAGTTCGGATTCCCAGTGTTCCATACCGTCGGGCATGCGCCAGCGGTGAATGTGCTCAGGCATCTCAGGAAGGTATTCTTGCCGGTGATCTTCCAGGATGTTCTGTACCCGCTGTTCGTCAAAGGTGGTGTTGAGCAGGTCGGAAAAGCGGGTGATGAAATGCTGTCGGTAAGACTCATTCTCCACCAGCTTCCGCAGGATAAGGGTCGACCAGGGCGGGTTGGGCCAGTCGGGTCCGTTCGGTTCCAGGGCGAAGGCCAGGGTATTGTGTGCAGCTCCTTCATCTACGCCGGTGACGTAATCAAAGTCGAGCCCAAAACCGAAGTCGAGATCAAATACCTGCCAGCGCCAGCGGCCATCCAGCCCTTCCGGGGCACCGGGTTCGTATTCATCAGTCAAGTAGCGCCAGTATTGAATATTGTTTCCAGGCCAGTCGGTGTTCATGACATATATCTGGGCGATCTGGTAGTTGGTAAAGTTTTCTACATCCATCCGGGTTTTGAGCTCTTCAAAGTTTTCCGGATCTGACACGCCCTCATTTTCCAGAAAGGCGATCATGTCCTCATAATGCTGGATACCCTCCGGATTGCCCCGGTCCAGCTCGGCATTCCTTTCCAGCACGGTATAGGTCTCCTCATCATCCAGACCATAATGGGTTTGAAGGTACCGGTTGTCAAGACGGTCCCGTATATTGTGTATACCCCAGTATTCGCCGTTCATAAATACAACAGCCGGCCTGGAATACTGAAGGTCCAGTTCCATATCCTTTAGCAGGGATTGCATAAAAGCGTCCCTGAATATGGCATCACCCCAGTCGTTTCCACTATTGCGCAACAGATACCGTTTGTATTCTTCGATTTGTTTGTCCGGGAAAAGCGGATAATCTACCCAGGTCGTCCCATAGTCGGAGCGGGCATAGAGGCGCAATGATTTTCTGGGCCGGGTTCGGCTGGTGCCGCCATGGATGCGTACACCCATGTCCTGGGCGATGACTCTTGACCCCTCACTTTCAAATAATTCAAAATGTATGTGGCGCTCCCATTCGCGCCCGCGCTGGTGATAATTTTGGTGGTTACCATGGACATAGATACCGCTGTCGGCATCGAAAAAGGCATCTGCATGGGCATTGATGGAGATCAGGGGCATGCTGTAACGTGTTGTCCCTTCATTATCAACCAGAAAGCTGTGGGTTTCAACCGGTGATGTGTAGCCGTCGGGAAGAAAGGCCCTTGCCCGGATAACATTTATTTTAAATATTTCCCCGGCAGGTTCCTGCCAGTGTTCGTCGTAAGGATTACCCGGACCGATGTTGTTGGTAGGGATCATGGAGATCGTGTTGGGGTCCCCCTCCCGGTCTGTGATGGTGATTGGCGAAGAATACACCTCACTTTCAGGTATAGGCGGACTGCCGTCGGTGGTATAACGAACTTCGGCTTCAGGTAGCAGGTTTTCAAAGACATATGTCCCCGGGGTCGCTGTCTCACCGTCAAAGGTGATCGTAGCATCATCAATGTCGTTTCCCTGTTGATCTTCAATATGAAAGGTGACGGTATGCGTGGTGGGGGTGTCCGGGAAATCCGGATCCTCAGGGTCGTCCGGATCGTCGATCTCCCCCCAGACATCCTGGAATACGGTATCTTCCGAAACCGTTACCTGCCGGTTGGGGTCGCCGCCCCATTCGCCATCTGACCAGCCCTCATGCAAAAAATATTTGTACTGATAATTTCCTCCCGGCAAGGCAAAGGAGATGGAATGAACCAAGGGGTCATCGCCTGTCGGCTCCACGATCATGGAAAGATCAGAACCCGGCTCGGGCCAGGCTTCTTCAGTTAAGTCGCCGCTAATAAATACCGTATCACCAGGTTCGTATGGGGAGTCTGACAGGTCAACCTGAAAGGTGACATCGAACTGGTCAGCAGCCTCTTTGGTGCCCTCCTGACCCTGCATGTCCGGATGGAGGGTTACCGTTATGTCAAGATCCTGACCGGTGAGATGCACCTCTCCGGAAACGCTTTCATACCCATCTTTTGATACGGTATAAGGATACCTGCCATCGATTGGATTTTCCAGAACAAGGTCAAAAGACCCGGAATAGAGCCCACCGCTGTGGGAGAAAACCGGCGCGTTAACAACCGGAGTCGTTTCATCTAAACCATGCCTTGAGGGGGTGGTGCTTCCACTTGCAAGCAGCAGGATAAACAGCCATACAGCCAGTATTAAAGGGCGCTGGAAGTTGTTTGTGAGAAACATGAGGACCTCTGTTAATTTTCATCAAAGAATAAGTTTACGTTTCTTACATTCATCATTTCCTTGAGTGCTTCAATTAAACGATTTCCTCGTTCTTCATCCTTAAGGAAAACATGGTAAGAAAACTCCATAAGATCACTGTCTGCTTCTCCCAGGGCTTTGACGTTCACCAGCTTGAATTTTCTGCAGTATTTGGCAATGACTTTATCTATTTCGGTGGCTGAGACCTCTCCGGAGGTCATCAGCACCTGTAACAGGTATTCTCGTTTCCGGGCGATGCCAAAGTTGAAACGGCTGATAATCAGGAATACAAGACTGATAAAAATGGTTCCCGTGATGGCGATCATATACATTTTTACACCGGCGGCCAGGCCAATGGTCAGGGAGAAAAAGATGAACATGATGTCGACGGCGTCTTTTACGGCTGTGCGGAACCGGATGATCGACATGGCACCAACCATGCCGAACGCCCTGGCAAGGTTGTTTCCGATCACCATAATAACTACCGCTGTGATCATGGTTAACATGATCATCGATATATTAAAAGATGCCGAATAGTTGAGTCCCCTGTATGTGAAACGGTATAGCAATCCGATGATGATACCGCAGCAGAGAGCCACAATCAGATTCACAAGCACGTCGCGCAGGCTTATCGAAAGGGTAAATATATCAGCAAACTCGTTTATCATGGTATTTCTTTCAAAACATTAGTAATGGGCAAATGTTGTATTGATATCGTAGCCAAGCACATATTTGGAAAGTGCCTCTGTTCTTAATTTATAATCCTGCACAATGCTTTTGACCCAGGCCGGCATGATGTCACCGAAATATTTGACCTCCATAATAAAATGGCCTTTAAATAAGTACCGTAAATCCTGGTTTGAATACAATTCATGTGTCCTGGGGTAATTACGGCTGCGGATATTTTTATCAAATGTGATCCGTATGCCAGGGTTCAGCTTGCCATGGTAGGCTTCTCTCTCATAGGTCACCAGTGTTGTGGGCAAATAGGGTTTGCGCTTATAATGGAAAAAGAAGCGCCGGGCGTTATCAAGGCTTATCTTGCGGTTTGTATGTTCGGAGCTCTCAAGATACAGCTCCAGATCGCCTGTTAAGAGTAAGTTTTCAAGGTTTTCGCGGGCAACGACGGACCGGTATTTATGTACTCTGTTCCCTGTTTTGCGTTTAATTTCCAGCACGACATATTGGCCGGTTTCTTCATGGTTGTATCCCCTTACCCTGAGTTTTTGTCTCTCCATCAGACCAGCATGCTTTTCATGGTAACATACCAGGTCAGGGCTGTCGAAATATATGCTGCGAACGGTATATTGCGGCAGCCCGTTGCCGTTGGCCGTGGCAAACAAGTCTTCCCTTGTAAAGCCTTTGACGCGGCTGCGCAGCTCACCCAAAACATGGTTGGGCACTAAATATTTACGTTCATATCTTAACATGCTTGTTAATTCTGATGTACCACACGTGACATCCGTATCAGATATTGGCCGAGCGTTACAGGGTCGGAGGTGATGCGGGCATCTACTACCATATTCGGGAAAAGCACCCTTTCCGAATGTTCGTTGTCAACAAGAACAGAAACGAAGATCTTTGGCTGATTATTGATTAGCTGTACACTATTATCAATCTGGACCACCTCCCCTGTATACTGTTTCCGGCTATAACTGCTTTTTATGCTGACCTGCTGACCGGTTCTGATATATTGTTCTTCAAAAGGATCTACCGGCACAAAAACCACCAGGGAAGAAAGGTCGGCCACCCTGATCACTTCTTCATTGCCAGTTTCTTCAGGGTTGCGCTGTCTCACAATTTGCCCGTCGACAGGGGAGAGGATATTCATTTCTCTCCTATGGCTTTTGAGCTGATCTCTCTCGTTTTCGAGGGCGGCTATGCGGGCCCGGATAGTGCCGATCTCTTCTTCTTTCTCGCCTGCCGTGATTGCTTCATAATTGGACTCAGCTATTTCCAGGGCATACTCTTTGATGCGCAGATCATTGACGGCCAGCTCGTATTCCTGTTCGGACACCACGTCCTCTTCATACAGCTTTTTGACCCGTTCGGTTTGTTTTTGTTGGGTTTGCAGCTCCTGACGGGCCAACGCTACCTGTTCGAGGGCCATCTGCACAGCTTCCGGCTTTTCGCCGGTGAGCCTGGCTTGTAACAGCGCCTTTTCATAACCGAGCGCTCCCTGCTTTTCCACCAATCGCATTTGAAGATCATTTGAGAACACCCGGGCAATGGTATCCCCTTGCAAGACTTCATCGGTGTGCATGAGTGCCTCATTAAAAAGAAACTGCACTACATCACCACGTTCGAACTCATGAACCTGGTAAGTATGGATGTTGCCACTTTGGTGATTCTCCAACATGGTTACCAGGCCGCCGTCACTTCCTTTTTGAACGCTCCATTCAAGGGCTGGTTTGACAATTCCTTTTGAACGGACATTATAGGGGATTTCCAGATAAGCAAGTAACAATGCAATGGCTACTAGCAGAAGAATGAATACGCCCGGCAACAGTTTTTTCATCTTGTTCGTCAGATTCTGCAATTATGCGAATATCGGCATTTTTGTCCGGATCACCTAAAAGCCCCGGCAGATAATCGCACCAATAAATATAGAAATACCCGGAATGCTTGTGCCGGGTAAGTAAGTTGAATGTATGGATGAAGAAGCAGCCATTGGGCTATCTCCTTCCCATGAAGATCATGATATAAAACATCAATGTGGCCAATGAGCCGAGGGCGGCTACGACATATGTCAGGGAAGCCCACTTAAGTGCATCTTTTGCCTTGTTGTATTCTTCTCCCACGGCGATCCCCGTGGTTGTCAGCCAGCCCAGTGCCCGCTTTGTAGCATCAAATTCCACCGGCAGGGTGATGAAGCTAAAGAGGGTTGTGGCGGCAAACATCGCAATACCTGCCAAAAGTATTCCCGGATAAGCTTCTACGGTGAAAATACCTGCAAGCAGCACCCATTGCATATACCTGGAGCTTATACTGATCACCGGCACCAGCTTGGAGCGCAGCTGCAGGAAAGCGTACGCCTGTGCATGCTGAACAGCATGGCCGCACTCATGGGCGGCTACTGCAGCCGCAGCAATAGAGCGGCTCTGGTAAACCTCTGCGCTGAGGTTAACCGTTCTGTCAAGCGGATTGTAATGATCTGTTAACCGTCCGGGCGTGGATGTTACCCTGACATTTTCAATACCACGATCACGCAACATCTTTTCTGCTACTTCCCGCCCGGATAGACCGCTGCGGAGTGGTATTCTGGAATATTTTTTGAAACGCGACTTAAGCTGCCGGGAAATCAGCCAGCTTATCAGCACAAATACACCAAAAATGATTAAAATGCCCATTTGACTTATATTTTGAATCGAAATGTTAACCGGCAAAATTAATCAAAAAACAGGCCAACCTGCTAAAACTGCCATTCCGGCGTCCGTTAAAAATTGTTAATCCCCCTGACGGCCTTTTTCCTGTCTTCGTGTTTGTATTACCGCATTTTCTCATTAGCTTTGTGCATGAAAAAAGACAGATTATGACGAAACCCCTGATTTTGGTTACCAATGATGATGGTGTGATGGCCCCCGGCATCCGCCATCTTGTAAAGTACATGCTTGAGCTCGGCGATGTGGTGGTGGTGGCTCCCGATAAACCCCAAAGTGGTATGGGACATGCCGTGACCATTACAAATCCGCTTCGTCTTGAAAAGATTACCGTCGATGGCGATCATGATGAATATAATTGCAGCGGAACCCCCGTAGACTGTGTAAAGATTGCCGTTAACAAGGTTTTGAAAAGGAAGCCGGACTTGCTGGTTTCCGGAATAAACCATGGCGCCAACTCTTCTATCAGTGTGATTTATAGCGGTACCATGTCGGCCGCCATTGAAGGCTCTATGGAAAGCATTCCGTCAATCGGTTTCTCATTGCTGGATTATCGGTTTGATGCCGACTTCACCCAGGCAAAAAAATATATTCAGAAGCTGGCAGCCAATGTGTTGGAAAACGGACTCCCCAAAGGGATATGCCTCAATGTGAATATCCCCGCCATACAGGTTGAAGAGATCAAAGGGGTTCTGGTCTGCCGGCAAGCACGTGGCAACTGGGTTGAAGAATTTGACCAGCGGACCGACCCGCGCGGTAAAGAGTATTACTGGCTGGCAGGAAAGTTTGAATTGTACGAAAACAGCAATGAAACGGATGAATGGGCGCTGGCTAACAACTATATATCAGTGGTGCCCACGCAATTTGATTTTACATCTCATGAACTTATTCCGGAAATCAGAAAGTGGAATAATAATGCTGAATAAAGACACCTGGACCCTGGGTATTATCATTGGCCTTTTGTTACCGGCTGTCGTATACGGGTTGGTGTTGCTAATCCTTTCACCCCATGGATATGTAGAAGACGGGATATACCTTTTCAGGCCCGAAGTACCAGCATTAATTGCCGTCTTCTCCAATCTGTTTCCCTTTCGCTATTATATGGTGAATAAAAAATATGACCGCACCGGACGTGGTATCCTCCTTGTTACATTCCTGATGGCCATCCTGTGTTTTTATTTTTTCATGTAATAGAGGGATAAGATGGCAAGATACTATATAATTGCAGGTGAGTCTTCTGGCGACATGCATGCGGCGAACCTGATCAAAAGCCTTAAAAAAAAGGACCCTTCGGCTTCTTTTCGGGTGTGGGGCGGTGACAAAATGGCTCTCGCAGGAGCAGACGTCGTTAAACATATCCGGGAACTTGCATTCATGGGCTTCTGGGAAGTGGTGACAAACCTCAGGGTTATCATTCGTAATTTGCGCTTCTGTAAGAAGGATTTGCTTGAAACCCGTCCTGATGTCCTGATACTCATTGATTACCCGGGCTTTAACCTTCGCATGGCAACGTTTGCACACCACCATGATATCCCCGTGGTATATTACATCAGTCCCCAGGTGTGGGCCTGGAAGCAATCACGTGTAACAAAAATCAAAAAGGTGGTGGATAAGTTGCTCGTTATCCTGCCGTTTGAAAAAGATTTCTATGCCCGTTTTGGCTTAGATGCCGTCTTTCCTGGTCATCCTCTTCTTGATGAGGTGTTGCCGCTCACGGATAAAGGGGCCTACGCTGACTTCAGAGAAAAGAACGGACTGTCCCGTGGTCCGGTTGTCGCTTTGTTACCGGGCAGCCGCAAACAGGAGATCAGTCGTATGTTGCATGAAATGACGGCCATCGCTGCCAAATTTCCGGATCACCAGTTTGTGGTGGCTGGTATCAGCGGCATCGACCGAAAACTCTATACCGACTTTATGACCGGTAACAATGTGTCTATCGTGTATGATCAGACCTATCCGCTGTTGGCTAATGCAACAGCCGCCATGGTCGCCTCCGGTACGGCTACCCTCGAAACGGCTATTTTCGGCGTTCCGCAGGTCGTGTGCTACAAAGCCAATACCATCTCCTATCACATTGCCCGTAAACTGGTAAAGATCAACTATATCTCACTGGTTAACCTGATTATGGATAAACCGGTACTGACAGAATTGATCCAGCATGATTTCAACCGGCAGGCATTGAAGACAGAAATGGACCACCTGCTCTATGATCCCGCCTATCGGAACCGTATGCTTTCCGATTATAAAGACCTGCTAGCAACCCTGGGTGGTCAGGGTGCATCTGATTACGCCGCCGATACCATTTGTAGTTTTATTGGTGAAGGAAACTGACCGGAACCTCCGATTGAATGACCTGCTCATTCATGAGTAAGCAGTGTGTCAGTGAGCCACTTATCATTTACTAAAACCCTTTCGCTTTTTTCGTTTATCATAAACCCTTTTTATATCTATAAATAGTATAAATTTATAGATATAATGACGAATTCTACCACTTATATGCCACTGCCACGCCTGTTTGTTCCTTTTGGGACAGGTGCGGCTGTCTATGTATACGGTGGGTTGCTACTTCCTTTGCCTGTCTTTTTGCTTTCGCTGGCCTTGCTGGGTGTCTTATGGTTTTCTATTGTAAGAAAAGCGATCAGGGGGTTTACCTGGCGATGGTTGTATGGTTATTGGGTAGGGGTATTTCTGTTTGGGCTTGGCTATTGGATGGCTCAGACGCATCATGAAATACACCGGAAAGATCATTTTCTGCATCATCAGGACAAAGATGGATTTTTGCTGGTCCGGTTGCAAGCGCCCGTGTCGGAGAGAACAAACTCTTTCCAGGTAATGGTTCGGGTCGAATATTATGGAAGTGACAGCCTGACCATACCCGTAGCCGGTAATTTGATGCTGTATCTGGAAAAGGATACCCTGGCCGGGGGGTTGGAATATGGTGAACGGTTGCTGATCGAAAACCGCTACAGTGAAGTGGAGCCTCCCGGTAATCCGGCGGCATTTAATTATAAGCGCTATCTGTCAAGGCAGAATATTTTTCATTCGTCTTATATTTCATCCGGGGAATGGCATTTTACCGGTGAGCGAGCAGGCTTTTTGGTGATGCGTTGGGCGCTTCATCTGCGGGAAGCGGCTTTGTCCGTATTTCATGAACACCACCTGTCAGGCCGCGAATTTGCTGTGGTCTCGGCCTTACTTCTCGGTTACCGCGAATATCTGGATGATAATCTGCGACGGGAGTTTGCCGGTGCCGGAGCCATGCATATCTTATGCGTGTCAGGACTACACGTGGGGATTATTTACATGGTACTGAATACCGCCTTTGCCTTTTTGGGTCGCATGCCATACGGTATGTTTTTACGGACTGTGTTCATCATCCTTTTTATTTGGCTTTATGCAGCCATAACCGGTTTTTCTCCCTCGGTGTTGCGCGCTTCCGTTATGTTCTCGTTTGTTTCGGCAGGTAACAGCTTTCGCCGGCCGACCAACATCTATAATACCCTGGCCGCCTCGGCTTTCGTCCTTGTGTTGACAAATCCTTTTATAATCGCCCATATCGGATTTCAGTTGTCCTACCTGGCCGTCATCAGCATCGTTAGTCTTCAGCCAAGGCTATACAACCTGTTTCGGGTAAAAAACAAGATTTTGGACAAAGCCTGGCAGATCATATGTGTATCGCTGGCAGCACAACTGGCCACCGGGCCGCTGGCATTGTATTATTTTAATCAGTTTCCCAATTATTTCCTGATTACCAACCTGGCGGTGATCCCATTAGCCGGTACGATCATCTATGCCGGTCTCTTTACCCTGTTGGCCAACGCAGTGCCGGTTCTGGGGATGCTTGCCGGACAATTCCTTTCCCTGGTGGTATATGTGCTGCACCAGTCTGTGCGGATCATCGAAGGCCTGCCTTATTCCACCTCTACCGGGGTTTTTGTCAGCCTGCCTGAAACAATGCTTATATTCCTGCTTGTTATCAGTTTCAGCTTTTTCTTCATACAACAACAAAGAAAAGCCCTTATTGTTGGTATGGCCACATTGTTACTGTTGGTCACATCGCTGGCTATCCGGGATATTCGTAACAGTTTTCAGCAACATTTTGTGGTTTATCAGATCAACCGTGGCACCGCGGTTGATTTTTTTAAGGGGAAAGAGCTGACCATGCTTGCCTGTCAACAGGTATCAGGCAGTGCGCGTGACCAGGAATTCAATATGATGGCCAATCGCTTAAGCCGGGGAATGAAACAACCTTCCGGAAGCATCTCCCTCAACGAGCAGGATACGGTTTATGTTTCTGCTGCATTAGCCAGGAAAGGTCCTTTTGTTACATTTAACGGTCTCAGGTTTCTGTTGCTGCACGACTCCCAGCCTTTTTCCCTGCTTCAGGAGAGGAAGGGGGATTACGACAGGTTGGTCAGCAACGATTCTTTTTTTGATGATCAGGAGGCATGGCCTGTAAGTGTTGATTATTTGATCATTAGCCAAAACGTCAGGCTGGAGCCGGAACTGATTTTCCGGTTCATTCGCCCCGTCATGGTGATTATTGATGCATCAAACAATTATTGGAATACACAGCGTTGGGAGGAAGCAGCCGAAGAGGCCGGCCTTGATGTCTGGAATATTCGCCGGCAGGGCGCTTACGTGAGCAAAAATATCCCTCTACCGTTCTGACACACCGTTCACTTATTCCTTTACGCAGCCCAGGTGCTGCGGCTACCGCTGGCCACATATATT
>CAYMDX010000022.1:0-2481 GCA_964389125.1 uncultured Bacteroidales bacterium
CCAGGTACAGTCAGCTGCCTGGTATATCAGGTATACGGATAGGTTATTATGACAATTACATATCTTACATTGAACTGGATAGTTTAAAACAATAAAGAGGCATCCAATCAGGAATTTAACGCATAGAGGCTAATAAGTTCGGGAAGGCTTCTATTCTGCAATACGGATCACTTTATGTCCTTCATGCTCCCACCATCTGTCCTCAGAGCGGACGTGCAATACGTGGGTACCTTTCGGTAGTGGCTCATTTATACTGCCCTGCCACAGGGTATATGTATGTGCCGTACCTCCCATTTCAAGCCAGCGTGCGTCCTCACCGAGGTGATCTGTAAGTAATGCATCTAACGCCGCCGCCTCCAACCGCAGAGGGTCCCTTTCCGTTATCTTTTCCATGTTGATCCATTCTCCGGATTGGCCGATACGCATTTGCACACGTGCATCGGGCAGGGCATTGAAAATATTGGCTGTTACCGTCAAACTTTCTGTTTTCTCCACGTTGTTTTCTTCGCTAACATGGATATGCATCTGAAAATGCGGGGAACGACGCGATGACTGCCAGTGCATCTTTGCTCCTGCCCTGCTTACATGAAGGACGCCATACCCCGTAGGCGTGCCGTCACTCATCATGGCATGCGGGATCCCATATTCGTCAGGCATGCCTTGCCACCATGCACCACATACGGCACCCACGCTTACCATATGGTGGTAATGCCCTGCGGGCAGACCATATTCTTTATCCAGATAGCGATGGTAATGCCGGTGCCAGTGGGCACCCAATGACAATGCGTTGGGGTGCTCCGCCAAAAGAGCCATAAGTGTATCACGCTGCTCCCTGTTCCACCCATTGTCGTCCCATGGAATATGCATCATCACGATAAGCACTTTGTCGTTATCGATACGTGCCAGCTCGTTCTGCACGAATACCAGCTGGTCTACGTCAAGCTCGGGGCGATAGTACCTGTTATCCCCATCAACAATAAACCGGTTATTATCGAGTACCAAAAAGTGGGCGGACCCATAGCTGAACGAGTAGTATGAAGGGCCGTAATGGCTGTAATATGCTCCCCTTGCTCCTGTATTATCATCGGCCGAAAAATCCAGGTCGTGGTTCCCGATCAAGTACCTCCAGGGTATGCCTATGGTAGCTACAGTTTCGTTTACGTGGCCCAACAAGTCAAGATCATCAAACACCAGGTCGCCCAACGTTATCCCAAAGGCAGCATTTGTCCCGATAAGTTCTGCAACAGCATCGCGTGCCAGATAGCTTATCTCTTTCTTATCACGCGGCTGGGTGTCAGCAAATACGATTGCTTCAAATTCATCAGGTTCCTCAGTCGGCAATAGCGGAAAATCGACTGAAGCGGGTAGTGAAACTGTAGGTTTGAGTCCATCGTACCTTGCTCCGGCTGCTCCCCGGGTATTATGAATATGATAAAATTGGGGGATCTGCAGTTCGTTAACAGGCACGGACCAGTTTGCCGGCTTGATCACAAACAGGATGGTATGGTCATCAACTGTGAGTGTATACCTTCCTTCTTCATCGGTCACTGCTATGTCACGGCCGTTGGAGACTGCCACTCCATCCAGGGGCGTGTCAGCTTCAGGGTCAAACTCTCCGCTCCCGTTCCGGTCGTGGAACACGATGCCGCTGACCGTTTCCTTTGTCTCATAAGCCATTGCGGTATTCCATGTGATAACAGGAAACCACAGAAACAGCAGCAAAAAAAATGAAGCCACCCTGGTAATGGCTATGCGCGGTATTACAATTGCCATACCGCTATTCAATTTTTTTACAAATGTATCTTGCATCATATAAGTACTTTTAGATACTGATTGATTTTCTGGATATACAACAGGGACCTTCTCAGCGAAGAACTTATCCTCTCCTCGCTTGAAAGTGGCTTACAGGAGAATCCTTACCGGGCGATCATGTTGCATACGATCACCCGGTAAGTATTCCACTGATGTCAGTTTTCCCAATTATCAGAGCGGGAATAATCCGCTCACCGGGGGCTCTGCCAATCCGGGTTGCAGGTCTATTTGCACCGTAGGTATGGGGAAAAATTCGTGCTGGCCACTCACAAAGTTTGGTCCAAGCTTGTCGGTCCTGTCGAGCCTTACCAGGTCAAAGAATCTGTCGGCTCCCCATTCAAATGCAAGTTCAGCCGCCCGCTCATCGATAACATCATCGATGTCTGCCCCTGTTATGGATTGCATGTCTGCACGTTCCCTTACCTCATTGATATAGGCATCGCCGGCACCCGGACCATTCACATGAATAAGCGCCTCGGCATAAAGTAACAGCGCCTCAGCATACCGGAAAATACGAACATTGTTCCAGCCCCCATATTGAAAACGGCCTGATGTTTGCTGTTCGAATGGCAAATAGTTCTTAAACCAATAGGCTTCTGCAGCCCCGCGTCCCTCTTCATTGTACATATCAAGCAGGGCCTGCAGATCGGCAGGAATGCTACCGATGGA
>CAYMDX010000022.1:2581-13655 GCA_964389125.1 uncultured Bacteroidales bacterium
CCCTGTTGCTTGAAAAGCGTATAATAATCGGGAAAGAGAGAGAAAACACCACTATCGACAACAGCCTCTGCAGCCGAAAGCATCACATCATAATCCTGTATATCGGCAGCCACCTTTGCCAGTAGTGTGTATGCTGCCCACTTTGTTACTCTTCCCTGTTTGGGAAGATTTCTGGGATGCTGCGAAGGCAAATGGTCAATAATCTCCTCCAGTTCCTGTATGATATACTCATATGCTTCGAGGCGTGGTGCCTTGCGGAGTGCTCCCGCAACGATATCGCGGTCATAATAAGGGATGTCGCCATAGATTCGGGCCATTCTCCAATAGGCAAAAGCCCGGAAAAAGCGTACTTCAGCCTTATATTCCTGTACGAGATCCTGGTCAGATGCATGTTCACCAAACAACCTAAGCTCCTCCAGGGCAGCATCTGCATCACGAATGAGCCCAAAATGAGCGGTCCACAAGTTGTTGACAAACCATGCGTTTCGAAGCGACTCATAATTAAAATCCTGTATGTCTTCCATCACCGGCTGGTCGGTTGCATGCGCACCCTTAAAGATAAAGTCGCTGCGGAACCACAACATACATTGGTTGGCCCAGTGATTTAGATTGTTATCGTTGGCCGCAGCATATATACCCGAAACGGGCTCATACATCTTGCTTTCATCTGTATAATCAACTTCCTCCAGCGGGATTTGTCCCTCGATGTCTTTATCCAGGAAATCTTCACAGCCACTTAGCACAAATACTGACAAAAGAACTACGATCGCTAATATTTTTGTGTTTTTCATGATCATAATGGTTTAGTATGTAATATTTACACCAATCGTAAAAGTCGCAGGGATCGGATACACACCGGCCGCTTCACCCTGGCCGGTAACCTCGGGAGTAAACCCGTTGAACCCGAAAATAGTGACGGGGTTCTGTGCAGCTAACCTGACGCGTATCTTGGATCCAGGCTCGCTACCTGGCAACGGTTCGGTGAAGGTGTAACCAAGGGTAATATTCTGTATCCTGAAAAACGATCCGTCTTCTACCAGAAAGGAGTTTAGCGGATTAATATTCCAGGAGTCTACCATCCCCCTGGCTGACGGATACTCGTTGGTTGAGCCTTCGCCGGTCCATCGGTTCTCAAAAAGATCCATGTCAAAGTTATAATCCGAATGCCAGGCGCGGTTACCCCGCAACCTGTTTATCAGCTTGTTGCCATATACCCCATAGACCGAAACAGAGAAGTCCCAGTTGCGGTAATCGAGGTTGATACGGCCCCCATAGGTAAAGTCCGGGATGTTGGCCCCAAGATACTGGCGGTCGTTTTCATCAATAATACCATCGCCATCCAGGTCCTCGTACTTTAAGAAGCCAGGCTCTACATTAGGATGGACATCGGTATCGAGGTGTTCTTCGATCTCTTCCCATGTTTGGTATACCCCAATAACCTTGTATCCATAAAATGAATAGATGGGATGTCCCACTTCGGACCTGCGGCGGAACTCTGCAGAGCCTGCATCGATATAAGGCTCTCCTCCAAGGTCCAGCACTTCGTTGCGCAACGTGCTCAGATTGGCGCTTACGCTGTAATCCAGATCACCGGTCTGATCTTTCCATGTAAGGTCAAACTCCATGCCGGTGTTGAGAATCTCACCGGCATTACGTATGAGGCCACCAGCACCCATGAGGTTACTCGTCCATATGGCGGCATTTTTGGTAACTTTATAGAACCAGTCGATCTCTGCAAACAAGCGGTAGTCGAAAGTTGAAAGCTCAAGACCAACATTGGTCTCTTCCAGCACTTCCCATTCTAGCTCATTAAAAAACACGCTGGATACGTATCCGGGCACGATATTGTCATTACCGAAAACATAAGAATGAGAGACACCGGTAAATATTTCCCGTGTGCCCGATTCTCTCGGCACCGCATTGTTGCCCAACTGTCCCCAGCTGGAACGGAGTTTCACCCGGTCAAACAACTGCTGCTCCTCCATGAATGGCTCATCACTGACGATCCATCCAATACCGAAAGAGGGAAAATAACCCCATGTCTGGGTATACTTGTCGGTGCCATCGCCCCGAAATGTCGCGTTGAACAGATACTTTTGATCATAGTTATACATGGTCCTTCCGAAGAACGACACTCCGCGTTCAGCATATCCCCAGTCGCCAACATCAAAGCTCTCAGGGCTCGGGTCGACTGCATTAAAGAAGTAGAAGTATTCGGGCGGGCCAGCCGGCACATTGCGAGCGCTACCATAGACACCCCTTGCGTTCACACTCCTTGTCGAAAACCCTGCCATGGCAGTCAGATTATGGCCGCCCAGGCTCTCCTCAAAGGTTAAGGTATGGTCAAGATGGATACTACTATGGAAAGAATGTGCCTTATGCAAGTTTGAATTTTCGTTTTTCAGTTTATCATCAACAAAATATTCAGGTGCGTATGACCTGTTGTTTCCAGTTCTGAGTTCATGGCTGAACTGGCTGCGAAACACCAGCCGTTCATCGCCTAACAGATTAACCTCAGCATGAGCATTATACATCAGGTTGAGTCCCCGGTTAAAATCATGGTTACCCGTGGCAAAGTGTAGTTGTGCTACCGGGTTGTTAACCGGTCCCACTTGGTATCCTGCCTGGATCACCCCTGCATAATCGCCTTCCGGCTCATAAACAGGAATGATAGGTACGGCATTATACATACTTCCCAAAACGGAGGCTTCATCCTGCGAATGTGTGTGGTTAAGCACAATATTGGTTCCGACCTCAAGGAACCTGTAAGGATTAAAGTCTACGCTGGCCTTCAGATTAATGCGCTGATACCGGTGTTCAGAATCCAGGAGTCCATTTTCCTGGAGGTAGCTGCCGCCCACATGATATGTTGTTCGCTGGGTACCGCCTCTAAATGTGATAGAATGGTTCATCTTCTCCCCTATACTTAAGAGCTCCCCATACCAGTCGGTATCAGTAGCAGGGATAGTATACTCTTCACCATTATGCGTAAAAGGACGGCCACCCCAGAGTTCAATCGACGGTTCAAGGCGAGACCATGAGTTCTGCTCGATCATCATGGTGGAATATTGTTCGGTATTAGTCATCTCCATCAGATTAGTGGCTATGCTAAAGCCGGTGTATCCGTCGTATTCGATAATTATACCTTCGCCTTTGCGTCCCTGTTTTGTGGTTACCATAATAACTCCTCCGGCTGCACGCACCCCGTAAATTGAGGCAGCGGAAGCATCTTTCAGTACGGCTATTGATTCAATATCGTTAGGACTCAGCCAGTTTATATCGTCATAGAACATACCATCCACGACATAGAGTGGCTGCGCACCCTGCATGGAACCTATCCCCCTAATAATGATCTCCGGAGAGGAGCCCGGTGCACCACGGTTGATCACCTGCACGCCCGACACTGCTCCCTGCAATGCCGATGCGGCATTGGTGGTTATGTTTCTTGTAATTTCAGTAGCATCAACCGTGGGAATCGGTGCAGTAAGGTCCGCCGACCGGGCGGAACCGTAGCCAATCACTACAACTTCGTCCATGCCAATGGCATCTACCTCCATGGCCACGTTAATCTCTTCGCGTCCATCCACATTCAATTCCTCTGTACGCATTCCAACAAACGAAAATACCAGGACAGCATCTTCCGGTATGTTCTGAAGCATGTAGTCCCCGTCACTATCAGTAACAGTACCAATTGCTTCGCCACTGATCCTGACCGTTACCCCGGGCAGTGTCGTCCCGTCTTCAGCACTGGTAACTGTCCCTCTGACGGTGATCTGCCCCAGAGCAGTGCTTGAGAGACAGGCCAACAAAGCCAGAAAAATTATTATTTGTTTCATGATTCGTTATTTTGATTTCACTTAAGAAGTGATACTACCCGGCAAAGTATGATGGTCTTATGCCATAGTGCCGGCAAAATCACTGGAACCTTTCCAAAACACCCGGAATGAAGAAACACTCCGGGTGTTTATTTGTCGTTGCTGAGATTAGTATACCAATATTCTTTCGGTTACATAGGATCCCTTATAGTCTGCCCGAATAAGGTAGACACCCTGTGATAATCCGGAAACTGTAAAATGGGCATCACCATCGCCGGCTTCTGTGCGATCTATGACCGTACCGGTAACATCTATCAGGTAGACCGAAGACCCGGCAGGCGCATCAACGCGGACCACGTCGCGGGCAGGGTTAGGATAGACCTGAACGTCAAAAGCGTTGTCCAAAGCAATGTCGGGAGCTGAAACCGGCTCATCACCCACTCTGATATTATCAAAATAGATAACAATATCCTCATCCAGGTCAACCGGATCAGCAAAGTCGGGCATAAACGCAATGACGTTCCAAAGACCATCCTTTTCAGAAAAGTCAAACACCAGGGTCTCCCATTCCTCAACCTTGGTCTGCTCAAACATGCTCTCTATTTCCATGTCGTCGGTATCACCAGCCTCTACCTTAAAGACCACAGGGCTTATACGTGGCTTCCACACATCGACATACACATATTTGTTTTCAGTCAGGTCGAGTGGCTCGGGTAGCGACGACCAGAACCCACCCCAGGGCACACCATGCTGGCTGCGCTCAAATTTGACCACCTGAGGGCTTTGATTGGTCTCATCCATATCTGGATTTGGTATCACATACATGCGGCTGTCGTCTTCTTCACCACCAAGCATCAAGTTCAATGGAATATGCTCAAAATTTTCTACCGTATAGCCATCGGAGTCTCCATTATCATCGTCCTCGAGGGTACTGAAACCTACCATGTCGATAAGGATATCCCCGGTTTCGGGAGAAGTAGTTTCATATTCAAATATCAGGCTGATCAGTTGAAGCTGCGACATATCGGGATGATTCTCAATATCTTCATCTTCAGGCAACGAAAGGTCTTCGAGGTCGATCACGATTTCTGTCCATTCGGTATCCAGATCGAAATAGCCATAACTTATTCCCGGATCTCCGGCATCTTCCTCAAAGTTGGCGTAGTCCAGCAGTTCAACCATAATATCGGAAACAGACTCTTCCTGGGCTTTGGCATGAATAACCAAATGGGTGTATTCGCTGAGATCATCGAATTCCCAATCGGGATCCCATGCCCACATGTGGTAACCAGTGCTGGGGAACTCTTCTTCCACAACATATTCAAGGTGCCCGACTGTGCCGCCTGAAACACCCTCTCCCGGCAAATCAGCAGCAACTGTCCCATCATTAATAACCTCCCGGAAGCCATCTACATTGGTATATTCCTCTATCTCAAAGTCGCACCATACAAAATCAACAGTATCAAATTCATCTTTATTGGCTTTCTCCTCCGGTGGGCCTCCCACGCGGAAATTATCAAAATAGATAATAATGTCTTCATCCAGGTCAACCGGATCAGCAAAATCGGGCATAAATGCGATGACATTCCATTGCCCGTCCTTTTCGGAAAAGTCAAACACCAGGGTTTCCCATTCTTCCACCTTGGTTTGCTCAAACATACTCTCAACTTCCATGTCGTCAGTATCCCCGCCTTCAATTTTAAATTTCACGGGGCTGATCCTGGGTTTCCACACGTCGACATATACGTACTTGTGGTTCGCCAGATCAAGAGGTTCAGGCAGCTCAGACCAGAATCCCGCCCAGGGATCGCCATCCTGTCCTCTTCTGAACTCCACCACATGGGTACTAATGTTCCCTACTTCATCGGGATTGGGCACCACATGCATGTAAGCGTTTTCTCCCCCAGACATAACGTTCAGCGGGATGTGCTCGAAGTCTTCAACGATCTGACTCCGAACGATGCCGGCAAACGCCAGCATCACTGCCAAAAAAATTGTAGTTTTTTTCATGGTTCTTTGGTTTTTGGTTCATAAAAAAGAAAAAGTGTTAGTTCAGTTCATGGGTTGATATTGTCACGTCCCGCCTTGGTTGGGCTGGACTGCTAATTGCTATTCCAGTAGTACAAACTCCGCCTTTTGGACATCTTCCACATTGGTACCAATAAAAAGGTGAAACGCTCCAGGCTCAGCGGCAAATATGTTGTCGGCATTGTAAAAGGCAAGGTCTTCCCAGGTAAGTTCGAAACGAACTTCTTTTGATTCACCAGGTGCCAGACCGATTTTTTCAAATCCTTTAAGTTCCTTAACCGGTCGGGTGATACTTCCCACCAACTGCCGTATATACAATTGCACTACTTCCTCTCCAAATTTGTCGCCGGTATTGGTTACCGTAACCGATGCTTCAAGCACACCGTCCATGGCCATCTCTTGTCTGTTCAAACGTACATCGGAATAATCGAATGTAGTGTAGGAAAGTCCGTACCCAAAAGGATACAATGGTGTGTTAGGCACATCCAGATACTTGGAAGTATACTTGAAATCGGTTTTTGGCCTTCCTGTATTCTTATGGTTATAGAAAATGGGTATTTGTCCCACGTGCCTCGGAAAGCTCACCGGCAATTTCCCGGAGGGGTTATAATCGCCGAAGAGCACATCAGCGATGGCATCACCTGCCATTGTGCCGAGGAACCATGTCTCCAGTATTGCCGAAGCATGTTCATCAACACGTTCCAGCGTAAGCGGGCGACCTTTCATCAAAACAACCACAATAGGCTTATTCAGTTTTACGAGTTCAAGGAACAATTCTTCCTGTACGCCAGGCAGGCTAATATCCGCCCTGCTGGCTGCCTCCCCACTTTGTAAGGCATATTCGCCGATGGCCAGCACGATCACCTCAGCTTGACGGGCAGCAGCAATGGCTTCATCAAAACCGGTCCTGTCATCATCGTCGATATTAGCACCTTGCGCATAATGTATTCGTGTACGGTTACCTTGCCTGTTTTCTATACCCTGACGAAGTGTTACGCTTTTTGTATAATCACCGGCAGCCGACCACGACCCTATCAGCTCACTTTGATTGTCGGCCAGCGGGCCAATGAGTGCGATGCTCTCCACATCGTCGGTCAGTGGCAGCACGTCTGCTTCATTTTTAAGTAATACGATTGCTTTACGCGAAAAATCTTGTGCAAACGCCAGTTTCTCCTCTGTCATCACCAGGTCTTCTTCGCGTTGCGGGTCGCTATATCGATAGGGGTCATCGAAAAGGCCAAGTTCAAACTTCATGGTCAGGATACGACGCACAGCCTCGTCAACATCCGCTTCAGACACCTTCCCCTCTCTTATCAGTTCAAGAAGGTAATCATGATAGACAGCCCCCTGCATGTCCATATCAACACCGGCGTTCAGGGCAAGTTCTCCGGTATGTTTTTCATCGCGCGCAAAACCGTGAGGTACCATCTCATTTATCGAAGTGTAATCGGTTACGACAAACCCGTTGAAGTTCCACTCGTCACGCAATATTTGCGTCAACAAGTACTCACTGCCGGTAGCGGGCACCCCTAACAGCTCGTTAAAACCGGTCATGATGGTTGCCACCCCTTCATCCACAGCAGCCTCGAAAGGAGGCAGGAATATGTTACGCAGGGTGATCTCAGAGATATCCACGGTATTGTAGTCACGTCCGGCAAGTGGCTCACCATAGGCCGCAAAGTGTTTGGCGCAGGACAACATTGTGTTCAGTGCCATAAGATCGTCGCCCTGATAACCACGAACCTTGGCACGTGCCACTTCGGCCGTAAGGTAAGGATCTTCGCCAGAGCTTTCCGCGATACGACCCCATCGGGGATCACGTGTCAAATCAATCATTGGTGCGAAAGTCCAGTGCAGTCCCTCAGCAGTTGCTTCTTCCGCTGCAATACGGGCCGACTTCTCTATGGCTTCCATATCCCAGGTGGCTGTCTCTCCAAGGGGTATTGGAAATATAGTACGGTGTCCATGGATCACATCATACCCAAAAAGCAAGGGTATTCCCAGGCGGGTTTCTTCCACCGCAGTACGTTGCAGCTCATGGGTATAATCAGCTGTGTAAGCATTAAAGATAGCACCCACCATCCCTTCCTGGATACTCTCCACATAATGGTCACGCATGAACGGTCCGGTAACGTCCATGTCACTCGTAAAAAGTACCATCTGCCCAATCTTCTCTTCGAGAGTCATCAACTGCATCAGCGAATCTACCCGTTGCGCCGTATGCTCAATGGTAAAAAAGCCTTCACGCTCCGGCTCACCCATGTTGCAGGCAACAAGAAGTGTCAGTAAAAGCAATATCCCTATTCGTTTTTTCATCATCATTGCATTATTTGGTTGAACAAATTATATGCTAACAGCCAATAGCCAGCCCTTCAGTCGTGATTATAAAAAAACCCCAGGTTGCGCAAACCCTGATGCACTTCAGGGTTTTGCATAAAGAGCTCCCAGAGCAATCCCGACCGGTAATTTTCTATCATAACCACAATAGGTCCCTGGTCAATGGCAATATAATTATCGGCATACCAGTCGTGATGTATCGAAAACGCATCATAAAATCCATACTCGCCCCAAAGCTTGTCCCCCTTTTCCTCATAGAAGAATCGCAAGGCTTTCATCGACGCTTCCGGTGTATAAGGGAAAGAAGAAAGCGCAGCCGTAGGTGCGATGACACCCATGTCGTTGGCAGGGCTATGCGCTGAATAGCCCTTATGGTTGTCGCTTGCTGTCAATCCCCAGCATTCTTCCGAATATCCTTCGAAATCATTGGGGTTCTCGATACAATGCCGGTAATTGATCAGGGTGTGATTGCGGTTCTGTTTCCAATAGTTGGTATACTCATCGTGTAAACCACGGGGATCAAGCCCAAGGAATGAATAGTGCGAGAAGAACAGTGGCCCCCCATAGGGAAACCCCAGGGGAAGTTCGATGCCATAATAGGTTTCACCATTATAATAATTGTCGCTGTCTTTCCATCCTTGATGGTATACGTCGGCACTGATGGGGTTTGTTGGCGAAGAGGCGGCAAGCACATAAGTAATAAGGCATTCGTCGTACCCCTTAACCGGATGATCCATGGTCCAGTCATGATTGGGCGACCAATGCCAGTAAAGGACATTCTCTCCCCTGGTATACCACTCCCAATCGACCTCATGCCAGAGCCGGGTAATGGTAGTTCTAAGGTATTCCTCTGCCGAGTTGTCAGCCGTAAAATATTCCCTTGCGGTAAGCAGTCCCTGTATAAGAAAGGCTGTTTCCACAATATCACCACCATCGTCTTCCGGACTGAAAGGGCGTGTCTTGCCTGTTGATCCATAGTACCAGTGCGACCAGGCGCCATGATAACGCTCACAGGTATCCAGAAAGTTGACAATACGTGTCAGCTGTTCCACCGCCTCATCACGGGTGACAAACTCCCGCTCCACACCTGCTATGACAGCCATAATTCCGAAGCCTGTCCCACCGGTCGTGACCACATCATTAGAGTAACTCCTCTCATCGCTCCGCTCCACCGCCATGCCTGCCACAGGATGCGCAAAATCAGTGAAATATTTCAGGGTGTAGCGTTGCGTTTTTTCAAGCAATTCTTCATCTGACAACCTGTTTCCGTTCATTATGTTGCTGCAGCCCACAGCCAGCAACATAACAGGAAATAGGATAAGTAATCTGTAAAGGATTTTTGTAGAGCTGTTCATGTGTTTATATTTTGTCGAAATGTCTGAAGGTCTAGAAGGTTGAAGAAATAGAATATTGACGGGTTACGAAGTTTCTGGTTTTCAACATTCATTTTCCTGTGTGTGTAAAACTTTGCCTTAGAGGTTTCTTCTGTTTAAGCGTTTTTAGGCAGCGCAAATTAGCCATGTGTAGTTTCACCCGACTATGCTGTTTTTCGTTACCACTGCTAATGCACAAGCAGTTTTTGTACCTGTATTTCGCTGTGTTTTTTTACCTGGACAATATATACGCCGGGATGCAATCCGGAGATATCAACATTGGCTACCCCTGTTTTCGCTTTTTCCCTTTGGACGGGTTTGCCGTTCATATCGTAAAGCACTATGGCAGACCCTGGTGCAGACCATATTGTAACCATTGCCGTTGCCGGGTTGGGATACATGCTGAAGGTTTCGTTCCTATTCTGCACAGTTGGCACATCGGTCGGTTCATCCATGAAGCCTACCAAATCAAGGTATACCTTCGCATCTTGCGGGTATACGACATCCTTTTCAAAGATGATGTCGATTTTTTGTATTTCTTGCATATCCGGATGGTTGTCGGCCCAGGAAGCCAGTTCCATATCCGCAACAGGCATCTTAAACCGTTGCCATTCGGTGCCGGCATCCATGTATGCAAAACATTCACCATCAATACCCTCGTATCCTTCTACATCCTGCAGGCGCAACTTGATATCCGACACCTCGGTGTCAGCCTTCAGATACACAACAATATGCGAATAGTCACTAAGATCAACCGGAGGGTAAGCCCACATGTAGTATAGCGTATATGTATCGGTATGTTCGAGGTCGTACTCCAGTTCCAGCACTACCCCGCCAAACTCTCCCTCTCCGGAAACGTCAACAGCGTTGAGGCTCCCTGCCGGCACAAACCCGGGTATTTCCCGAAAGCCTCCCACATTGGTATACGCCGTTCCGTTTTCCACTATGGTAAAGTCGCTGTATATAAAATAATCAACGTCATCCATTCCCCAACCCGAGAGGTTCACCACCATTCCGTCGATCAGAAGCTCTGCTTCCATCGGGCCTGTTTCTGCAGGAGAAAAGGTAATAGTAATCTCAGCGGTTTCAAAAAGACCAAGCTCAAGCATACCGTCAAAACCCTCCACTTCAAAACTGGCCGCATCGGGTCCTGTGAGCTGCAGGTTATCTTCTTCAAGGATCCATGTACCCCCTCCCCTGTTCTGTATTGTGATGGCTTTGGGTTCCGATGTTGTGTTAATTGGTTGCTGGCCGAAGTCGATTGAATCGGTGTCGGCTCCGGGAATGGGCGAATCACCCGGTTCCGAGAGATGGATGTCATCGAAATCCCATGAAACAATATTATTGGTGATACCGTCGAAAACCCAGGCGAGGCGAAAACTGTCACTCCCCACCCCATGTTCCGGGGCATCCACCACGGCAAAGAGTTCTGAAGGCTCAATATCCCCCGGATCAACCCATTCATGGATCACATGTTCGTTGCCATCGGCGATAGTGATGACACTCAATGTATATTGGCCG
>CAYMDX010000022.1:13755-16785 GCA_964389125.1 uncultured Bacteroidales bacterium
TGTGGCGCAAACACCAGGTATATGTCAGTGCTCTCACCGCTTTCCAGTTCGACGTTGCCAGCAATAGAGTGTAATACGTAATGGTCAGCACCGTCGCCTGTAATCTCAATATCTTCGGGATGTATAGACACGACCCCTCCTCCGATATTTTCCAGTACGATCGTCAAAGAATCTGACCCGGTATCGATCTGTTGCAACCCAAAATCATATTCTCCGGGTGTTGCAGACAGGGCAGGAAAGGCATGTAAGGCAATATTGTCTATGGCCCACTTGTCAATGTGGTCCGAAACACCTTCGAACACCCAGGCAAGATATAGCCGGTCAGCGTCAACACCATGTTCTTCGCTATTTATCCGGAACGACTGTTCACCAGGCATGATGTCTTCCGGGTCGGTCCATTCCGCCACCAGGTATTCCTGATCGTCAGCGATCGTCACAAGCCGCATGGAATACATTTCCGGATTGTCATCATTTTCAGCAAAATGCCGAAAGTTAACCAGCATACTGTCAAGTCCGGTCGTTTGCAAGGGTGGCGACATCGCATAGAAAGTACCTTCCAGGTCGGACTCCCCGGCAAAAACCAGTTCCGGTGGATTGCCACCTGCGTAAGCGGAGTTTTTAACACCCCAGTCGGCGGTATTGGTACTCCATCCAAATGGCAAAGAGTCTACCCCGGTACCTTCAAAATCTTCATACCAGGGAAAGTTGAAGATGGTGGCATCAAAACCTTCGCCACTGATGATAGCATCATTGGCATAATCCGTATCTTCATCCTCTTTGAAGTTTCTCAACGGCAGCAACCTGCTCATATCATCATCATCCTGTACCGTCAAAACTACTTCTTTGTTCCCTGTGGTTTGCGGGGCAAAAATGACCTCCGTTGCAACACTATCCTGGGGTTGCAGCTCTACACTTTCTTCAAAGGTGTTTAGCACAAAGTCCACATCATCTGCCAACAGGTCAAAAGTGGCAAACACACCAAAATGATCATTTTCCATTTCAGGGTCTTCATGTTCCTGGTCCATAACGATCTCTGCCGATAGCGGAACAAGGTGATCGATACTTGCCTTATTAAAAAAGACATAATCGATCCTTCGCATCTGATGCCCCAGGCGGTGGTTAAGTGTCGCATGTTCGGGACCGAGGTGGTTCTCATGGAACAACGGATAGACATCCTGTAGGGTTTCATACATCTGTTGCATCTCATCCCAGTCAGGGTTGGCGTTGAAGTCACCGGTAACAAAAATGAATTCCTCATTACTGGTTTCTTCAATAAAATCGAGAAGATCGTCAATCTGCTCTTCACGGATATGGTGATCAATTGGGGTATGGTGCAAGTGGGTGTTATACATATCCACGGTATGCCCGTTGACATTGATCCTTGCATGAATCGCATTGCGATAATAGCTCAACGGCTTCAGTGCACGAAAAGTTGTTTCTTCGATGGGGTAACGGCTCACTATCGCATTTCCGAAACGGTGTACCTGATCTTCATCATCCACTGAATCAAAATAATAGTAAAACCCAAGCGAGTCAGCCATCTGCATGGCCTGATTATCAAGATTCTCATGCTGCAAAACCTCCTGAAGCCCTATAATATCCACTTCCATGTTCCTGATCTCTTCCAGCATAAAAGCAAATCGGCCGGACCAGTCGCCGTCGTCGTTTTCAATGTTATAGGAAAGAACAGATAAATGGGTTGTTTGGGCCTGTTTTCCCTGGAGAACAACATCCTCGGGATGGACCAGCAGGGGTACATCACCCATGTTTTTTATCATAAATATTTGTTCATCCGATTCCGTGAGTGTTTGTTGCGGCTGGAAGGTAAAGGATACGGGGTTTATCCCTGTCTGTGCATGTATTCCGGCAGCAGTTAACAAAAGGAGCAGTAAAAAGACCAATCGTAGATAACTTTTCATAGAAAACATATTAATAAAGTTGGTCCTGTTTTGATTCATCGTAATAGAAGTCGAGCCTTTCCAGTCCATTAAGGACCTCTTCATTTTTCATAAAGACATCCCACAGCAGACCACTTCTGTAATTTTCTATCATGACCACAATGGGCCCCTGGTCAATAGCAATATAGCTGTCGGCAAACCAATTCTCGTCGAAATTGAATGCATCATAGAAGCCATAGGGGCCCCAGAGATCATTGTATAGATAGTAGTAAAATGTATTGAGTGCCTTCAGGCTTTCTTCGGGTGTGTAAGGCATTGATGCCAGTGCCGCTGTTGGCGCAATGGTACCGTTATCTTCACCCCAGTAGCCGTAAGGGGCGTGTGCCTGGTAGCCAACAACAGGGTCGTCGCTGGCTGTGAGCCCCCAGAGCGAGTCACTGTAATGGCAGTGGTCCCCGGGGTTTACCTTGCAATAGTGGTGGTTGATAAGGCTATGATTGCGGTTTTGTTTCCAATAATCCGCATACTCATCATGCAGACCGCGCGGGTCGAGGCCAAGGAAAGAATAGTGGGCAAAAAATAGCGGGCCGCCAAATGGAGGACCGAGGGGCAGTTCCATATAATAATACTGATTATTATTTACCATCTCACCGTTATTTGCCCATCCCTGATGGTAAACCTGCGGATCGACAGGATGTGTTGGTGAAGCTGCAGCCAAAACATAGATGATCATCGCCTCGTTCCATCCCCGTATATGCATGTTCATGTCAAAACCATAATTGGGCGACCAGTGCCAATACAGCACATTCTGATCCTGTGTGTACCACTGCCAGTCAACACCGTGCCATAACTGATCAACAAGATCCCTTAGCGCCGTTTCCTCGGGCGTATCGCGGTCGAAATACTCGCGGGCTGCAATGAGCCCCTGAACAAGGAAGGCTGTCTCAACCAGGTCACCGCCATCATCCTTGTCACTAAATGGAATGGCATCCCCTGTGGTACCATCCATCCAGTGTGCCCATGCACCATGAAAACGGTCGGCTTCCTCCAAAAAATGGCCTATCTGCAGCACCCTGTCGCGTACTTCGTCTCTACCGAGAAAACCACGTTCAACCCCGGCAATCAATGCCAT
>CAYMDX010000022.1:16885-20268 GCA_964389125.1 uncultured Bacteroidales bacterium
GTTTTTCTGATATATCGGTTTCCTCATACATCAGAAACTCATACAGGTTTTCATCTTTTTTAAGCTTTAACTTTTTCCGCAGCCGGTGACGGCTTATCTCCACCCCTCGCAGAGAGATGTTTAGAAGTTGGGCTATCTCTTTGGTGGTCAAATTTAATCGCAGATAGGCACACAGCCTTAAATCGTTGGGGGTGAGGCCTGGATATTTTTCTTTAAGTTTTTTGAAAAAGCCTTGTTGGGAGAGTTTGAGGTTTTTAGCAGCATTTTCCCATTCTATGTTTTGATAACCAAGGCTTTCCTTAATAATACTTTCCATTTTTTTGATATGCTTCACAGGATAACGCGCATATTGTTCTTTAATCGCTTTAATATGCTTCTGCAAACTGTTCAAAATATTGTCTTTCTGAATCAGATGGCGAATAGTAAACATTAGTTCCTGGCTTTTATAATCCAATTCCTGTTCAAGGTTTTTCTGATTAAGTTCCAGCAACACCAGGTCTTTATGTTGTTTTAATTCAAAACGGAAAAATACATATATGCCCCACATGATAAGCAGGAATAACAGCAGATAGATCGCGATTGCAGTATGAGAATAGAACCATGGTTTTCGTATTACAAATTCCCGGGTAATCACATTGTCATCATCCGCCCGGATATCCAGGGTATAGGTACCGTGCTTCAGCCCCATCAATGCAAAATGGTCATTGGAGGTACTTTGCCAGACAGACCCAAGTTCCCGTATCCTGTAATCATAGTTTTGTTCTGATTTGTTGAAATGAGAGGGGTCACGAAAAGAAACTTCCAGGTTATTGGCGTGCCATGGGACAGACACCTCATCGAATGTGTCGGGAAAGGCCAGGGTATCTTTCCGGCCATGGAAACGCAGGTATTCCAGCGCGAGTCTGTCGTCTTCATCTCTTACGCCATGGAGCGTCATATCGTATACATCAATACCGTAAGGATTGGGAATAAGTATCGAATGTTCGTCGGGAAACGCCAGCTGTATATTCCGATGAGGAAGCTGTATCCCTTCGTGTACAATTTCATATTGCATATTTGCCTCAAAGTCCAGGCCCACCTCAAACAGCGCCAGCGCGTTCTCTTTAACGAACCAGTATCTGTTTTCCTGGTGGTGTATGATCTGTGTTGCCTTTCCGTATTTTCCCAGGTGTTCAGTAAGCGCAGTAAAAGGGATGATCTCGTTTCGCACAAAGTCAAACGTATAAATGTTCTCCCCGGTTGCAAATACTATGCGGTTATTGATCTTGAAAACCCTGATGTTAAAGTATTGATCGTCGATGCCCGGATAGTGAACCACCTCTTTGGCAATCTGCTTATTGTCGTACAGTTCAATTCTGTTTATTCCTCGCCGGTGGTGAGAGGCCCATACATAACCGAGATAATCGGTTTCAAGGTATCGGGTTGGTTGCGAATAATTTTCGATGGTATGTCGAAAGCGGATCTGCCCCTGATCATCTGTTTCCAGCACTATAATACCGGTATAGGTACTACCGAGTATATAATCTTTGTAAGGTATATAACTCCATCCGCCAGATATGTCCGACAGCTGCTCCAGCGTGCCATCTTTGACAAGGAAGGTGCCATCGTTATGGCCGCATATGATTTGCTCCCCAATATTTATCAACGTCCAAACCTGCCCATGACTGTCCGGTATGAACTCCGGTTCCCGGAAGTGATATCTGTTCCCTGTTTTTTCGATACTGGTGCGAAATAGCCCGTGGTTCGTACCGATATAAAGCCAATCATCATGCTCCAGCAGGGCATATATGGTGCCAAGTGTGCCGTTTTTGCTTTTGAAATGCGTATAGGGCGACAGAAGGTCCAGATATTGCACACCATGATCAAGCCCTATCCATAGCCCCTGATCAGCATCCTCATAAAGCGACAGCACCGTATTGTTCCCGAGACCATTCTCGACATTGTATGATTCCTGAATACGTCCGTTTTGGTCGGTAATGATTACCCCGTTCAGGATGCTTCCGAATGCGTAGGTTGTATCGTTGAGCTGCATGGCAGTGTTGCATGTGGACCGGCGTAAAAAATCAGATGCCTCTGAGGGGAAATAGCTAAACTGTCCGTCATCAAAAAGGTACAGCCCATCATTGTCGGTACAAACCATAAGTTTGTTGTCAAGGTAGGGAATAATGGCATGCACTTTTTTGTCGGCAAAGATGCCGCTGTTCTCAATGAACTGGAAGCCATCCTCATCAAACCAAAACAAGCCGCTGTTCAGTACCTGTGCTATAAACTGGTCGCCAGACTGGAACAGGAACAGCATGACATAGGGAGCCTTATGTTTTTCAACCGAATCGTAGTCATACACATAGATGGATGTAAAAGTCTGAAAATATACCTTGTCATCATCAAAATAAATTTTCCATATCTCATCGTTACGCTCCACATCCACTTTGTCTGTGAGTGAATGGTATGCGAGGTCGCCACAATCATCCGGCTTCCAAAATCCAAATTCCTCAAACGCTCCGGTAAATATGTTTCCGGAAGAGTCTACATTAACAGCGCGTATCGGTGTCTGATCGCTATGCGTATATGTTTCCCAGCTAATACCGTTGAACCGGAGCAGACCTTCGGAATTGGCAAAATACATCACATGAGTAGAAGGATCCTGTGCAATGGACCAGTTCTGGCTTCGCTGGTCAAAGCTATGAAAAAGGTATGGCCTGAGCTCCATGCGATCCATCTCATATGCCATAACAAACAAAGGAGTAAGCGTCAAAACAAGGCAAAGAACAATCACAAACACTCCTTTTTGTTTATTGGCAACAGATGCGTTAACCATGCCGGACCATATTTTTGGTTTATCTTTTCAGCCGAAATATAATAAAAAATGCATTGCGGTTGACCGTAACACATTGTATATTTACCCTGTTTGTCAATGTTTTTCAAAAACCGTTGTAGCATCATGTCGACGAACCGGACTGACGTCTCTTGTTATGAGTTAACGGAGCATGCAGGTTTTTGAAGGTATTGATTTATCTCATTCAACTTTACACAAAGGCATCAATCCATGCTATCCACCCCGCACAACTATTTCCTGAACAAACCGCAATACCTGGATAATCCCCATGGCTGGATCCCGCACATCCCTTTTGCTTTTTACCTGGTGGAAACCATGAAGCCGTCTGTGATTGTGGGGCTGGGCACTTACAGCGGGAATTCCTATTTCGCCTTTTGCCAGGCGGTGAGAGATTTGCAGCTGCAGACCCGATGCGTGGCTGTGGACACCTGGCAGGGCGACATACACGTGGGGCAGGCAAGATACACACCATTAGGGGTGTTCAGGTTATTCTGACAAGGATCTGGCTGAACTATATGGTGTTAGTACCAGCAGATTGAATGAACAG
>CAYMDX010000023.1:0-20195 GCA_964389125.1 uncultured Bacteroidales bacterium
TTTTTGTTGTTATATGTGTGGATATAAAAAAAATGATATGCGTAAGATAGTTTTCATTATACTGACTCTTTTAATTTTAATACCGCTGAAAGGAACCGGTGAAGATAAGGGGTTTCATTTTGACGTAAGCAGGGATGTTATAGAGATCCCTATTGAGTTGCGAAATAACCTGGCGGTCATGCCACTGTATATTAATGAGAAAGGGCCATTTTATTTCATACTGGATACGGGTGTTAATACAACCATCCTGACCGAACCGGCTCTTGCAGGATTGCTTGATCTGAATATCACAGAAACCATTATGGTATATGGCTTAGGTGGGGAAGGCATTGTGGAGGCCGCTGTAGCAACGGGTGTAGATATGGACATCCGGGGGATAACAGGAAATAACATGGATTTGATTGTGATTCCTGAAGATATCCTTTCTTTTTCCGAGACTTTTGGTTTCCCGGTTTTTGGTATTCTCGGCCATGACTTTTTTAAAAATTTTGGTGTAGAGATCAGCTACGCCGATGAGCGCTTAACTTTATATCGCAATTCCAATTACAGGATTCGTGGCGGGGATGACGTTATTCCGATTGACATTGTTCAGGGTAAACCCTATGTCAGCTCAACACTTATCGGTCAGGACGGGGATCAGGTGAAAACCCAGCTCCTCATAGATCTTGGAGCAAGCAACCCATTATACCTGAACAACACGTATGTGCCACTATCCGAAACCACGATGGACGGTTATCTCGGGCGTGGTATCAGTGGGAACCTTCTCGGGCAATTGGGGCGGATTGAAAGTTTGGTAGTTGGGGAAAGCAAGATAGATAATCCCGTCGTTTCCTATCCGGACGAAAATTTTCTCCAATTTGAGGGGGAACAGATCGATTGGGAAGGAATTATTGGCGGTGGAATTATAAAACGCTTTGATCTGATTTTGGATTATGCGGAGGAAATCATGATTCTGCGACCCAATAAGCACATCTCAGAGCCTTTTCACACCAATCTGAGCGGCCTTGAGGTCATATCAGGGGGGGATGATTTTAGTGATTTCATCATTCATTATGTGCGGAGAGGTTCTACGGGTTATGAAGCCGGGATCATGCCGGGTGATGAAATCATTGAGCTAAACCGACGCGACGGCGATTCGCTGGATCTCGAATATATCCTGGATGAACTATCCGGAAGTCCCGGCGACCGTATCAATCTGACATATTCGCGAAATGGGGAAACAAAAGAAGTAACTTTCCGGCTCCGGGAAGATCTGCCGTTCAGCTAACCTTATGGAATGAGATATTGCTTGTCGTTTTCCTGTCCCTGTTCGGCATACTCTTCCGGTATGATTTTCCAGTTATTGCGTTTTTCGGGATGGTATATCTCAATTTCCTTAAAATAGTCAATCATTTTTGTCCGGAGATCCTCATCTGACGTATTAACAATACGATCTTCGAGTTCATCTTCTGGTATGCCGGCTCCGTCGGTGAGGTGACCTCCTCCCCCGCTTCCGCGGTAAGAGTTTATGGCTACTGTGTAAGTGCTGTCGGCATAAAAAGGCGTATCATCTTCCATGCCGGTAATCTCGATACGTTGACCCACAGGCTGCGTGACATCCACGACATAGGTTATCCCTGCTGCAGAATCAAAGTTATAGGGGGGATTTCGCAAGGCGGAACGGCCACGACGTTCGGGTGGTACACGGCCCAGTTCATCCGTGTAAAAATTTAACAGATAATCGTCTTCTTCCTGCATGGTATTCATCCATAAGCCATAGGAATACTCCAGATAGTCCAGAATTTCCCTGCCACTCAGCGTCATGGTATAGAGATAATTCTCATATTCATACAGGCTGAAGAAGTCGCGCATGTACATAGTTCCTTCCTGAATGGTCTCATTAAACGCAAGTGGAGCCGTAAAAGAGAGATCTGCATCTGTAAGCTTCAGCTGAATATCGTGAACCAGGTCGGTGAAGGCTGCGCTGCCAAAGAAAGATTCGATGGAATGCATGGGCTCGCTGATCTCTGCGATTTTCTGGTTGGAGAACCGCAATATTTCCTGTACGTCATCATCAAATTCCTGAATGAACTGATGGCTGGGAACGGCTCTATCCGTATCAATCATTTCTGCGCGAACATCTTTAAGCTCATAAGAATGCCGGGAAGTACGTGAGAAAGACAATTCCGCCACGGCAAGGTTTTCAGCAAAATGACCGGGTCCCAACAGCAGTACCTCATCCCCTTTCCTGTTAACAATGGTACGTACGTGACGGCGATGGTCATGGGCAGAAAAGATAACATCAAAGCCAGGTACCTCTTTGGCCACATAGCCGGAAGCATGTTCCAGAGGGTGATCGGAAGGATCCGGCTCCAGAGGGCCTAATCCGCTATGAAACAATCCGACAATGGCATCCACGTCCTCATGCTCGCGAATATGGTCTACCCATTCAGCTGCGGATTCTACCATGTCCTGAAATTCGAGGCCCTCCCAAAGGTGGGCGGGTAACCATTGGGGCACACCCGTGGTGGTCAGACCAAGCACGGCAATTTTGATTCGTTGCCTCTCAATAATTGTATAGGGTGGAAAATAAGGTTCTCCGGTTTCTTTATCTATGACATTGGCCCCCAGCCAGGGAAAATCAAACTCTCGTTCCAACCGGTTATAGACCTCAGGACCTGCTTCAATATCATGATTACCAATGGTAGCGGCGTCAAATTTCATAAAGTTCATCACCCGGCTGAAAAGGTTTTTTTCTGCATCCTGAATGAAATTGGCATAATAGGCAGCAGGAGATCCCTGGATAAGGTCACCGTTGTCAAGCAAAATAAGTTTGCTGCGATCTTGTGACCGGATAGACTGCACGATATAATGGACATTGGCCATGGATGTTTTGGCAGGCTTATTGGCAACAAAATTGTAGGGAAATAGTCTGGCGTGGACATCACCGGTTGCGGCCACCTGTATTTTTACATCACGTGCTTCCGTATTGAATGAGATTACTGAAAAGGCAAGCAAGGAAAGAATCAGTGGGAATAATCGAAGCATATACATATGACAGAAAAAAGGGTGAGTGATGCGAATAAAAAAACCGGTACCATATACGTAACATGTAGGACTATGGTACCGGATAACTGTTTATTGACCCAGATAAGCTTTCAGCAGCTTGCTCCGGGAAGTGTGTTTCAGCCTTCTGATGGCCTTTTCCTTAATTTGCCGGACACGTTCACGTGTAAGGTCAAATTTTGCTCCGATCTCATCGAGGGTAAGGCCGTGATTCATACCTATACCAAAGTACAGGTTGATTACGTCGCGTTCTTTTTCTGTGAGGGTGGCCAGTGAACGTTGTATCTCCCTGGCCAGTGATTCGTGAATCAGGCTGGAATCAGCATTGGGTGAATCCTGGTTAACATATACATCAAGCAGGCTTGCATCCTCTCCCTGCACCAGGGGTGCATCCATCGAAACGTGATGAGTGGAAATTCTGAATGATTCACTGATCTTATTCTCGTGCACATCCAACGCCTTCGCCAGCTCTTCAGAAGAAGGCGGCCTTTCGTATTGTTGTTCAAGTTTGGATGCTTCTTTTTTGATCTTGTTTAACGAACCTACCTGATTAAGTGGGAGCCGGACAATACGCGACTGTTCAGCCAGGGCCTGGAGAATAGACTGACGTATCCACCAGACGGCATAGGAGATAAATTTAAACCCCCTTGTCTCATCAAAACGTTTGGCGGCTTTGATCAGTCCCAGGTTACCTTCATTGATAAGGTCGGGAAGACTCAACCCCTGATTCTGATACTGTTTGGCCACAGACACCACAAAGCGAAGGTTGGCCTTGGTAAGCTTCTCCAGGGCAACCTGATCACCCTGCTTGATCCGCTGTGCCAACTGAACTTCCTCTTCTGCAGATATCAAAGGTACTTTGCCAATTTCCTGAAGATACTTATCCAATGAAGCCGTATCACGGTTTGTGATCGATTTTGATATTTTTAGCTGTCGCATATATTATCTTTATAAAATTTTGATAACTAGGGCTATTTACACCTTTAGGCCTCCGAAAAGTCCCGCAAAGGTACAAATTTTTTGTTAGAATTCCAAAGCATATTTAGTCCATGCCAATACCGTAGTAGGCATGACGACCGTCGGGATAAACGCCTTCCAGTAGCACGCCACCTGTTTTGCCTTCAAGCAGCCTCATGACATCATCGGGTGATTCTACAGGCTCTTTATCGATATGGGTAATAACAAATCCCACGCGAACACCTGCATTCGCCAATATGCCTCTGGAAATGGAGGAGACCTGCACCCCCTGCTCCACATTCAGTTCATCCAGATCCTCTTCGGGTACATTAGAAAAGCGGGCACCAAGCTTATCAGTAAGGCCTCTCTCTTCCCTGGTAACGGCAGCTACCTCACCATATATATTCTTCAAAGTGGCTGTTACTTCTTGTTCTTCACCATTTCTGTGATAACGCACCCTGATCTCATCGCCGGGACGCTTACGCGCAACCGTTTCAACAAGCTTTGATGGATTTGTGATGGTTGTTTCATCGATGCCTGTGATTACATCACCTTCCTGCAGCCCGGCTTCTTCTGCCGCACTATTTGTGCGCACCTGTTCAATATAGGCTCCTTGTATGATATCCAGGTCCAACTCCTCGGCGCGCCGTGAGGTTAGCTCGGAAATCTCAACACCAAGCATGCCACGCTGCACTTCTCCGTATTCAAGAAGGTCTTCAACAACTTTGGCCGCAATATTGGACGGAACAGCAAAGGAATAACCGGCAAATGTGCCGGTTGTGGAAGCAATCGCCGTATTGATACCAACCAGCTCACCATGCGTATTCACAAGCGCTCCTCCGCTATTACCGCGGTTTACGGCTGCATCAGTCTGAATAAAAGCTTCGATGGCCATCTCTTCCTGTAAAATATTGATGTTACGGCCTTTTGCGCTTACAATTCCTGCTGTTACTGTAGAAGACAAATTGAACGGATTGCCGACTGCCAGCACCCATTCTCCCACACGCAACTGATCTGAATCCGCAAAAGTAATATAAGGCAGGTCGTCAGCGTCGATCTTTAACAAAGCCAGGTCTGTGTTTGAATCACTTCCGATTACCTCGGCATCATACACCCGATTATCGTATAAGGTTACTTCGATATTCATCGCATCATCCACCACATGATTATTGGTGATGATATGGCCCTCGGGACCTAAAATAACACCACTTCCGCTTCCGATCCTGGGTTGGGGCTCGGGCTGGGAAGGCCGCTCACGGGGGCCGAAAAAGAAATCAAAGAAGTCATCATTAAAAAATTCGTGATGGGGGCTCCTGCGCCGTTCAAACTCCGCACGAATATGGACTACAGAATTAACCGTCTTCTCCGCCGCCTCCGTAAAATCTGGCAGGCCGGCTACCTGCTGATCATCCATCTGATTCACCAGAGAGGATGGCACGCGTTCCGAGCGGTGCGGAATGGTTATTGATTCATTTCCATTCTGTTCCTGATCCGGGGAAACATAGTAATTGATTCCCAGTGCCGTAATACCACCAATAACTGCAACGAAAAATAAATACACAAATTTTTTCATATCACCCCTGTGTTTACCGTTTAACAATAATTATGACGTTTTGTTTGCTTAATTTCCTTTTAAAAAAACCAAAAACATAACATGTGGCTAATAACAAATAGCCACGCATGCTTCACTCACAATAAATGTGCCTTACAGCAATGTTTTTTCTTAATAAAACCAAAATTAAACAAATTCCGGATTAAACCTTACCGATAGCGTCTTCCGACTTGTTCGCCGTTGATACCCTACAGGCAAAATGCATGACGCAAAAACTCCAACTGTGCAATCATTTTCTGAATAAAACGCTTCTTTGCTGCTTTTCTTTTGTTGTTTTCATGTAAATTTGAATCATCATGGTGCATTGTAACAACAAATGACATGTTGTCATGGTTTATGTCGTGGGCACTTTTACACATGCACCTTTGCATAACCAAAACTGGCAGAAACAAAAACAAAGCCGATGCATTTTTCATTTTACAAATACCATGGCACTGGTAACGACTTTATCCTGATCGATAACAGGAGCGGGAATTTTCAACCGCCGGACAACAACCGTCAGGCATTCATTGCCCATTTATGTCACCGCCAACTCGGTATAGGTGCTGACGGGCTTATCCTCTTATCGCAGAGCCAAGCAGCGGATTTCAGGATGACCTATTTTAATTCAGACGGCAGGGAAGGAAGCCTTTGCGGAAACGGTAGCCGTTGCCTGGCAGCCTTTGCCTATCAAAGCGGCTTTGTAACAGACAAACACATGACTTTCGAAGCCGCTGACGGCAGGCATAAGGCCACCATTCTATCACAAACCGGTTCATTGTTTCAGGTAAAGGTTGAGCTGTTGCCTGTCTCGCCGCCCGAAAAAACAGAAGAAGACCGGTATTTTGTAAATACGGGCTCACCCCATCTGGTGGTATTTGTGGATGACCTGAACAACCTTGACGTAGTCAGTGAAGGCCGCAGGTTGCGTCATACACCTCCCTGGAAGAATGAAGGTGTCAATATTAACTTTGTCAGCACAGAAACCCGCAACCAGTTATCGGTCAGAACCTATGAGCGTGGTGTAGAGAATGAAACGCTCTCATGCGGAACAGGCGTAACAGCTGCAGCAATTGCCGCATGGGTAAAAGATCCCGGTGAAACTTCCACGCACTACCACATTACCACAAAAGGGGGATTACTGGAGGTGTCGTTCTCACCGGCAAAGAAAAACCAGCCGCATTTTGCGGATATTTACCTAACCGGACCGGCACAATTTGTGTACAAAGGTGAAATGGTTTATTAACTTTGCCCCCGAAAAAAAATTTTCAACAATAAAGCACATTATGCAAGCTTTAAGCGGTGAACGCATTCAATTGAGACCGGTTGAAATTGAAGACCTCGACGTGATATACCAGTGGGAAAACAACCCCCAAAACTGGCGTGTAAGTAATTTTGTCAACCCGGTTTCACGTTTTTTCCTGGAGCAATATATTTTGACTTCCCAAAATAATATTTATGCTGACCATCAGTTAAGATTAATGATTGTGGATTATCAGAACAAGCCGTTGGGCATTATCGACCTGTTCGATTTTGACCCGCATCACCGCCGGGCGGGAGTCGGCATCTTACTGGGACCGGGCGAAGGGAAAAAAGGTTATGCCACCGAAGCACTGAAACTGGTTATTGATTATGCCCGAAAAAAATTGAACCTGAAACAGCTTTATTGCGGGATAGATCCTTTCAATGAGGACAGCGTATATTTGTTTCGCAAACAAGGATTTCAGATTACAGGGCAAAAAAAGGCCTGGCGGCTTATTGAAGATTCATGGCATGATGAATATTTTTTACAACTGATTTTGAAGGAGGAATAATACCAAACATGACGCGGCAACAAACAAGAAGACAGCGGGTAATCCTTATATTGGCATCAGTGTTGGCTGTTGCGGTTCTAACGGCAGGTATATGGTTGTATATAGCTATATATGCGCCCAATGTCGACCTGGGGGAGAAAGAATACACCCATTTGCATATACCGACCGGTAGCCATTATGATGATGTAAAACAGACCCTTCAGGAGCAAGATATCATTCAGAACTTGCGCAGTTTTGACTGGCTGGCCGGACAGAAAAACTATCCGGAACGTATTCTTCCGGGTCGCTACAGGATCCGTGATGGCATGAGCAACAATGCCCTGATCAATCTGCTGCGCTCGGGAGAGCAGGATCCGGTCATGCTCACCTTCTCCAGCATACGCACAAAGCAGGAACTTGCTTCCGTAGTGGGCAATCAAATTGAAGCAGATTCTCTTTCCCTGATCAGTTTGCTCTCAGACAATGAAACAATGCAACAGGCCGGCATGGATACCCTAACCGGCAAGATGCTGTTTTTGCCCAACACCTACGAAGTATTTTGGAATACGACAGCTACGGAACTCTTGGCTCGCATGCAACGTGAATATGGTGCTTTCTGGAATGAGGAAAGGCTCAAGAGGGCGGAAGAAATAGGTCTGACACCGGAGGAGGCAGGCATCCTGGCTTCGATCGTTCAGAGCGAGACCGGCAAAGTATCAGAAATGGATCGCATTGCCGGGGTCTACATGAATCGCCTTGAACGCAATATGCCTTTGCAGGCTGATCCCACGGTAATTTTCGCCCACAGGGATTTTGGCATCCGGCGTGTGCTTAACCGGCACCTGACCATTGATTCTCCCTTTAATACCTATAAATACAGGGGGCTTCCACCTGGCCCCATCAGGCTGCCGGCACCACATGTGATCGATGCCGTACTTCATTATGAAGAACACGACTACCTCTATTTTAGTGCAAAAGCTGATTTTAGCGGATACCACTCCTTTGCGGAAAGCTATACCGAACACCTCAGAAATGCGAGGGAGTTCAGAAGAGCGCTGGATGAAAGAGACATATTCAGGTAACCGGCGCAAAAGCCTTTTATCTTTATTAAAGCAACACATTCATGAAAAAAATTACATTCGGAACAGATGGCTGGCGGGCTGTGATTGCCAAAGATTTCACCACGGAAAATGTGGCCCGTATCGCCTGTGGAACAGCCCGCTGGGCGCTTCAACAAAAAGATGAACCAACCATTGTCGTGGGGCACGACTGCCGCTTCGGTGGAGAGCTTTTCGCTGAAACGGTTGCCAAGGTGTTGACAAAACACAACATCAAGGTGTTCATGGCATCCACCTTTGTGTCCGCTCCCATGATATCCATGGGAACACTTCACACAGAAAGCCTGTTGGGGGTTTTTATTACAGCCAGCCACAATCCTCCGGCATACAACGGGTATAAGCTGAAAGGAAGTTATGGCGGGCCATTGCTCGAACAGCAGGTCAAAGAAGTAGAAACGCATATTCCGGACAGTTATGACGATAAAGAGCTGGATGACATTCGTCTGGAAGAGCTTCAAAAAGCAGGCTTGCTTGAATATGTAGACCTTGAAACGATGTACTGCGACTACCTGGAACAAACCTTTGACCTGGATGCCATCAGGAATGCAGGGATGCAGTTCGCTTTCGATGCCATGTATGGATCCGGACAAAATGTGATGCGCAGGCTTTTTCCCAACATCACATTGCTTCACTGCGAACGCCAACCCCTGTTTGACGGCATACCGCCCGAGCCTCTCTCCAGGAACCTGAAAGCGTTCAGTGAAACCATCAGGTCAAACGGCAACATCGACTGCGGACTGGCCGTTGACGGCGATGCTGACAGAACAGCCCTGATGGACAACAGGGGGCGCTATATCGACTCCCACCATGTCATCCTGCTACTAATCAACTACCTGTATCCGACGAAAAAAATGAAGGGTAAGGTAGTGACCGGATTCTCCTCATCGGTCAAAATTAATAAGCTATGTGAACATTATCGTATCCCGCTGGATATTGTAAAGATCGGGTTTAAGCATATCTGTGAAACCATGTTGCACGAGGAAGTGATTGTTGGTGGTGAAGAATCGGGCGGTATTGCCGCCGGCGGACATATACCCGAACGGGATGGCATTTATGTCGGTTTACTGATCTGGGAGGCAATGGTCACCAGCGGCAAATCCCTGACAGAACTTATTGAGGAAATATACGCCATAACCGGACCTTTTGCGTTCGAACGATCCGACCTGACCATCAACCAGGCAGATAAAGAACGCATTGTTGACAATTGCAGGAATGGCCGCTACACCCAATTCGGCAATTATGTGGTCCAACATACAGAAACCCTGGACGGCTTCAAATATTACTTTAGTGACAACCAATGGCTCATGATCAGACCGTCGGGCACGGAACCGGTACTTCGCACCTACGCCGAAGGAGCCAACCGGGAAGAAGCCCTCGACATACTCAACGCGGGTTACCAAACCATCATGAATCAATAATAATATCTTTATTATCTTTACGCCATTATTCATAAAGCTGTTATATATCACAACATGACAGCAAGCGTATGTATACACCTGAATGAAGCACCAAAATCCATCAATCTACTTTTTTGTCAACCAACTATTCTATCATGTTTATTTCAAAATCTTTCCTAAGCAGTTTAATCATTCTCCTGTTAATCACCATCGGATTCAATAATACTTCCAAAGCCGGAGAGCTTACAACGCCAGAGGCGTTTTTCGGTTTTCAGCCCGGTGAGGACAAAAAAATGTTTCTGTATGAGCCCCTGATTGAATACCTGGACATCCTGCAACAGGAGTCGGAAAAAATGAAACTTGTGGAGAATGGCGCTTCCCCAATGGGTAAGCCCATGTACATCGCCTTTGTATCTTCGGAAGAGAATATTGCCAATCTGGACAGGCTGCAAGAGATCAACCGGCGACTTGCCCTTGATGGTGAGATTCCTGAAAATGAGCGACAGGAGCTGATTGATGAAGGAAAAGTGTTTGTACTTGTGACGCTGTCGATGCATTCAACAGAGGTGGCTCCTTCACAGGCTGCTCCCCTGATGGCTTACAATCTGATCACCGGTACCGATAGCGACCCGAAGCACCTGGAAGACGTGGTGTTTATGATGGTGCCAAACCATAACCCGGATGGTATGAATATGGTCGTGGAACATTACAAAGAATACCTGGATACTCCCTACGAAGGCAGCTCCATGCCGGGTGTATATCATAAATACGTGGGACACAATATTAATCGTGACTTTGTCACGCTGACACAATCCGATAACCGGGCGGTAGCGGACATTTACAATCAGGACTGGTTTCCGCATGTGCTGGTTGAGAAGCACCAGATGGGAAGCACCGGTCCGCGCTATTTTGTCCCGCCAAATCACGATCCCATCGCACAAAACATAGATGAGCTGCTCTGGAACTGGACATGGATCTTTGGTTCAAACATGTCGAACGACATGACTGCCCAAGGACTGAAAGGGATCAGTCAGCATTACCTTTTTGATGATTACTGGCCTGGATCCACACAAACCAGTACCTGGAAGAATGTGATCAGCCTGCTGACAGAAGCCGCGAGTGTACAGCTTGCCTCCCCTATATATATCGAGCCCAACGAGTTGCGGGTTCGTGGAAAAGGGCTATCCGAATATAAAAAGAGCATCAACTTCCCGGCACCATGGCCCGGCGGATGGTGGACCTTTGATGACCTGATTACCTATGAGCTCGAATCCGTTTATTCTTTGGTAAAAACAGGAGCCAACCACAAGGAAGATATCCTCAGCTTCCGAAATGAAATGTGCAGAAAAGAGATCAATAAAGGCTTAAGTGAGCCGCCTTATTATTATGTACTTCCTGAAGAGCAGCATGATAAGGGAGAACTGATCGCCATGCTCGAACTGTTGGATCGTCATGGGGTAAATCTTTATCGCATGGATGCAGGCACCCTCCTGGAAAACCAGCAGGTCAACGCCGGTGATTTTATCATTCCCCTTGCACAACCCTTCAGGGCTTTTATCAAAGAGGTTATGGAAAGTCAGACCTTTCCGGTAAGAAGATATACGCCCGGTGGTGACATGGTTCGCCCCTACGACATCACAAGCTGGTCACTTCCGCTGCACCGCGGAGTCAACAGCCTGGAAATCAACACATATTATGATGCTGATGACCTGGCTTACTCCCAAATCAACCCTGAAGATATATCAGATTCACCTGTCCTGCCGGATGAACCGTTACTCTTGTTCAACGCCAGCAATAATGAAAGTTTTAAAGCCGCTTTCATGGCAATGAATGCGGGAGCAGATGTATATCGTAATGAGGAAACAATTACGCACGAAGGCACAGTGATCCCCGCCGGCAGCTTCCTCGTCGATCAGGGTACGAACAGGAAAGACAAGATGGAAACCATCATGCAAAACCTGAATCTGTCACCGGTCGGGCTGGAAGAAAATCCCGGCGATATGTTTGCACCACTCCGCATGCCACGTATCGCATTGTGCGAAACCAATTTTCATGATATGGATGCCGGATGGACCCGGTATCTTTTTGACACCTATGAAATTCCCTATGAGGTTTTGAATCCGGAAGATTTTAAAGAAACGGATTTACAAGGGCAATTTGATGTCATTATCTTCCCGGATGCTTCCAAAGACAGGATAAAAAATGGTCATTACACCCGCAACGGAGAGGTATACATTCCGTTCTACAATCCTGAATATATAGAGGGTATGGGTGATGAAGGCTGGCAAAATGTAATTCGTTTTATCGAGGAAGGCGGACATGCAGTATCCTGGGCCGGCTCGACAGAGCTTTTCATGGGACTGATGCCTTCCGTTGATGAACAGGAACCCTTCCGTTTTCCGGTCAGGGATGTATCGCCCGGACTGCGCGGGGATGGCTTTTATTGCCCCGGCTCACTGTTAAAGATAGCGCTTAAGGAGGACCATCCGGTGACATATGGCATGCAGGATGACATTGGGGTTTTCCACCGTAATGGTCCTGTTTTTGCCACATCAATACCTGATTTTGGTATGGAAAGAAGGGTTATCGGTCATTTCCCGGAAGAGGAAACGCTTTTACTGAGTGGTTACGCTGAAGAGACAGAGTTGCTGGAACGCCAGGCGTCCATAGTCTGGCTGGAACGGGGAGCGGGCTCGGCCGTGCTGTTTTCATTTGCACCCAACTTCCGGGGTTCCACGCCGGTATCCAACAAATTGATCTTTAACTCCCTGCTTATTCAATAGGGGAAGAAGCAGAACCATCCTGAACTGTGGCGTATAATTCATGCTCGCCTGCATGAAGGATGGTAACCTGTACAAAACGCCCGGGTTGGATATCCGGCGCTTTCTCTATAAACACTTCGTTGTCCACCTCGGGAGAGTCGTATTCCGTGCGGCCTACAAAGTAATCCTGCTCTTCCCGGTCAACAATGACCCGGTATGATTTACCGGATTTTGCCTGATTCAGGCTCTCCGATATCTCTGACTGGCGATTCATGATGGCATCAGCGCGCTGCTGTTTGACCTTTTCGGCTACGGTGTTGCCCATGGTAAGGGCTGTTGTATCCTCTTCGGGTGAGTAGGTAAAAACCCCGAGCCGTTCAAACCGGATCTCATTGATGAAATCCATCAGCTCCTGAAATGCCGCATCTGTCTCGCCCGGGAACCCAACCATCATGGTTGTTCTTATTGCTACTTCGGGGTATTGTTGTCTGAGCTTATGCATGAAGTCGAGAACCTGCTTTTTGCCATGCCCCCGGCGCATAGATTGTAATACCAGGTCGTTGATGTGCTGGAGGGGAATGTCAAGGTAGTTACATATTTTGGGTTCAGCGACCATGAGTTGTAGTACTTCTTCAGGGAAACGGTTGGGATAGGCGTAATGCAAGCGTATCCACTCGATACCATCGACCTTTACCAGTTCTTTCAGCAGCGATGCCAGCATAGGCTTCTTTTCCAGATCCTGGCCATAGTAAGTCAGGTCCTGTGCCACGAGTATCAGCTCTTTCACGCCCTTCCGGGCGAGCCGGGTTGCTTCATCAACCAGCTGATCGACCGGCCGGGAGACATAAGGCCCGCGTATCATGGGAATAACACAAAAGGAACAACTGCGATCGCAACCCTCAGCGATCTTCAGATACGCATAATGACCAGGGGTTGTAATAAAACGCTCGGGACTATCGTCATGATAATGCTCCTGAAGATAATCAAACAGATCGCCCTGGTCATGCACACCAAACCAGGCATCCACCTCGGGAATCTCCTGCTTCAATTCGTCACGAAAACGTTCTGATAAACAACCTGTCACGATCACTTCACGGACCATACCCTGCTTCCTGGCTTCCAGCACTTCCAGTATTGTATTGATGCTCTCTTCTTTGGCATCTTGTATAAAGCCGCAGGTATTGACAACCACCATGTCGGCCATGCCTTCACCTTCGGGAACAACATCAAATCGATCAGCGGAAAGCTGTCCAAGGAGTTTCTCGGTATCCACAAGGTTTTTGGAGCAACCAAGGGTAATAAACTGAATGGTCTTTTTTTTCACGTTGGGGGATATACTATTCAAACAGCGTTTCAACGAAGGCCTCACGGTCAAAAAGCTGCAGGTCGTCAAGGCTTTCTCCAACGCCGATATATTTTACAGGCACGCTAAACTGATCACTCACGCCGATCACCACACCACCTTTGGCTGTGCCGTCAAGTTTGGTAATGGCCAGGGCGTTCACTTCTGTGACAGTGGTAAATTGTTTGGCCTGCTCAAACGCATTTTGTCCGGTGGAGCCATCCACGATCAGAAGCACCTCATGGGGGGCACCTGGAATGACCTTCTGCATCACGCGTTTTATCTTACCAAGCTCTTTCATGAGATTGGTTTTGTTATGCAGGCGACCGGCCGTATCTATAATGGCCACGTCCAGGTCATTCTTTTTGGCATAATCAAGTGTTTCATATGCCACGGAAGCCGGATCGGCTCCCATGCCCTGGTTTATGATTGGTACGTCTGCCCTTTCCGACCAAATGGTGAGCTGGTCGACGGCGGCTGCCCGGAATGTGTCAGCGGCACCCATAACCGGTTTTTTGCCGGCCATTTTAAACTGGTGGGCCAGCTTACCTATGGTGGTAGTTTTTCCGACTCCGTTTACACCCACGACCATGATGACATAAGGCCGCTCGCTGCTTTCAGAAAGAATTTCTGAAAAATCACGAGCCTGCTTTTCAAAAAGTAGTTCGGTGATCTCTTCCTTTAATATCCGGTTGAGCTCATCAGTTCCCAGGTATTTGTCACGGGCAACCCTTTCCTCGATGCGTTCGATAATCTTTACCGTTGTGGCAATGCCTACATCGGAACTTACAAGCGCTTCTTCCAGCTCATCCAGGACCAGTGTATCCACCTTGGAATGTCCGGCAACGGCTTTTGAAAACTTGGAGAAAAAGTTAGAGCGCGTCTTGGACAATCCCTTGTCAAGCTTCTCCTTTTTCTTCTTTTTGGAAAACATTTCGAACATGGTCAGGATCGTTTTATGTGGAGCGGTGGACACAAAATAAAATCAGACCTGCATCCGGACGGGAAGCAGATCTGAAAAGCGTTATTCATTAAAAGAATAACTATTTTTTCTTCTGTGCAAAGAATTCCTGTACCTTTTCGGAGTCAACAATATCTTCCTGAAAGGCATATGCGCCTGTCTTTTCAGATTTTTTCGCCCGGATTACCTTTGCATAGCTTTTGCCGGCTCCGGTTTTTAGCGTTGCAACTACTTTCTTGGCCATAACCTAAACCTTTTATTTGATTTCTCTGTGAACAGTCATTTTACGCAGGATGGAATTGTATTTTTTCAACTCCAGCCTGTCAGGTGTGTTCTTTTTGTTTTTCTTGGTCACGTATCTGGAAGTGCCTGGCACACCGCTGTTTTTGTGTTCTGTACACTCCAATATGACCTGCACCCTTGCTTCTTTCGTTTTCTTTGCCATGATTCAGTCTACCTTTAATATTTCGGGAGTGCAAATATACAACATTTTCTTAAAAAATCGCAAGGCATTTATATCAAACTTTAAAAATAGGGCGAAAATATTTGCATTTTGCATCAAACTTGTTAATTTTGCATTATAAATCAGACAGTTTCGGGATTTTCCTTTTATGATAAAGGTTAATCCCGTTCATTTTTAAACCTAAGACAAAATATTATGACGCAATCCGAAGCCAAAGTTATTGCACTCACTTATGAGTTGCACGAAGGGGGCCCTGAGGGAGAATTACTGGAATCTGTAAAGAAAGACCAACCCATTGAGTTTTTGTTTGGCGTAGGCCGCTTAAATGAGCGTTTTGAGCAAAATGTCAAAAACCTCGACGAAGGAGAATCGTTCGAGTTTGTCATAAAGGCAGATGAAGCTTATGGGCCGGTAAACGAAAATGCCGTGGTAGACCTCCCAAAAAGTATTTTTGTGATTGACGGCAAACTAGCCGAGGACCTGTTGGTAAAAGGCAATATTATCAACATGGAAGATCAGGAGGGTAATCCCCACCGGGGCAAAGTGATGGAGATTGGAGAAGAAAGCGTAAAGATGGACTTCAACCATCCCCTTGCCGGCATGGACCTCCATTTTCGCGGTGAAGTACTCGAGAAGCGGGAACCCACACAGGAAGAACAGGATCAGGGTTATGTAGATCCGAGACCTGAACAATAAATAGTATCATCATACTGGCAATAAGGGCTTTCTTAAATACAGGGGAGCCCTTATTTTTTTGGGATGGTTTTGATGGAAAGGATATGCAAGGTCACACCGATGGCAATAATCAGCAAGAGGAGACGCACCCACCATGCATTCACGGCAAAAATAGCTGAAAGGCTGATTGTAAACCACAACAGGAAAATAGAACCGCTTTTGATGGGACGTGTGGTGCTACGGTATTTCTGGTAATTTAAGATGTGTTCACCAAATATGGGGTGTGTGATAAGCCAGTTATAAAACCTTTCGGAGCTGCGGGCATAGCAATAGGCCGACAATAACAGAAAGGGTGTTGTCGGCAGCAATGGCAATGGTACACCAAGCATACCGAGCCCGAATGCGATAGTACCCGCCAGCATAAGCCAAAAACGCGTAAATGGTGACAGGTTCCTGCCAAATGTCGGTTTTTTATCCGCCATGCAAATAAGTTCTTAAATTTGTGACGAAACGAATTTTTTGCAAGCGCAAAGTTCGAAAAAAAATATGGTACCATGGAAAAGCAGCCGGTAAACATAGATGAAGCCTTTATAACCAGTTCAACCAATCATCGGTTCTTCACCATCAGTTACCTCCCCGCGCATGGTGAGCCAAAGGGCATTGTTCAGATCATTCCGGGGATGGCCGAACATTCGGGGCGATACAGGGATTTTGCTCTTTTCCTGGCCGCTAACGGGTATGGCGTATATGCCTGCGACCACCCCGGTCAGGGTCAAACAGCAGGCAGTCCCGAACTCACCGGAATAGCTGACAGCAACCGTGGCTGGCAGATCATGCTCGAAAATGTACGTGCCCTGTATACAAACATTCGAAAAACCCACACAGAAACACCCATCTTCCTTTTCGGACACAGCATGGGTTCCGTCATTGCCCGCCACTATACAGCCCTCTACCCGGTATATATCCAGGGACTGATATTGTCCGGCAGCTTCACCATGCCGTCATGGCAACTAACCCTCCTGCTGGCTTTTATTCGTCTCAAAATCCTGTTTCAGGGCAGCAATAAAAAGAGCAGATGGCTTAACCGCCTCTTTTACCATAATTTCAACCGCCATTTTAAAGATGCCCCTACCCTTTTTGAGTGGATCTCATCCGACAGGGATGAAACCGACAGCTATGTAGCAGATCCTTACTGCGGATTTTTCAATGCCAATGGTTTCTACAAGAATTTATTAAAAGGCATCGTGGCCACCAAAAGAGCCGAAGAGCTTATCACCTACCGAAAAACCCTGCCAATATTGATTATGAGCGGAAAAGAAGACCCGGTGGGCCATTTTGGGAAAGATGCCGTAAAATTGCACAAAAATTACTACGAGCAAAGATTTCAGAACCTGTCCCTGAAAATCTTTCAGGGACGGCACGAGCTGTTGCACGAACAAAACAAGGACATTGTTTACCAATACCTGCTCAACTGGCTCAACGAAAGCATGGAGATAAAATAACAACCCAGTTTACCTGCCTATTATCCAGCCGTTTGCAAAGTTCAATATCAAGGATATTCCATACATCAAACCTGCATGGGATCTGGGGTCGTGTCAATGCTACTGTGTCGGTTAAGTCGAAGGATTTTTTTCTCAGATCAAGACTTGGGCCGGCTAAAGCAGCCTTGACATAACACTAAGCACGGAAAATGAGCAGGGGTGTCGTACTTTGGTAAATCAGTTTGCGGGTCAGGCCCGGATTGAACAACCGTGCCAGCAGACTGCGTTTTCGGTTAACCAGAGAGAATAAGTCTATGTGGTGAGATTCCACAAACGTCTCCAGCTCTTTCAGGTCATCCTCCCCTTCAAGAAAATGACATTGAACTTCAATATTTTTATGCACCTTACGGAAGTAATCGCGCAGGTTTTCCATCTTTACCTCATCCTGCGGTTTTTCACTATCTTTTGAAAGGTGAATACAGTGTATCTTCACATTGAATTCAGACACAATCGACAACAACCGGCGAATGGCAACGAAATCAGAATCATCAAGCTGCGTGGCATAGGCGATATTTTTCACCTCTTTCGTAGTATCAAAGGATGATTGCTCGGGAATAGCCAGCACAGGTACCCTGGTTCTGTCGAGGACACGGTAAACAACACTGCCGATAATATCGCTTTGCTTTTCACCTTTACCCTTGGTGCCCAACACGATAATTCCCGGATTGTAATCACCGGCCACCCGTGTGATTTCATCTTCAATGATGCCCTCACGCAGTGAATAGCCAATCTTTACATTATCGATCTTCTGATCAACGGCCTGTTTTCTGATGTCATTGACAAAGTTCATTAAACTTTTCCGGGCATTGCTTTCCATCTCACGCAGGTTGATATCCATGTCAACCTGAATACTGTAGGCATCGGTAATAGGCACCAGGTCGACAATGGGGGCGTAATAGACATGCAGGATCTTGATGTCGGCATTTAGGTTTTTGGCCAGATTAAGGGCATAGAGGCAGGCATTCCGCGAATATTCAGAGAAGTCGACAGGTACCAGGATACGTCGCACCCGCCGCGGATCTTTTTTATCGGCGTGTTCCTGTTCGGTTTTCCATTCGTTCATCAGTCGCAGCGCCTTCTCCACATCCGATGTTTTAATTTTTATCTCCACACCCTCAGAAGCAGCCCCCTGTATCAGGTGAACATTACTTAAATAACATTCGATTCCGGCAGCTTCCAATCGTGCCTTTAATACTTCGGCAGACGTGTAATGATCTGTTGCTAGGGTTACCAGTTGCTCTTCCATAGTAATCAATTTTTAAACAATGATTATGAATGATAATATAGATGCCTTATTTGTAAATATACAAAAATCCCGCATGAGGAACAAAGTATTTGGCAAGAAATATATAACCGGGCACCAACCCTGCATGTTATTCTGACCGTAAGCGGCGACCGAGAACAGAAGCTACAGCCAGAAACACCCCCAGCATAATACCCAGGAAGGCGGCAAACAATACCCGGTGATGTGCCGGAAGCATAAAGGTAATTGTATGTGCCGGTATCCAGAACAATGGAATGGTCTTTTTAAAGACAAAATGCCACTGCACCCGCCAGTTTAACTCCTGTAGAATGCGCCCCATATCGAGGGGACTGGCCAGTGACGTCATGAGTCCGTTATGATGTTCAATATGTATATCGGTAATGCGGTGCAATGTCATCAACACCGGGGCATAAATCAGGTTCATAGCCACACTGATGCCAAACGCAACGAGCAGCTTATCCCACAAAAAGCCATCGGCCATGATGGCTTCCTGTGCATTTGATACACCCAAAATGTCCATAAATGCAGGTGTGCCTGCTGAAAAAACGACCAACGCCAGCTGAATGGTTAAACCCAACAGGCCCCAGACAACCGCCTTCGGGAACAAACCAAAACCCGGCTGATGATAGTGGCCGGTTTTGATTCGCAGTCCAATAACCTCACCCAGGGGAGCCAGGATAAAAAATTTGGCAAAAGCCATTAGCATCGGGTACTGCTTTGTCGCAGACATATAAAATGCGACCGGTGCCTCCGGAATGATAGTCACCAGAAGCACCGCCAGTAAAACAGTTATAAACACTATGTCCTTTTTGTTCATAAAACCAAGTTCAAAAAACGTAATCCGTAACTCATTTTTTACTTTTAACCAATATATGTATTCACAAGAACCATCACCATTTCATGTGCTTACATTTGCGTTAGTGCCTGTATTAAAGCATTTTGTATCTTTCTTATTTAATCCGGGCATAAGGTAGAAGTTGGTCACCCAATGGGCTTGAGCCCATAATATATAGCAAGCCAACTAATTTTTATGTGATTCCGAATAGCTCGAAGCTGGAAGGAAGAAGAAAAAAGCTTCCAGCTTTTTTTACCGTTTACAGTTTATAGTTTCAAATCGCGGCACGCAGCCCAAGTGCTGCGTCTACCACTGCCTTTTTTTTTAAATGGCAGGCCGGCCAAGTCCGGCCTGCAACTGCATTGAACCCTTTCAGGGTTCTCGTTTTCCGGGCGTTCCTTATACCCGAATTGCATTCGGGGCTAATCATATTTAATCCCTTCGGGATTAG
>CAYMDX010000024.1:0-19981 GCA_964389125.1 uncultured Bacteroidales bacterium
TTACAGTTCCTTTAAACGTGCTTGATATCGTTTTCCTGGAAAAACAGATCAGCGGCAATGCCATCAGCAAAAAATTGTCCTTTGCGGGTCAGGACGAGGAATTGCTCTTCATTATTATGCATTAGTCCCTGTCGCAGATAAGAAGTTGCTTTCTGTTTCAAAGTCATCATGTATTTGGAGCCCCATTTGTTGTGGACATGTGTCAGGTCACAGCCCCACATGGTACGCAGAGAGGTCATAATATATTCATTCAGTGCCTGGATGTCGCTGAGGGTTTCTCCCTGGCAGGGTATTATCCCCTGGCTTATGTCCTTGATATATGCACGCGTGTTGGCCACATTCCAGGAGCGTGTCCCTTGAATATAGCTGTGTGCCGATGGTCCCAGGCCGAGGTAAGGCACACCGGTCCAGTAGGACATATTATGACGTGACTCATATCCTTTGCGTGCAAAATTGGAAATTTCATAATGGCGGTAGCCATGTTGATCCAAAAAGTCGCACATCAGGTCAAACTGGCGTCCGGCCTGTGCATCATCTACCGGCGCAGCCTTTCCTTTTCGGATCAGGTATTCGAGCGGGGTTTTCTCTTCAACGGTAAGGGCATATGCAGAGATATGCGGAACGCCGGCAGCCACCAGGTGCCTCAGATTATCCTGCCAACTGGCATCAGACATTGTTGGTGTTCCATAGATCAGGTCCGCGGTGATATTTAAAAAACCGCTTTCCATGGCATTCTCCAGACTTTTTTCTGCTTGCCCGGGTGTGTGTATGCGATTCATATACACCAGGTCATCAGCAAAAAAGCTTTGTATGCCGACACTAAGCCGGTTAACCGGTGTATGCTGCTTCAAATCCGCTAATTTTGAAAGGCTAAGATCATCCGGATTGCCCTCGAGGGTGACCTCCGTCACACCATCCAAAGAGAAATGCTCTTGGAGGCGATCAAATACTGACACTAGTTCCGGCACAGAAAGCACAGAAGGGGTCCCACCACCAATATAGAGGGTTTTAATCCCATCAAAATCGGCCAAACCTTGAAAAAAGTCTTGCCGCAAACCAATCTCAGCATATATTGCATCTAAAAAAGCATCCTTGTCGCGCTGAGAAGCTTTAAAGTGAAAGTTACAATAATAGCATGGCTGCCGGCAATAAGGAATATGGATATATATACCTGCCATAAAACGTGATTCTATAAGAACAAAGGTAAGAAATTGATCATTCAGGCAACGGCGTGCGTAGTAGACGCTTTTAATCCAGCAAAATTCATATCTTTGATCAAACCATAAACGAGAAGGCCATGCATCCAAAAGACCTGGGCACCACCACTATTTACACCTTCGAGAAACTATCGGGTTTTGATACCATCAAACATTTTGTTTCAACCCGAAAAGGCGGGATTAGTGAGGGTCATTTCTCCTCATTGAATATCGGTTTTCATGTAGGTGACAACAATTTCCGGGTGTTGCAGAACCGGCGCACCCTTGCGGATGCACTGAGGTTGGATCTGTTGACCTTTACCATGGCCAATCAGTCTCATAGCGGCAACGTCAATATTGTAGGTGCCTCAAACCGGGGCAGTGGGTCAGTCGACAAAGAGAATGCCCTGGCCAATACGGACGGTATGATCACCAATGTTCCAAATATTTGTCTGGGTGTCCAGGTCGCCGATTGTGTACCCGTGTTATTGTACGACCCTGTAAAGAAGGTCATTGCCGCCCTTCATGCAGGCTGGAGGGGCACATTACGCAAGATCATCCCCAAAGCCATCGATAAGATGTTGCAACACTACGACTGCCGAACGGATAACATCCTGGCCTGTCTTGGCCCTTCCAACGGTCCCTGCTGCTATGAAGTTGGGGATGATGTATATAAAGAAGCAAGAATCGCATTGGGATCGGTTAAAAATATCATAAAACCGGCCAAAACACCCGGTAAACATATTTTCGACCAGTGGGAAGCAAACAAACAACAACTACTGGATTGCGGTATAAAGGAAGAACACATTGAACAGGCTGACATATGCACGCAGTGCAACCACGACACCTTTTACTCAAGCCGTGCCGATCAGGGTGTAACCGGAAGATTTCTGGCCGGGATCACCTTGAAGAAAGGCTAAGTTTGCGTCCATCAACGAAAGCAGCATACCCGGCATGACATCGCAAATCGTACGAACAATTGTCGGGTTTGTGTCCGTTATAATCTGAAACCCATCATGTCTTAATAAGTTATTCAATGAAGGAACAATTGCTGGAGAAATTTAAGCGATACATATCGATAGATACGCAGAGTGATCCGGCTTCAGACGAGTTTCCGAGCTCGCCGGGGCAGCATGAGCTGGCCCGGTTGCTCGTCAATGAGCTAAAGGAGCTCGGTCTGGAAGATGCCCACGCTGACGAACATGCTTATGTCATGGCTACATTACCGGCCAATATTTCCCGGAAAGCACCGGTTATCGGGTTCATCGCCCACCTCGACACCAGTCCCGACGTAAGCGGCAAAAACGTCAGACCGGTTGTTCACGAGCAGTATGACGGCAACGACCTGGTTTTAGATCAAGAGAAAAACCACATCATGCCTGTCAAGGATTTCCCGGTGCTGAAAAATTACATTGGTCAAACCCTGATTACTTCCGATGGCAGCACCTTGTTGGGAGCCGACGACAAAGCGGGCATAGCCGAAATCATGGAGGCAGTTGCATACCTCACAAACAATCCGGACATCCCGCACGGCAAGGTAAAAATCTTATTCACTCCGGACGAGGAGATCGGCAAAGGCTCTGATGGCTTTAATCCTGAAACATTCAATGCTGATTATGCTTATACCGTAGACGGAGGTGCTATCGGAGAGATTCAGTATGAAAACTTTAACGCTGCTTTAGCCAACATTGGCATCCAGGGCAGGAATATTCACCCTGGTGCGGCAAAGAATATCATGATCAATGCCAATTTGGTTGGTATGGCATTTTGTCAAATGCTACCCGAAGGTGAACGACCGGAGCATACCGAAAAACGTGAGGGATTTTATCATATTACTGATTTCCGGGGGACAGTAGAAAAGGCTGATATTCAAATGCTGATCCGTAATCACGACAAACAAAAGTTCGAACACAAAAAAGAAAAGCTCCGGAAGGCCGCCAACTTTCTGAACGATCAATATGGCAGCGGTACCATTCATGTCGACATCAAAGACCAGTATTACAACATGAATAACAAGATCTACCCTGTCATGCATATTATTGAACAAGCCAGGGAGGCTATGGAGCAATTGGATATAGAACCGGCTACAAGGCCTATCAGAGGGGGCACCGACGGAGCCAGACTATCATACATGGGCCTTCCCTGCCCCAACCTCTTTACGGGGGGACACAACTTTCACGGAAAATATGAGTTTATCCCGCTTGAAAGCATGGAGAAGGCTACCATGACCATCGTTAAGATTCTTGAGATTGCAGCATTCCCCGGAAGCAACACCTGAGTATGATGAAGGTGTTTAAATGTCCAGGTCAAGACGAATCTGCTGTTCCTTGTCGTCAGGTTTACCGCCATCCGCAGCGCTATCTGTTCCTTCTTCTTCCCGGTCGGGAACATCATGCGGTGTAACTTCTTCTTCCTGCGCTACTTCTTCTTTTTGAAGAGGTTCGAGCCACTCAACCGCTGATATAGTGGTCGACGCTACCCGTTTACCCCTGGCCTTCCCGCTTTTTACCGCTATGAAATCCGCCACATCAATTTCTTCTTCTGTTTTTTTCTTTCGGTCAGAAGGAGAAAAGTTAACTTTCATGCGCGGATATTTTTCTGTGGTAACCAGTTCCAGCCGGTTATCCGGATTTTCCCCGATAAAACCGGTCAGGCCGCTGTCATTTTTCTGGGGCTCAAATCGCTTGATATAATAATATCCCTGTTCGGCATCAAAGTAAACAGCTGAGATGACCGTTCCGGGGTTCAGTTTTTGAATGATCAAAGGGTTTTCATCAAAATGGTTGGATAAATCGAAATTCATCACACGATAATAACCATTACCATAGACTGTAAGGATTTTCTCATCCCCTTTAAACGCACCCAGGTATGTTCCACGTCCGTCATCATTCAGCCGCAATACCGAATCATCGAACCAGAGGCTCATGGCTCCCAGTGTGGAAACACCCTGATCCTTTAACACGATACGGCGCACCGGATGTTTGGTTAACATATTGCCGACAGACCCCCGGCCTTTGATGGCCAAAGTGCTGAAATCCAAATCAAAAACCGTCTTTTTCAGGCGTGGCTTATGCCGCAGATACACCGTAACCACTTCTGCTTCTCCATTCGGATTGGCAGAGAAATAGAGCACTTTGCTGCCTTTCGTGCCTTTGGTCAGGTCATACTCTTTGTCGCGGGTAACACTTTTAACCGGGAACCGTTTCATATAGGAGACGCTGGTGTTACCGTCGCGATATATCACATTATAGATCGTACGTTCATCATTACGTTCAAAAACCCCTACATGAACAATATTTTTGCCCACGTATGATTTTTCGTCCACCCTGGTGACCACATATGTCCCATCCTCCCTGAACACAATGATGTCATCCAGGTCGGAACATTCACAGATAAACTCATCCTTTTTAAGGGACGTACCGGCAAAACCTTCCGCACGGTTCACATATAATTTTGTGTTCGCAACAGCTACACGTGCAGCTTCAATGCTGTCAAAATGGCGAATTTCTGTTTTGCGTTCCCGACCCTCTCCAAATTGTTTTTTGATTCTTTTGAAATAATCAATGGCATACCTGACCAGGTGTTCCAAATGATATTCCACCTTTTGCAAGCGTTCTTCCAGTTTACGTATTTCGCGATCAGCTTTAAACACATCGTATTTGGAGATACGTTTGATGCGGATTTCGGTGAGGTGAATGATATCGTCGCGCGTAATGTCGCGATAAAACTGTGCTTTATAAGGTTCCAGTCCATTATCAATAGCCTCAACAACAGCCTCCCAGCTCTCACATTGCTCAATATCGCGATAGATACGGTTTTCAATAAAGATCTTTTCCAGGCTGGCATACAGTAACTTTTCGAGCAGCTCGGCCTTTTCAATCTCCAGCTCCTGTTTGAGTAGTGCCACGGTATTGTCGGCGGATATTTTCAGTACCTCATTAACGCTCAAGAACTTGGGTTTGCCGGCTTCGATAACACAGCAGTTGGGAGAGATACCGATCTCACAATCCGTAAACAGATAAAGCGCATCGATAGCCTGATCGGGTGAAATTCCCTGGGCCAGGTGTATGACAACCTCCACATTCTCGGCGGTATTGTCTTCGATCTTCCTGATTTTGATCTTACCTTTATCATTGGCGGCAACAATGCTATCGATGAGGCTGCCTGTGGTTGTGCCAAAGGGGATCTCATTGATCACCAGGGTTTTCTTGTCACGAATATTGATCCTGGCCCTGACACGTATCTTTCCACCCCGCATGCCGTTATTGTATTTGGAAAAGTCGGCATAACCTCCTGAAGGGAAGTCGGGCAAAATGTCCGGTTCCTGGCCCTTCAGATAGTCAACTGAGGCATCGATTAATTCGTTGAAATTATGTGGCAGTATCTTGGATGCCAGACCTACAGCTATACCCTCCACACCCTGTGCCAGAAGCAGGGGAAATTTCACAGGCAGGTAACGCGGTTCCTGGTTGCGACCGTCATAGCTGGTTTTCCAGATCGTGGTTTTGGGATTATATATTATTTCCAGGGCCAGTTTCGAGGGGCGTGCCTCGATATACCGGGGTGCGGCAGCGCTGTCACCGGTAATGATATTGCCCCAGTTTCCCTGGGTTTCAATCAGTAGATCTTTCTGTCCCAACTGAACCAGGGCATCACCAATAGAGGCATCTCCGTGGGGATGATATTTCATGGTATGCCCGATGATGTTTGCTACCTTGTTGAAGCGGCCATCATCCAGCTCTTTCATGGCATGCAGTATCCTTCGCTGCACCGGCTTCAGCCCGTCACGAACCTCCGGCACCGCACGCTCCAGTATCACGTAAGAAGCATAATCCAGGAACCAGTCTTTATACATGCCGGACAGTCTGGTGACCTTCATGCTGTCATCAGATTCCTGACCGGCATCAAAGCCACCCTGATCTTCGGGCTGCTGATTCACAAAGTCATCATTATTATGATTATACGATTCGCTCATGTATCACTAATAAAAACGGGTAATATCACGATTTGACAATCGCTGCAAATGTAACAATAAATACCCTGCAAGCGGGTTATTTCCAAAACCGAAGCATCAAAATTTCAGCCAGTATGCATATCAATGCAAGCAGTATAAAATACTGCCAGAGCTGCCTGCTCATGCCCATTTCCTGAAAAGCTGTTTCCAGGGGGCTGGTGCCCACATCCACAACCTGTGCGGAGGCCATCTGCAGATCAGCAAGCAGAGTTTCCAGTTCACCCTCATCGTATACATCCAGTAAAGATTCGCGTCGGTCATAATTGAAAGACAATCCGCCAATCTGGTCGTCGCCGAGATGGAGGTCATAATTGTGCGCTTCTTTAATCTGATCGTGGAAGAAAAGCTGAATACGGTTGTGCATCCGGCGCTGTTCAGGGATCACCTCAAAGTCATCCTTGCGCAATACAAACACCTGGTCAGGCTGCACGCCTCTGACGCCCGGTTCCACCGGTTCACCTTCACCAATGGTATAGTAAAGCGGCTGCGTTGACCCACTCTGAATAGCGATATTGGCCATTACCGGTACGAAGATGGAATGTCGCTGAAAGTTTCCAAAAGAATGATCGAGACCCACAGCCGACAGAAAAACCTGTCCGTCACCAAGCGGATAGGAGCTGAAAAATGGAAGGCCATTTTGCAATTGTAACAAGTCCTCACCGGAAGAGCCAACATGCCGCGATACAGGATAGTACATGGAAGCCGTCGGCAGATCGACATGCTCGGGTATTTCTTCGAACACGCCTTCAAAGACCTGATGAAGCTCATTGATCGAGCTTACGCTGACCTCATTGGTGTCAAGGTGTTCATAACGGTCAAGCTGCAGATTTTGCAACAAACGATTGTATGAGGAGATATCAATATCTTCACCGGGAAAGATAACCAGACTGCCGCCGTTACTTACAAAGCGTTGGAGCTCATTGGACAAACCTGCTGAAACATTGCTAAAGCCGGTCATCACAATGAGATTATGATCCGCAAACTTCGAATAGTCAATCGAGAAGCCGGGCACAGTTTCATAGTCGAACAGATCATCACTGTCAAACAAAGCATGAAGGTATTGATTGCGCCCATCCCCTTCCAGGCCAAGAACCGGTATTTCGGATGACACGTGGTAGGAAAAGTACATCCGGTCATCGAAGGTCACCGGATGATCAGTAATCTCCACATAGCCCTGTTGCAGGGGTTTCTCACCGGCAGACCAGGTTAACTCAAGAACCTCTTCCGACCCTTCATCTATGTTGAATGACATGATGGTTCGCTGCGCGCCTTCGACATAAAGCCGTAAGGGCTGGTTTTCCAGATCTCTGGTTCCGTCGTTACGTATCCTTACATGCATGGTCACAGGCTCTCCGGCCAAATGCGCCGGCGTTTCAAACCAGCATGAATCTATGAATACATTGTCTGTTTGCCGCGTCTGCACCGGCACCAGGTAAGCCGGCACCTCATGCTCCTGGTCGACATCCGCCAGTTCAGTTGTACTCTTCTGAAAGTCACTCAGATAATAAGCCCTTTGGTGATCTGAGGGTTCACCGGCAAAAAGCTCCTCTTTGCGTCGCATGACCTCAGCGATGGTTCTTACCCTGGCTGTTTCATCAACCTGGCGTACCATTTCCATAAATTCCTGCCGGCTGACAAAACGCTGGTGCTGACCTTTAAAGTCGTTGGTAAGCAACAGGAAACGATCGGTAGGTTCGTACAGATCGGCGATTTCCAGGGCACGTGACCTTGCTTCATCCAATAAACGCCCCTGACCAGATAAGGCATTCATACTAAATGAGTTATCAAGATACACCCCCACAGCGTTTCCCTCAGGGGCTATATCTTCTGTATCAGCCGGGATATATGGACGGGCAAAAGCCATAACAAGAAATACAATGGCAAGGATCCTGGCAAGCAGCACCAAAAGATTTTTCAGACGTGACTCCCTCTTAGAGGTCTCACTCAGTTGTTGAAGAAACGCTACATTTGGAAAGTACACCGTCCGGAAACGCCTGAAACGAAATAAGTGAATGATCACCGGTATGGCTATGGCAAACAATGCAAAAAGGAAGCCTGGAAAAGCAAAGCTCATGGTCGCGTATATTCTCTGATTGGTTGATTATGCTCTCTGGTATAACTATACAAAGGTATATTTATTTCATGGCTTGAGAAAAGCAAAATGGTCGCCGCTACAGTCGACAGAATACCCGTTCGGTTTTCATAACTCAAAAAAAAGCCGTAATTTGCCGCGATTTTTACTAAAACAACCTCATTTATACACATTTTAATTCTAATCTTTATGATAAGAAACGTATTATCCATGATTGCATTGACGGCCACGCTTTTATTTTTGTCAGCGGGGCTCTGTGCTTCTGAAGATGCGCGTCTGATGCGTTATCCTGATATCAGCGATGACCAGATCGTATTTGTATACGCCGGCAACATCTGGACGGTGGATGCAGACGGCGGAGATGCGCGTCAGTTGACTTCACACAAGGGACTTGAACTCTTCCCAAAACTCTCTCCCGACGGGCAGTGGATTGCCTTTTCGGCAGAATACAGCGGCTCGCGCCAGGTTTATGTCATGCCTGCCGAAGGTGGCACGCCCCGCCAGCTCACATACTATAATGATGTAGGCCCGATGCCACCGCGCGGCGGTTTCGACAATGTGGTGCTCGGTTGGACACCCGACAGCCGGAAAGTCCTTTTCCGCGGGAACAGAACACCTCATGGTGAGCGCATGGGCAAATATTTTCTGGTAGATATCGAAGGCGGCCTTGAAGAGGAACTGCCCATACCACATGGCGGATTCGGGGACCTCTCCCCAGACGGCACCAAAATGGCCTTTGCCTATGTAGACAGGGAGTTCAGAACCTGGAAGCGACACAAAGGAGGAAGGGCATCCAACCTTTGGATCTATGACCTGGAAGAAAATACCTCCGAGAGAATTACCGAGTTTAAAGGCACCGACCATATACCGGTGTGGTATGGCGATAACATCTACTTTGCCTCTGACCGTGACCAATGGCTGAACATCCACCGCTACAACACCAATACCGAAGAAATTGAACAGGTTACCTTTCACGACGATTTCGACGTGATGTGGCCCAGTGGCACCAATGGCCAACTGGTGTATGAAAGCGGCGGATATCTCTACAAGCTTGACCTGGAAACAGAGGCCCTGGAGCGGGTGGTGGTCAATATCCAGTTTGACTATGCCAACACCCTTCCCTATCATAAAAATGTAAAAGAGGACATTCACAGCATGGCTATCTCACCATCAGGCAACAGGGCGCTCTTTGATGCCCGCGGCGATATCTTTTCGGTCCCGGCAGGTGAAGGTACCACGCACAACCTCACACGTACCCAGGGCGTGCGGGCCAAATATCCGCAATGGTCACCTGATGGAAAGTGGATTGCTTATTATTCTGACCAGACCGGCGAATACGAAGTATACCTGCAGGAAACAGGAAACGATTCAGAACCCCGCCAGATCACCCATGGCAGTAAAGGCTGGAAATATACGCCCCAATGGAGCCCCGACAGCCGCTACCTGGTGTACTTCGACCGCAGCATGCAGCTTCAGCTCCTGGACGTCGAAACAGGCGACCTCCGTGTGATAGATACGCCCACGGCTGAAGAAATCCGCCATTACAACTTTTCACCCGACTCAAGGCTGATCACCTACGCCAAGAGCAGCCTTAATGGACTGGGTGCCATATGGATCTATAATATTGATGAAGAAGAGGCCTATCAGCTGACTGACGACAGTTACGGCGACGGCAACCCGGTATTCAGCAAAGATGGGGAATATATTTTCTTTACTTCAAACCGGGATTTCAACCTGACCTTTTCCGACTTTGAGTTTAACTATCTGTATAACAGAGCTACCCGGGTGTACGGCTTGCACCTTACCAACGAAAGTCCAAGGCTGCTGGCGCCCAAAGAAACCACAGAACCAATCAATGATAACAACCAGGAAGAAAACAATGATGAGGTGGCTGTACGGATTGACCGTGAAGGTACCGAGAACCGTATCGTCGCTTTCCCGATGGAGGCAGGCAGCTATTGGGGCCTCCAGGCAGTAGAGGATGGACTGGTATACTTTTCCAACAACGGAATGCACCGGTTCGTCATCAGCGAACAGGAGAGTCAGATGATTATGGACGGCATCCGCATGGGTATTGTCTCCGCCGATGAAAGCAGCTTCCTCTACCAGCACCGCGACGACTACGGTGTAGCAAGCCTGTCGCCCGAACAAAGTCCCGGAGATGGCAAGCTCGATCTCAGCGATATGGACATGCGTATCGAACCGACTAAAGAATGGGAGCAAATATTTATCGACGGTTGGCGGATATTCAGAGACTTTTTCTATGTAGAAAACCTGCATGCCGTTGACTGGGACGAGTTTTATGAGCGCTATTCCGCCCTTCTGCCTTACCTGAATCACCGCTTCGACCTGGACTATATCTTTGGTGAGATGTTTGCTGAAACCAATACCGGCCATGCATATGTTAATTATGGTGATTTCGAGCGGGTCGAGCGTGTGGAAACCGGTTTGCTTGGCGCAGAACTGAAGGCCGATACCGAACATGACCGTTACATGCTCAGCAAAATCTTTACAGGTGAAAACTGGGATGAGGATCGTCGTTCACCATTAACTGCCCAGGGCATTCAGATAGAAGAAGGTGAATACCTGATCAGTATCGAAGGATATGACATTACCACCGATTTGGATCCATATCAGTTTCTGGAAGGAAGGGTCGATAAGCGCACCAGCATCACGATTAGCAACACGCCGGATGCTGATAATGCCCGTACTTATATGATTAAGCCTATCGACAGTGAAACCGAGTTGCGTTACCTTGACTGGGTCAACACCCGGCGCGAGATGGTAGAAGAGCTGTCTGACGGACGCATCGGTTACATTCATGTACCCAACACTTCTTTCGAAGGAAACCGTGAGCTTTTCAAAGGCATGTATGCTTATCATCACAAAGATGCCCTGATCATCGATGAGCGCTTCAATGGTGGTGGATTCATTCCCGACAGGATGGTTGAGCTCCTGAACCGTGAGACCCATGCCAAGTGGTACAGGGCCGGTCTGGAGCACCCCATGCGCACACCGGGAGTAGCCCACGATGGGCATAAAGCCATGCTCATCAACCAGTTCAGCTCCTCGGGCGGAGATGCCTTCCCTTATTTCTTCCGCCAGAAAGACCTGGGCACCATCATCGGCACCCGTACATGGGGCGGGCTTGTCGGCATGTCCGGCAATGCGGGCCTGATGGACGGCGGCTACATTGCCGTACCACGCTTTGGTATCTATAATGAAGAGGGTGATTGGATCATAGAAGGAATTGGTGTGTATCCCGACATTGAGGTGATCGACAGCCCGCACAAAGTAGCCCGTGGTGAAGATCCTTCCCTTGAGAAAGCCGTGGAAGTATTACTGGAACAACTCGAAGAAGATCCGCCAAAAGACTGGCCGGTACCAGAATTGCCAGATCGTTCCGGATGGATCGAACAAGAGATAGAATAGTTAAAACGGATAACCGATCCCCAGGTTAAATACCAGATGATCCCGCCGCCAGTCGCTGTCGAGCAGCCTTACAGAATCAAAATAGCTGCCGTCATTGGTGGCGGGATCAGCCAGGGGAATTGCAAAATCAAACCTGAGGATAAAGAAGCCGGCATCAATGCGAAGGCCTGTGCCCGCTCCCAAAGCAATCTCCTCAGCAAACCGGTCGGCAGAAAACGTTCCCCCGGGAACCTCCTCATCCTCCTCGATTCGCCAGATATTTCCTGCATCCAAAAACAAAGCCCCTTTAAATAAATTGGTGATGTCGAAACGGTACTCCAGATTCGCTTCGAGCTTTAGCTCACCGGTACGGTAAATATTATATCCAACCTCCTCGTCCGGTTCTGGTGCATAATGGCCAGGACCCAGTTCGCGCGGATGAAAGGCACGAATGCTGTTGACGCCGCCAATCACATATTGCTTCACATATGGCATCATATCCGAGTTTCCGTAAGGCACTCCTGCTCCTGTGAACACCCGGGTAACCAAACGGCGGCCGTTTCCTAAGTCCCAATAATAGCGTACATCAGCATCCGCCCTGGTATATTGGGCAAAACGCTGGTTAAATAAGCCATATCCGCCCTCTTCCAGGGGAGAAGCGTTAAACACGTTGTTCAGCAGCAAATAGGTCAAATTACCGGAAAAATCTACGTTTAACTGAACAAACCAGTCATTTTTCCGGTCAGAACGTAATTGTGAGTTATAGGTCCAGCCATATTCGCTTCCGATGATAAACTGTTCAAAGAGTCCTTCCCGTAACAGGGCACCATCCATTAACACCCCTTCCATCCCTTCACCGACATCACCAAGTCTGAACAACCTGAACGCCAGTGGAGCCACCCGGTATTGCCGGACAATATCGCTGTTCCAGGTATAAGTGTATCCGGCCTGTATGGTGGTCAGACTGAAAGCATCCGTCCGGTTCAGATAACTCATCCCCAGGGAAAAGTTGGTTTTTGGGGAAAGCACGCGACGGTCTGTATCTCTGTCGCCGGGCAACAGGAAGCGCGGAATCAACAGCGATGTTTCCATGCCAAACTCACGGGCGCTGGCGGACCGATTACGGCCGACCAGAAACTCATAAGCGCCTTCGAAGCGTAGATTGAGTGCTTCGGCGCCCCCAAACAGGTTGTGATTGGTCAAGGTGGCGCTAAAACCCGGTCCGGCAAAGTTATTGGACTTGGTCACACCTTTAATCTCTGCCGAAATTGAACGCTTTTCCATCGGGGATAACAGCACACGCATGTCGAGCCGGTCATTTTCAGCATCCCGGCTCCGGGAAAAGCGGACATTTACAAACCTGAAGCTGCCCAGGCCCATCAAATGATTTCGTGTACGATGGTGATGGTCCGCATTATATAAACTGTCCCGCTTTAAAAACAAGGATCGGGTAAAAATCCGGGGTTTAAACTGCGACAAAGCGTCTGTGAAATAAATACCGTCCCCTATGGTAAGGGTGTCCCGGGGAGCATCGGAAGGTACATTTGCGGCCAGGTAATCAGCATGCACATAGATATCCCCGATACGGAAAGGGCGCCGCGCAACCGCTGGCGCTTCCTCTTTTATAGTGGTATATATGTCAACCCGGCGATCCCCGGCTACCGAATCTGCTTGAAAAAGCAGGTGATCGGCATGGAAATAAAAATAACCCTGCTTCCTGAGCGCCTGTTCAATACGCTTACGCTCCTGTTTTAGGTTATCAAGGCTGTAGGGGTCACCGGCCCGGATCAACGAATGTTCCAACTGCTCATCTATGATAGCCTCCACGGGTTCATCGCCGGCTATTGGATACAACTCACCAAATGTATAAGGAGGTTTCAGCGTCACATCATAGTCTACGGAAACGGTTTTTTCGTCGGAATGCAGCTCATAAACAATCCCGGCATCAAAATATCCCATATTGTATAGCCTGTTGCTGATTAATCTTTCATGCTGTTCTACGGATACTTCATCAGCATACACCGGCGCTTCTCCGAAACGTTGATTCAGCCAGCTCCGCCAACCGGATTCACTGTCATCATCGGTAACCAGGTATAGCCACATACGTGGGCGTGCCATTAAAAATGTGCTATTGGGATGGGGACGCAATACCCGATTCAGTTCCCGCTCGATATTACGCTCATCTTCAACCGGGGCTTTCTCTTCGATATGCAGGTCGGCACCGGTATATAATGGCCGGTCCTCCTCCAGGTGCCGCATACCCGAGCATCCGGAAAGGAATAACAGTATCCCTAAAACGGAAATGCCAATCAGGACATCATGGAGACGATATGAGGTAATTCCTTTCATCAATGTTTAGTTTTCAGTGGAATCATCCGGTTCATATATAAAATTGCCCTCTTCTTCCTGACGTCCAAAAAGGTCTCTGAACGTCGTATAGGTCTGTCTGAAAATGAGGGAAAGGCCAGTTTCCACGAGCTCTCCTTCATACATAGTCTGGAATTTTCGTTCCCGGTAACCTTTGACGGTCAATCTGCCATCTGGCGTCAACAAGTACTCTACTGAAAAATCGCCTGCTATATCGGATGGGTCGACTTCGCTTTTGGTATCATCTTCCAGTTCAAGATGCCCGCCGGCGGTAATTCGCAGGCGCTCATCCAGGAAATCGCGACTCACTTCCATCTGAAGCTGTGTTCGTCCGATCATTTGTCCGTCAGCCACCTGTTCGTATGACTCTACATCAAAACTGAGATCCACACCACTAATGTATTGGTCAGACAAACGATTAAGCTGTTGCGAAAGTATGCGGCTGGCACTGCTGCGGGCTGTGGCTGAAATACCCGGGCCACCACCAAAAGCGGCCATTGGATCATCCTGAATAAAACTTCCCAGCATAAGCAAAGCAAACACCTGCTTGTTCAATTCAGTCTCGTTCTCATTAAGCTCATTGAGCCGTGCCTGCAACCGGCCATCCATCGCGCCACGATGTTGTGGCGGCAGCGTAATTTCAAAACGTATCTCCGGACTCATCAGGTCACCTTCCATGTGCAAAACAACATCAAACGGATAGGGTTGTCTGAACTCATCCGGTTGATCTGCTGCAGCAGCGTGTGATACGAGCAGCTCACGCGGCGTGGTACGCAGTCGATAGCTTGCTGAAATATCCACCAGGGCATCAAGGGGGTCACCCGACCATATCACCCGGCTACCCTCCAAAATGTTGAAATTCCGGCGGATAACATCATAAAAGGTCATTTGGTAAGCTCCTTCCGTAATCTCATACTGCCCGGCCAAACTTATCTGCCCACCGGGATCAACACCATAAGTTAACAATCCGCCCCCTTTAACTTGCAGATAATCACCCGCCAGCTCGTCTATCACCACACGAACATCCGTCCGGGGGTCAATATCGAGATTTACACTGATATCAAGGTTCTCAAAGACCGACATAACCGGGTCGGCCTCTTCCGGCCGGAGGAGGAGATCTTCAAAAACGTCCTCACGAAGCGCAACAAACTGTACCACGCCCTCATCTCCTATAGCCTCTGGTTGATACTGAGGCAGGATAAAATGAAACCGGGAGCCGCGATTTAATGTCAAGTTCCCGTCAACGTTTATCGCACCCAATGTTCCCAACACGTCCAATTGTGTATCGATCAACAACCGTCCATGATATAGATCATTGGCACCTGCCGGCAGATCCATGATCAGAAAATTATCTGATGACAAGTTAACAGCTGCCTGTATATCGGAGAGCTCCCTGAGATGAATATGACCATCCAGGCTGGCACTTTGGCCGGCATGATCCTTCAGGCGGAGGGTGTCAAATCGTATATGATGATCATCAAAAAACAGTGACTCATCTGGCATGGTATACCTTACTCCCAGCGGGATAACATGAAAACCCACTTCATCAAAATGCAGGGCGCCATTTGCCTGCGGCTGGTTTAGATTACCGGTAACCCGAAGCCTTCCGGAAATATTTCCTGCCATATCTTCCAGTTGATCAGAAGCAAGCGCTTCCATCGTGGAAAACTCGAGATTATCCAGGTGTACTTCTACATCGAGGGGTGAAGGATCGTCTTCACGATAAGAGCCGGTCAGTTCAAGACGGTTTCCGTAGCCACTAACAGACCCTGTCATATCAAAAATCCCTGCCTCCGGATTATTTACATGCACCATCACATCACCGATGGTATCCCCACGATAACCCATTTCCAGGATATCCAGTTCTGCCTCAAACAAAGGGGCCGTTAGTGGGTCCTTCATCACGACTGACCCGCTAAACATACCCTCTACCAACGGGCTTCCTCCTATAAGATCGAACTGTGTCAGGTTAATCTGCTTCCAGTGAAGCTCCAGCGGTGATTCGCTGTCAGAAGGGTCGGTACTGTATAGTGCCATTTCCTTATCATCTTTTGATAAGATAAAGTCATGCGCGATGATATGATCGTCCGTCAGATATAAATAGTGTCCGGGTTGGACGGTCCAATTCTGCCGGTTCACCACGATGTTATCATGAAGTGATATTTTGGTCGTGTCCGGCAATTGTTCCAGCTGCCCCCTGGCATCCAGCCAGGTTAAGGAATCTTCATCATCAAAACCAATTGCGAAATCCAGGTTTTGCTCCCGGAGCTGACCGCTCGTATGGATATTGGTAAGAGAAAGTGGTTCTCCCTCCAGAACGGGGATATCTAAACTAAAATCCATCTGACCGGGACCTGAGCCGGCATGGACGTGCATATCCTTTATCTGCCAGCCGTCATAATCCAGTTCGGGTATGTCCAGCTCCATTGACAGCAAACGTTCACGGCTGTCAAATGCACCTGAGAGGGACATAGGCTCAAAAGCGTTTAAACCTGGAATTAGCAGCTCGGTAAGATAAGGGGAAGGAAAAACATCAACATGCATCTCAAAATGTTGATATAAGGAATCCACGGTTGTTTCCCTGCCATTATCCTGTTCAATATAGCTGTAGATATGCTGGTTAAGGACTTCCGGAATCAGCACCGGGGAAATGTTACCCTGATAGGAAGCCTCCAGCATGGGTGACGCAATGTTGATGGAATAATTGTCTGGATCGGCGGTGGTTTCAACCAGCAGGCCATCCATGGTAAATACCTGCCTGTCGAGAAGCACACGGGTGGTGTCCAGCTGCAGCTTGCCATCAGGGAAATCAGGTTCTTTCAGCTGAAAATCTCCGTGAAGCTTGGTCTGAAGGGCAATCATTTCATCAGTGAACCCAAGTGCCTGTGCATTCAAATGTTCGAGGTCAAGCTCCAGTGCAACCTCCTGATGGTCATCTGTCAAACTTGCCTGGCTGTTCAGGTCAAATGCGAGGTATTCATCGACATAATCCAGTTCAAGTGTAGCAATCCCATGATTCAGATTCGCCATGATATCAAGGTCACGGTAGGTATATTCGTTGAACCGGAGGGAGTCGAGCCGCCCTTCCATTTGCATGACCATTTCCGGAAATGCAAGATTATGCCCCTGAGCCTCAAAAGTGGCGGACAGGTCATACAACTGTCCTTTCTGACCGGTAAAGGCCAGGATATCGGCGTTATCCAAAGCCAGAAACAAATCCCAGCCGGGTTTTTCGTCGTCAGGTTCCATCAGTTGAAGCGTCGTCATCAGGTTGGCAAAGTCTGACTGCAGTTCCGCTTCCAGCTGAAATGCATCCGGCCTGCCCTGGAAAGCAGCCTCCAGGGCGAAATGTTCGGGTAGTGTCAATGCCGGCCTTAGCGTATCGGGCAGGTAGGTCAGCATTTCGGCGGCATCACCCGTAAGCTGCAGAGAGGGAATATTGAGCACAATCTGCCGGGGGGATAACAAATGTTGCACGTTGCCCGACATTTCTGATCGTAGTCGTTCCGGAATGCTTACAGACAGGGTCTCCAGATTGAAATCGTTTACAGTGCCCCCCGCTGCTGCCTCAAGGTATACGGGAGGTGCTCCGCTATCAGGGAAAAGTATGGACATAGCCGGCAGGAAATCTGGCAGATCCCGACCGAGAGTGGCTTCCAGGGTATTCAAGTCTATGGAGTAGTCCGATTGCAGGGGCAGCGTCAGATCCATGACGGACATATCTGTATGCAAATCCATTGCGAGCTGACTTCCGGCCGACTCTATATGCAGGTCACGGAGAGTTGTGCCTTCAGGTGTCAAAGCTATCTGGCCTGACATGTCTTTAAGCCGTAAACCGCCAGCCTCATGACCTGTTACCTTCTGTAAAACCAGTTCCAGCCCATCCGGCGAGGCATACAGGTCTTCCAACCATACTTCCAGAGAAGTGAGATGCATTTCTTCACCCCCCTCCTGTTTCACATCTTCTGACTCGCTATGATGCATAGAGAAAGTACTTTCGGTGAGGCGAAAAACATCGGCCGACACCGACACCGGCATCACCCGGTCCCATTTGAAAGAAAATGACGGCTCATCGTTCGGCAAACCGGATTCTGCGGGACCTGCCGGCGAGTGAATATCAACATCCAGACCACTTAGCAGAAAACGATCAAGGTCGAATGCCAGTGCTTCCAGATCTATCTGCCGGCTACGCAAGTCAAGCTTATCAAAACCGGTAAAAAGCGCAAAACCATGCTGATCTTCATAGGAGAAAGACAGCTCTTCCAAAATCAACTGGCTGAGTCCGACATCAGGAAGCCTGCCACCAGGTTCACCGGCCGGTTCGCGTTCGACAGAAGCAGCAGATGCCTTCAAACTGACATCAACATCCTGAAAAAAGGTATACCCCAGATGGTATTGCATGTCGGACAGATTTAAACGGTCAACACTGGTTTGCAACCTGCCTGTCTGGAATAATAGGTCAAGCCCGGCAAAATGATCGGCATAACGAAACCGGACATTTTTCAGAAGGATATGATGCACATCGAACTGCCAGGGGGTATTTTCCTGCCCCGGGTCTGCTTGCACGCTGTCTGTTCCTTGCCCGGGCACGGCTGTATGGCTATTGCCACCATTATTCTGAAAAGCTGCAAGCAAAAACTGATAATTAAAAACTGTGTCAGGCGGCAGGCGATGCATGTTGACGACCGCATCTGTTAAGTGCAGTTCATTAATGTGGACCTCATTGCGCAGCAACGACAAAAGATGTATATCAACAGCCAGCTCGCCGGCATATACAAGGGTGTCGCCCTGCAGGTCTTCCGTGTATAAACCATTTACGCGGATGGTTTTGGGAATACGGATACCCACCCGTTCAACCGACATGACCGTACCGGTCTGAGAGGATATTGATTCAACCAGGCGACTGCTTATATATGTCTGAACAGCAGGAAGCTGGATAATAAACACCAACAGAATCACGAAAACTATTACGGCCAGTGCGATACGCACAAGCCATTTCAAAAATATACCAAAATACTTACCCATCTTTTCCAGACAAAAAAATATAAGCTTCCCATGCAAAACCTACCCGGCGTGATCCTCTGCCAAAATACAAAAAAAGTAGCAAAATTTTGGCCATTCTGGCCCGGCATCCGATTTTATCAATCACTATACGCCATAAAAAAAGCCGGGTTCTTCCGGCTTTTTTAAACTATATAAGGTATATTATGCAACAAGGGTAATTTACAAATTACACGGTAGTATTGTGCATCACTTATTCGCCACGCATGGACATAATGTCACGGTCGAACACGTACAGACCACGATCACCAAGGAGGGCCAGCTTGTCAATGATAGACTCGACAGAAGCTTCCTCTTCTCTTTGTTCTTCAACAAACCACTGAATCCAGTTATTGGTGGCGTAGTCTTTTTCCTGAATAGCCAGTGCCACGATATCGTTAATCGCGCCGCTTACCATCTTTTCATGATCAAGAGCCGCATCAAAGGCTTCTTTGATTCCCGGGAATTCCTTTGGTGGTTTGTCTACAGCAGGAACCTCTGCATGAACACCCCGCTCGTTTATATAGCGCATGAACTTCAGCATGTGTTCACGTTCCTCTTCCGACTGGGCATAGAACCACCCTGCAATACCATCCAAACCGGCACTTTCTGCCCAGGAAGCCATGGAAAGATAGAGATGGGAAGCATATACTTCTTTAGCTACCTGCTCATTTAAAATTTTTAACATCTTTTTTGATAACATCATAATCTCTTTTTATGGGTTTATACTATCTTTAACTATAACAAAAATACGATATAATTGTTTGTAAGAAAATATAGCTTAATTACCAGATGGGCTCGGGCTCATAATATATAGCAAGATAACTGATTTTTATGTGATTCAAAATAGCCGGAAGGAAG
>CAYMDX010000025.1:0-2192 GCA_964389125.1 uncultured Bacteroidales bacterium
CAGGGGCATCAGGACTCCTGACGCGATTCCAGCAGCACTGACAGCATTTTGATGGCGGCATCAGAGATGACCGTGCCGGGACCAAAAACGCCCATGACGCCGGCATCGTACAGGAACTGATAATCCTGTGCGGGGATTACCCCGCCTACGATCACCATGATGTCTTCGCGCCCCAGCTTTTTCAGTTCTTCTATAATTTGTGGTGCCAGCACCTTATGACCTGCTGCCAGGCTGGAGACCCCCACCACATGCACGTCGTTTTCAACGGCCTGACGGGCGGCTTCTTTCGGTGTCTGGAAGAGTGGTCCCATATCGACATCGAATCCGATGTCGGCGTAAGCGGTTGCCACCACTTTGGCGCCGCGGTCGTGGCCGTCCTGACCCATCTTGGCGATCATGATACGGGGCCGGCGGCCTTCCAGCTTCGCGAAGTCGTCTGCCATCTTTTTGGCTTTGGCAAAACTGTCGTTGTTGTCTATTTCCATTGAGTATACTCCTGAAATTGAACGTATCACCGCCTGATAGCGGCCATAAACTTTTTCACAGGCCTGGGATATCTCTCCCAGGGAAGCCCGTTTCCTTGCGGCGTCTACGGAAAGCTCCAGCAGGTTGCCTTCGCCCGTTTCACAGGCCCGGGTGATCTTATCCAGTGCCTGTTGTACTTCTTCGGGGTTGCGTTCGCTGCGCAGTTTTTCCAGCCTTTTGATCTGGGCGTTCCTAACGGCGGTGTTATCCACATCGAGAATATCAATCGGGTCTTCCTGTTCGCGGCGGTATTTGTTAACGCCCACGATGGTGTCCTTCCCACTGTCGATGCGGGCCTGCTTGCGGGCTGATGCTTCCTCGATACGCATCTTGGGAACCCCTGTCTCAATGGCTTTGGCCATGCCGCCCAGGTCTTCAATCTCCTGAATATGCTCCCAGGCGCGTTTGGCGATATCCTGGGTGAGCGCTTCGACGTAATAGGAGCCTGCCCAGGGGTCGATCGCCCTTGTCACCTTGCTTTCTTCCAGGATATAGAGCTGGGTGTTCCTGGCGATACGCGCGGAAAAGTCGGTCGGCAGTGCGATGGCTTCGTCGAGGGCGTTGGTGTGCAGCGACTGGGTGTGGCCCAGCACTGCGCCCATGGCCTCGATGCAGGTGCGGGTCACATTGTTGTAGGGGTCCTGCTCGGTGAGGCTCCAGCCAGAAGTCTGGGAGTGGGTCCGCAACGCCAGCGACTTCGGATTTTTCGGGTTGAACTGTTTTACCAGCTTGGCCCACAGCATACGTGCTGCCCGCATCTTGGCAATTTCCATAAAGTGGTTCATGCCGATTGCCCAGAAGAACGAGAGGCGAGGGGCAAAGTCGTCGATATCCATACCGGCATCCACGCCCGTGCGAATGTATTCAAGTCCGTCAGCCAGGGTATACGCCAGCTCAATATCTCCGGTAGCACCGGCCTCCTGCATGTGGTAACCACTGATGGAGATAGAGTTAAAGCGGGGCATATTTTGGGATGTGTACCCGAAGATGTCGGCAATAATCCGCATGGAAGGCAGCGGCGGGTAGATATAGGTGTTTCGCACCATAAACTCTTTCAGGATATCATTCTGGATGGTTCCTGTCAGCTGGTCGGGCGACACACCCTGCTCTTCGGCCGCTACAATATAGAATGCCATGATCGGCAGCACAGCGCCGTTCATGGTCATGGATACTGACATCTTATCCAGGGGGATCTGATCGAACAGGATCTTCATGTCGAGGATGGAGTCGATGGCGACCCCTGCCTTGCCGACGTCGCCGGAAACCCTTTCGTGGTCGGAGTCGTAGCCGCGGTGGGTGGCCAGGTCGAACGCCACGGAAAGCCCTTTCTGTCCGGCAGCCAGGTTGCGGCGATAGAACGCGTTTGACTCTTCCGCCGTGGAGAATCCGGCATACTGACGGATGGTCCATGGCTTCATGTTATACATGGTGCTGTAAGGGCCCCGCAGGAAAGGAGAAATCCCCGCTGCATAATTCAGGTGCTCCATGTCAAGAAGGTCATCCGGGCCGTACACCGGCTTCACGTTGATCTTTTCGGCTGTTTCCCAGGAAGCAGAAATGTTGTTTTCCTTCTCCCAGGCAATGTAGTTACCCGTTTCTTTTTTTACAGGTTTGAATGGGTTATGTTTGAAATCTGGTCGCATATCTGTAAAATTCTAATTATCATA
>CAYMDX010000025.1:2292-19804 GCA_964389125.1 uncultured Bacteroidales bacterium
ACAATCTCCATAAATTCGTTATAACGCGTGAGCGTCTCCAGGGCGTTGGTACGGACATGGATGAAATCATCCACCCCGGCCTCCCTGAGTGTTTCGATGTGCGCTTTGGGGTTACCGGCCACCACAACCTGTGTTTGGGGTGCTTTCTTTTTGATTTCGGAAGCGGCCGGAGCCATTTCCGGATATTCATCGTCGCTGCTGCAAAGCACCACGATATGGGCTTTGGCTTCCAGGGCCGCTTTTACGCCGGATTCGATGTCGGGGAAGCCCAGGTTGTCGATAATATGATAGCCTGCCACGCCAAAGAAGTTGCCTGAAAAGGTCGCTCTGGCCTTGCGCATAACCGGATTGCCATAGGTGAACATAAATACGGTCGGGCGATCGAACCCTTTTTGGGCGTGATTCTCGACTGCCATACGAAGGGCTTCGAACGGTTGCGCGCCCCGGTAAGGCCGCAGCCCGGAAATGTCACTCAGTTTTGCCGTAGGTTCAACCTTGTCGAGCATGCGCTCTTCCGGATTGGCATATTGGTTGGTGCCGACAAACACCCGTTTGCGCATGGCAATATCCATGTCGCGCTTCTGACAGGTGCTTTCGATAGATGAGCGTATGAAGCCGGACGATACTGCCTCCAAAAATCCACCCTTGTCCTCTGTCTCCAGGAACAAATCCCAGGCCGCTTTGGCAATGGAGTGGGTGAGGTTTTCAACATAATAAGAACCTGCAGCCGGGTCGGCCACTTTATTAAAATAAGCCTCATACTTCAGGATGGTTTGCTGGTTGCGCGCCATGCGGAAGGAGAATGCATCCGGCTTTCTGAAACAATCGTCGAAGGGCTTTACCGTGATGCTGTCCGCACCTGCGATGGAAGCAGCCATGGCTTCTGTGGTGGTACGGAGCATGTTTACGTATGGGTCATAAATGGTCTTGTTCCAGTGGGACGTTTCAACGTGGAGGGTCATCTTGCCGGCCCCGGTATCTTCACCTGTATAATGTTCTACAATCTTTGCCCACAACATTTTTACAGCCCTGAACTTCGCAATCTCAAGGAAATAGGCTGAACCAACACCAAACGTGAATTGCATGCGGGGGCAGATGTCTTCGACAGACAATCCGGCATCAGTGAGGTTTGCCAGGTACTCATTGGCCTGTGAGAGGGCGAATGCCAGCTCCTGTACCACACTGGCCCCGGCATTGTGATAGTGCCGGCCGTTAATGTTCAGAACATGGTAATGCGGCAGCTTTTCCTTGCCGATATGGATGATGTTTTTGGTTGCTTCAAAGGAAGCATCGCGACTCTCATAGTGTTTGCCGTATAACAGAAAGTATCCCAGCGGGTCAAAATTAAAGGACCCTTTCAGGTTTTTTCCGTCTATCAGGTTGCCCAGCTCTTTGGCGAGTGCCGGATACTTTTTCCCATGAATAAAGTGGATGCCGGACTCTTTCGGGTCGATTCCGTCCAGGAGTGTTTTCAGGGCATCAGGTGTGTCTGCCTCCCTGGCGTTGAGTCCAACCGCTTCGGCCCCTTTACCGACCGCCTTCATGGCTTGTGCATTGGCTTTTGCCGGGTCAGGTTCGGGGAAGTCCTGCCGGGTAATCCAGTCATTTCTTTTGATGGCTTTGCCCCTGACGTAGGGCGCTTCGCCGGGGAATACACCCGTGTGGGGCAGGTCATCCAGATGCTCAGCGCGATAATAAGGCATCACGGCCAACCCATCGTCGGTTTTCCAAACCAGACGCTTCTCATAATCAGCCCCTTTCAGGTCCTCATGAATCTTTTCCTCCCACGCTTCAGTGGAAACCGCGGGAAACTCCTCAAATAATCCTGGCTTCTTTTCCTGGTTCATACATGCTCATATTTTGTGTTATTTTGCTTTTAAATCCTAAAAACGCCTCAAAATTACAATAAAAAAGGGAACATTTACTAAATTCGCAGGGTATAAACGCTTTACATCAAACAATAATAGCCAAACATTCAACCATCAGAGAAATGGACTATAACTTCAGAGAAGTAGAACAAAAGTGGCAAAGCTACTGGCGGGAACATAAAACGTACCAGGTCGACATTGACCATGACAAGCCCAAATACTATGTGCTTGACATGTTTCCCTATCCCTCGGGTGCCGGCCTGCATGTGGGGCATCCTCTGGGTTATATCGCTTCCGACATATATGCGCGCTATAAGCGTCAGAAAGGATTCAATGTGTTGCATCCGATGGGCTATGATGCTTACGGCTTGCCGGCGGAACAGTATGCCATACAGACAGGCCAGCATCCAGCCATCACAACGGAGAACAACATCAACAGGTACCGGGAACAGCTGGACAAGCTTGGTTTCAGCTTTGACTGGGACAGGGAGGTACGCACCTGTGAACCTTCTTATTATAAGTGGACACAATGGACATTTATCCAGCTTTTTAATCACTTTTACCATTATAAGACACAGCGGGCTGAGCCTATCCGGGAGCTGGAGCACATCTTTGAGCGCAGCGGGAACCTGGGCCTGGAGGCAGCATGTGGCCCTGTGGAGACATTCACCGCCGTGCAGTGGCGGAAGAAGGACGAAAAGGAGCGCCAGGCTGTGCTGATGAACTACCGCCTTGCCTATCTGGCTGACACCTTTGTGAACTGGTGCCCCAAGCTGGGAACAGTGCTCGCCAACGACGAGGTTAAGGAGGGTTATTCTGTGCGGGGTGGCTATCCGGTGCACCGTAAAAAGATGAAACAGTGGTTCCTGCGCATCACCGCTTATGCCGAAAGGCTCCTGGAAGGGCTCGATAAGATCGACTGGAGTGAATCCCTTAAAGAGATACAGAAAAACTGGATCGGCCGCTCGGAAGGTGCGACAATCTTTTTCCCGTTAAAAGCACACACGGACACCATTGAGGTGTTTACCACACGTCCGGACACCCTGTTTGGTGCCACCTTCATGGTGCTTGCGCCAGAGCATGAGCTGGTTGACAGGATCACCACGGATGCCTGCCGCGAAGCGGTGAATGCGTATATCAACCAGGCCCGCAGCAAGTCAGAAAAAGAGCGCATGTCTGATGTGAAAACCGTATCCGGTCAGTTTACCGGCGGCTACGCCGTGCATCCGTTTACCGAAGAAGCAATACCGGTATATGTTGCCGACTATGTGCTGGCAGGTTATGGGACCGGTGCCATTATGGCTGTACCCGGGCACGACAGCCGTGATCATGCCTTTGCCAGACATTTTGACCTGCCGGTCATCGAGGTTGTCACCGGTGGGGATGTGACCGAAGGGGCACATGATGACAAACAGGGCACCATTATTAATAGTGATTTCATTAATGATATGAATGTTCCGGATGCCATTCGCGAGATTACCCGGCGTCTGGAACAGAAAGGCATCGGAGAGAGCAAGGTAAACTACCGCCTGCGCGACGCCATCTTCAGTCGTCAGCGCTACTGGGGAGAACCCTTCCCTGTCTATTATAAAGACGGTATTCCTTATGTGTTACCGGAAGAAGAGCTTCCGCTGGAGCTGCCGCCGGTTGACTCCTACCTGCCGACAGAGTCCGGGGAGCCCCCATTGGCCAGGGCAGAAAACTGGGAAACAAAAGAGGGATACCCGTTGGAGCACAATACCATGCCCGGGTTTGCCGGCTCAAGCGCCTATTATATCCGGTATATGGACCCAGGGAACGATCAGCAGCTCGTTTCAGAAGAGGCCGTAAATTATTGGGAAAATGTCGATCTCTACATGGGTGGTGCCGAACATGCCACCGGTCACCTGGTTTATGCCCGTTTCTGGAACAAATTTCTTTATGATATCGGGGTGGTGGTTAAGGAAGAACCCTTTAAGAAACTGATCAATCAGGGGATGATACAGGGGCGGTCCAATTTTGTTTATCGCGAAAAAGGCAGTAACCGCTTTGTGTCTTACAACCTGAAAAACCAGTACGACACCATCCCCCTGCATGTGGATGTCAACATCGTGGATAATGACATTCTGGATCTTGAAGCCTTTAAAGAGTGGAACCCTGAATACAAGGATGCTACGTTTGTCCTGGAGGATGGCAAGTATATCTGTGGCTGGGATGTGGAAAAGATGTCGAAGTCATTTCACAATGTAGTCAACCCCGATGACCTGATTGACAAGTTCGGGGCCGACACCCTGCGGTTGTATGAGATGTTTCTCGGGCCGCTCGAGCAGGCCAAGCCCTGGGATGCCAAAGGTATTGAGGGTGTGTCGCGTTTCGTGCGAAAGTTCTGGCGCCTGTATTACGATCGTGAGAACCACCTGATAGTGTCCGGGGAGGCCGCGGCAGAGAAGGAGAAAAAAGTGCTTCATAAAACGATCAAAAAAGTGAGTGAAGATGTGGAGCGGTTTTCGTTCAATACGGCCGTAAGTGCTTTCATGGTATGCGTCAATGATCTGACTGACATGAAATGTCACAAGAAGGAGATCCTGGAGCCATTGGCTGTTATGCTTGCCCCTTTTGCACCCCATATTTGCGAGGAGATCTGGCATGTGCTCGGGCATGAACACAGTGTGGCAGATGCCCCTTTCCCTGAGTGGGAGGAAAAGATGGTGGTTGACGATACGGTGACCTATCCGGTTTCTTTCAACGGAAAAACGCGTTTTAAGATGGAGCTGCCGGCAGACAGCAGTCAGGAGGAGGTTGAAAAGGCCGTACTGGCGGCGCCGGAGGCCGAAAAATGGCTACAGGGCAAAACGCCCAAAAAGGTGATCGTGGTGCCCGGCAAAATCGTTAACATCGTAATTTAACTGTCTGCAGGCTTATGTTTTGAGCATCTTTTTGAAAGAGAAGGGTGTGTTTTATGAAACAGAAGGGTATAAAGGGACACCAGAGGAAAATATTTTTTAACTTTGAAAAAAGGATACCAAGATGTTGATACGCCCTGTTTTTTTCTTTGTGATGCTCCCGGTGCTGGCTTTTTGGGCCTGTGACACGGAAGATGATCATCGTAATAAGTTTACCGGCCGGTATGAGGTGGAAGAGTACAGCCACGAAAGCATGAGCTATAATGAAGACTATGAGGTGTTGATTCGCATTGACCACCGGGCAGAGAATCAGGTGATTATCGAGAACTTATGGAATTTTGATTCTGATATACAAGCTGTTGCCGAGGAGGATGCGTTGACCGTTTTTCCCCAGGATCACGGTTATTACACCTTTGAAGGACAGGGCACGCTTTCAGGTAGTCTCATCGAGATGCATTATACGGTAACGTCAGCCGGAGAAGATCCTGATTTCATCGAGGAGCTCACGGCTGAGATGAAACGGATTGAATAACCGTTCAGCGAACATTCTTGTACAGGACATTTGATATTATGATTGTATAAAAAAAGACCGGCATGTTGTGCCGGTCTTTTTTTGCCAGGACACATTTGTCCTGGTATATGTCAATGGTCATGACAGCATTACATCATGCCACCCATGCCGCCCATGCCGCCCATTCCGGGGCTCATCGAGGGTTGCTGGGAGTCGGAGCCTTCTTCGGGAATGTCAGAGATGACACATTCTGTGGTCAGTAACATTCCGGCGATTGAAGAGGCGTTCTCCATTGCCACACGCGTTACTTTTGTCGGATCAATAACGCCGGCCTCGTAGAGGTTTTCAAAAACTTCTGTGCGGGCGTTGAATCCGAAATCATCTTTGCCGTCTTTGACTTTCTGAACGATGATTGATCCTTCCACGCCGGCGTTTTCTACGATCATGCGCAAGGGTTCTTCGAGCGCTCTGCGTACGATGGCTATACCGGTGTTCTCATCGGCGTTGATGCCTTTGAAGTCGGTTAGCGCATCCAGCGCACGGATGTAGGCGATACCGCCACCCGGTACAATACCTTCTTCAACGGCGGCGCGTGTCGCATTCAACGCATCATCGCAACGGTCTTTCTTTTCTTTCATTTCAACTTCGCTGGCAGCACCAACGTAAAGAACAGCTACACCACCGGCCAGTTTTGCCAGGCGCTCCTGCAGCTTCTCTTTGTCATAATCGCTGGTTGTATTTTCCATCTGACCTTTAATCTGCTTAATGCGGGCCTGGATGTTATCCTTGTCACCTTTGCCGCTGACAATGGTTGTATTGTCTTTGTCGATGGTCACTTTTTCTGCCGTACCAAGGTGGGAGAGGTCAGCTTTTTCCAGGGTGAAGCCCTGCTCTTCGCTGATCAAGGTTCCACCGGTCAGGATGGCGATGTCTTCCAGCATGGCTTTTCTGCGGTCGCCAAAGCCGGGTGCTTTAACGGCTGCGATCTTCAGGGAGCCGCGCAGCTTGTTGACAACCAGTGTGGCCAGCGCTTCGCCGTCAACATCTTCTGAGATGATCATCAGTGGCCTGCCTGACTGGGCAACTTTTTCCAGTACGGGAAGCAGATCCTTCATGGTGCTGATCTTCTTGTCATGGATCAGGATGTACGGATCTTCAAATATGGTTTCCATCTTTTCGGTGTCGGTAGCGAAGTAAGGGGAGATGTACCCACGGTCGAACTGCATCCCTTCAACGACTTCAACGCTGGTGTCGGTTCCTTTGGCTTCTTCAATGGTGATCACACCTTCTTTCTTCACTTTTGACATCGCTTCTGCAATGAGCTTGCCGATGGAGTGGTCGTTGTTGGCGGAGATGGTGGCGACCTGTTCGATCTTTTCGATGCTGTCACCAACCTCTTTGGACTGCGAACGCAGGTGTTCAACAACCTTTTCAGCCGCTTTTTCCACACCGCGCTTGAGGTCCATCGGGTTCGCGCCGGCGGCAACATTTTTCAGGCCGCTATGGATGATTGACTGTGCCAGCACGGTTGCCGTGGTAGTGCCATCACCGGCCACATCAGCCGTTTTGCTGGCTACCTCTTTCAGCATTTGGGCACCCATATTCTCAACGGGATCTTCCAGTTCAATGTCTTTGGCGACGGTTACACCATCTTTAGTGATTCCCGGTGCGCCAAACTTTTTGTCCATCACCACATTGCGTCCTTTGGGTCCCAGTGTTATCCTGACCGCGTCGGACAGCTTGTCCACGCCTCTTTTTAAGGCATTTCTGGCTTCCAGGTCAAATTTTATGTCTTTTGCCATGATTATCTGTTTTTTTTATTTGTTTATGAAATGATTTTGTTACTTAAAGCAAAAACTTATACAATAGCATAGATGTCAGCTTCGCGCATGATCAGATAGTCTTTGCCTTCCAGGTTTAACTCCGTACCGGCATACTTGCCATACATGACTTTGTCGTCTACTTTGACGGTTACGGGATTATCTTTGGTGCCGTCGCCCACTGCGACAACAGTGCCCATCTGTGGTTTTTCTTTTGCCGAATCAGGAATGATGATGCCTCCTGATGTTTTTTCTTCAGCCGGTGCCGGCTCAACCACTACGCGATCAGCTAAAGGTTTGATGTTTACTTTTGCCATTTTTTTTGTGTTTTACTTGTTTGACATTGTTTATTAAGAAAAATGATTTTTGGTCGGATATATGCACTAATGGCCCGATCATATTTTGTGCCAAAACGCTGGAATGGCTGTTTAGGGGCCATATTTGCATGTTTCTGCCAGGGTCAATAAAAAAAGTGTCAGAATGATATGCCATTCTGACACTTTTTTGTCATGTTTGCTTGCCGTTTTAATCCTCTATGTCGGGAAGTGCATCCATGTCGTCGGGCATGTCATCGGCTTCGTCCGGCACTGCCTGGACTCCTTCAACCTGATCTGCATCGTCGGGGATTGCTTCCGTGGGTGGCATATCGTCCATTCCCATTGGTGGTGCTTCCCGTGCAGGGACAAGGTCGCGAACTTCACTCTCGGCAGCTTCCTGCATTTCACCGCGCGGGATCACAAATGTGGATGTCAGTGTCAATACCAACAATACGATCGCCAGTGTCCAGGTGGTTTTTTCAAGGAAGTCGGTGGTTTTTCTTACACCCATAACCTGATTGCTGCCGGAAAAGTTGGATGCCAGTCCGCCTCCCTTGGAGTTCTGGACAAGCACGATCAGTACCAGCAACACGCAAGTGATAAGGATCAAAACGGATATTAAAATATACGTACCCATTACTGTCTATAATTTAATTGGTTGTTCTTTGGATGTTTTCCAATTTTTTTGCAAAGTAACGGCTTTTTTCGGGAAACATCAAACTTAATTTTTTATAAATGGCTGCCGCGCGGTCTGATTTCCCTTGTTTGACCAGCAAATCTGCCAATGTTTCACTCACCATGTCGGGATGTTCCTCCTGGCTTTCGGGTGCCAATTCACCTTCAGGGACATCTTTGGCGCCCGGTTCAATGCGGGGCTCCTGGCTCAGAAAGCGGTCGATGATGCGTTGCTGGCTTTTTTGTCGCTTCTTTGTGCTTTTGTCGGGTTCGCTTTGTTCTGTGGTTACAGGTTCATGCATACTTGCAGGTAACGTATCCGGCTCTTTCAGCGTTGGCTTTTCTCCGGCGAGAAAAGCACGAAAGCGGCGACGATCAGGCGCCAGTGCCGTGGCAAGGTTCACCTCCTGCTCAAACCGGTTCTTGTCAAGTTCCCGCAATGCTTTGGCATATAGCATCCGTGCGGGCTGGCAATATGGATAGCGCCCGGCGAGCTTCTTAAGAGCAGCTGCCGATTTTTTGTCAAACGTATCCCCTTCTTTTAACAATGCGTGAAACGAAGAATGCAAGTTAGCCATGTTGCTTACCAGTTTACAAATGCTTCATTATAAATATCATCTACCAGCTCCCCGGTGATGGATTCCATGGCCTCATCTTCAACCTCGGCAAGGCTTCGTTGACTGTCATACTCATAATACCTTGAAAAGGTACGCGCGAACTCCGCTTCTTCATCAAAATCATTAAAATATTCAACCCTTACCGTAATGGTCAGCCTGTTTAAGGCCGCCCTGTCATCGCCTCCGATGGCGACCGGCTCGGTGTCATAACCGGTAATGCTGCCCTGAAAGTGGAGCTCACCGGTATCGTCAACCATCTGAAGGTTGGTCTGTTGTAAAAACTTGTTTTGAAGCTCCTCGGTAAAGTATTGACTCAACCTGGGTTGAATGGTCGACGCATGATTCGGAAAATATTGTACCGAGATGGTTTCGGCCTGCGGCGGAATACTTGCTCCGGTGAACGAATAAACCCCGCAACCAGCCAGGAAAAGCGGCGCGAGCACGAACAGGATCACCCTGATCCACATTTGTTTACGTCTTGTAGTCTGCATGAGAACACGTTCCTTGATTGACCTGCAAAGATACAAAAAAACAACCGGCCTTAGATGATATTGTACTCTTTGATTTTGCGGTAGAGCGTTCTTTCGGAAATGCCAAGCTCTTTGGCAGCCTTTTTTCGCCGCCCGCCATGTTTTTTAAGGGCTCTTTCAATGAGGTCCTTTTCTTTTTCCTGGAGGGACAGGTTTTCCTCAAGAAGCTCAGAATGGGCGTCTTCATAGCCCTCTATCGGGTCGTGATGCTCCTCTTCCGTCGATGGGTAATTTTCTTCCTCCCGGTAAATATGGGGATCGCCCTTGTCTTCATAGAGTTTTTCAATGAGATTGGCGTGTTCCTCCTGGAAGCGCCTTGAAACCTGTTCGTCCTGCAACATTTGCATGATGATCTGCTTCATGTCGGTAATGTCTTTTTTCATCTCAAAGAGGACCTTATAAAGAATTTCCCGCTCACTCATGTTATTGGTCTCTGCACGTTGGTCGTTGAACAGAACAGGCAGGGTCTGATGAGGTTCGGAAGGAAGATACTGGCGGATGGTGTCGGCATTAATGGTTCGTTTCTGTTCAATAACCGACATTTGTTCAGCGAGATTCTTGATCTGCCGGATGTTTCCCGACCAGCGGTGGTTGATCAGAAGCTCTTCGGCATCATGGGTCAGATGTAACGGAGGCATGCGGTACTTCTCGGCAAAATCGGCCGAAAATTTTTTGAACAACATGATAATGTCCTCCTTACGTTCCCGCAGTGGCGGAACGTGGATGGGAACCGTGTTGAGCCTGTAGTAAAGGTCTTCGCGAAACTTGCCGTCGATAACGGCCTGCTGCAGACTTACATTGGAAGCTGCCACGACCCGCACATCGGTAAGCATAACCTTTGAAGAGCCCACCTTGATATATTCACCGCTCTCCAGGATGCGCAAGAGCCTGACCTGTGTCAGAGTAGGCAGCTCCGCTACCTCATCCAGAAAGATGGTGCCACCGTTCACTTCTTCAAAATAACCTTTCCTGGCTTCGTGCGCGCCGGTGAACGACCCTTTTTCATGTCCAAAAAGTTCCGAATCAATCGTACCTTCAGGGATAGCCCCGCAGTTTACGGCGATATACGGCCCGTGGCGTCGTTTACTCAGATGGTGAATAATCTTTGGGAAAACCTCTTTGCCCGTACCGCTCTCCCCGGTGATCAACACCGTGATGTCCGTGGGAGCTACCTGGCGTGCCACATCTATGGCGCGATCCAGCTTCGGTGAATGACCGATTATACCGAAACGCTGTTTGATGGATTGTATGTCCATATTCATTTTTCTCCGGTGAATGACATTTCGTCAGTTTATCGATACAAAGTTAATCTTTTCTGAATAAAATTATAGCCAACAGCCGGCATAAAAGCTGACATTTACTACCTTTGCCGGAAGAATGACTGTTCTGCATCGAAGGAATCGGCTCATTATAAAGCATCAAACAAAAGAAGCCATCCCTTTCAGCACCTGCTGTGTGGTGCCCAGGTGGTAACGGCAATGTAGCACCTGAAAACAGCCGGTATTGTGTGTGGATGGCAGAACCTGAAAACAAACACCCATCATGATGAACAACAAAGAGAACAATCAATATAAGCGCCACACTGTTACGGCTGCCCTTCCTTATGCCAATGGCCCCATACATATTGGCCACCTGGCCGGGGTCTATGTGCCGGCCGACATCTATGTGCGTTATCTGCGTCAGAAGGGCAAAGATGTCGTGTATATCTGTGGCAGTGATGAACATGGCGTTCCTATTACCATTAAAGCCCGGCAGGAAAATAAAACCCCTCAGCAGGTTGTTGATTATTACCATCACCTGATCAAAGATGCCTTTCAGGAATTTGGTATTGCTTTCGATGTTTACAGCCGAACCTCGGCCGATATCCATCATGAAACGGCAGCCGCTTTTTTCAAGACACTTTATGATAAAGGGGTTTTTGTTGAACAGGAGTCTGAACAATATTTTGATGAGGAAAATCAGCAGTTTCTGGCTGACCGCTATATTACAGGTACATGTCCGCATTGTGGGTATGAAAGTGCTTATGGTGACCAGTGTGAGAGTTGTGGTACGTCGTTAAGCCCTGCTGAACTCATTAAGCCGCGCTCCGTGATTAGCGGAAACAGTCCTGTCATGAGAAAAACACGGCACTGGTACCTGCCTTTGGATAAGTATGAACCCATGCTGCGCGAATGGATTCTGGAAAATCATAAAGATGACTGGAAGCCTAATGTTTACGGACAATGCAAATCATGGATTGATCAGGGCCTGAAGCCGCGCGGGGTTACCCGCGATCTTGACTGGGGCGTTCAATTGCCCCTGGAAGGCACAGAAGGAAAGGTGCTGTATGTTTGGTTCGACGCCCCGATCGGTTACATATCCGCGACCAGGGAGTGGGCCGCCGAAAAAGGGATTGACTGGAAGCCTTATTGGAAAAGCCCTGACAGCAAACTGGTGCATTTTATCGGAAAAGACAACATCGTTTTCCATTGTATTATTTTTCCAACGATGCTGCATGCCGAAGGGTCTTATATTCTCCCCGACAATGTGCCGGCGAATGAGTTTCTGAACCTGGAGGGTGACAAGATCTCAACATCACGAAACTGGGCGGTGTGGCTGCATGAGTACCTGAAAGAATTTCCCGGGAAACAGGATGTGTTGCGCTATGTGCTGTGTGCTGCTGCGCCGGAGACAAAGGATAATGATTTTACCTGGAAAGACTTCCAGGCGCGCAACAACCATGAGCTGCTGGCGATATTCGGCAATTTTGTAAACCGTACCATGGTGCTGACGCACAAATATTTTGACGGTCGTGTGCCCGCGGTTGTTAACCTGACCGACAACGACAGGGATACCCTGGAAAGTTTGTCAGCCTTTCCGGCAAAAATTGGTGAAAGCCTCGAGCTGTATCGCTTCAGAGAGGCCCTGGCTGAAATGATGAACCTGGCGCGTCTCGGAAACCGTTACCTTACCGAAGAGGAGCCCTGGAAAAAGTTTAAAGAAGACCCTGAACGGGTTAAGACCATCCTGAACATTTGTCTGCAGGTGTGTGCAAGTCTTTCCGTCCTTTCCGGACCTTTCCTTCCTTTCACTGCCCGTAAGCTGCAAGAGATGCTTGGTATGCCTGCTCATGCCTGGGATGAAGGCGGCAAATCAAACCTTTTAGAGCCCGGTCACCAGCTTAACCAACCGGAACTTCTGTTCGAAAAAGTGGAGGATGAACAGGTCAAAGCCCAGCTGGAAAAGCTTATGCAAACCCGCAAAGACAATCAGGCAAACGAAGATGCAAAGCCGCTAAAGGAGACTACCACCTTTGATGATTTTGCCAAAATGGACCTGCGAACCGCTACCATTCTATCGGCCGAAAAGGTGCCGAAAACCAAAAAGTTGTTGAAAATGACCCTTGATACAGGGATTGACCAGCGTACGGTGGTGGCCGGCATTGCCGAATTTTACAAACCTGAGGAGGTCGTCGGGAAGAAGGTGGTGTTGCTGGCAAACCTGGAAGCCCGTAAAATTAAGGGGGTTGAATCGCAGGGCATGATCCTCATGGCTGAAAACCGCGACGGTGAGCTAACCTTTGTTACCACTGAACAGGATTTTGAGAACGGAAGTACCATTAGCTAATGTTGTGTCAATGCTATTGTGCCGGTTTCACTAAGTTTATGAATTAATCTGGTTAAAGGCTTGTTTTGCCAGAGATAAAAAAAAGATTAAGTCCGGGGCTGGCTAAAACAGCGTTGATATGATACCAGGCACAAAATATGGTTTGGTCTAAAAAAACTTGGTCATAATCCATTTTTTTGCCATTTGGTATTTATTTATTTAATAATAATAGCTATATTTGTACACTTATTTGGCCCCGTAGTTCAACGGATAGAATAGAAGTTTCCTAAACTTTAGATACAGGTTCGATTCCTGTCGGGGCTACAAGGTTTATTTTTTAACCCGCCTGTTGCGCCACTCCTCTTTTGGGTAAGGAGAATAATTCTCCAACAGGCCTATACCGCATGCATATGAACAGAAAAGAAGACCGGCCCAGTAAGATCTCTTACGAACGCCATCTTAACCAGAGCGGAATCCCGGATGACCAGAAGAAATCCAATGGTGGCATGATCCCTGACTATGTGAAATATGGCACATGGTTGCGGGTGAATGACCCGGATTTTTTTGAATCAACCTATCAGGCGTGGAAAGCCAAAATACGCGCCCAGGAGGCCAATCAATAAGTTTCGGTTTCTCCGGAGCAAGACAGAACCTCTTCTGGTTACCCATGAACAGGTACCTGCATTACCGGTCAAATCATCATTGACCGGTGGTGTTCTTATCGTGTTTTTCTCATCTGTGTAACAGCACTTACCTGCTTTTCTCAATTTTTCTTTGCACATTTGTATGTTGGTCTAAAGCTATTGCAGTGAATCCTCTCAGGCGTCTCGCGGGACAAACCGCCATTTACGGACTTAGCAGTATTGTCGGAAGGGTGATCAACTTCCTGCTTGTGCCGCTCTACACACGCGTCTTTGTTCCGGATGAGTACGGTATTGTCACAGAGATGTATACATATGTGGCCTTTCTGCTGATAGTGCTTACATATGGCATGGAGACGGCGTATTTTCGTTTTTCCGAGGCTGACCCCCGAAAGAAGGACTGGATTTACAGCACCTCCCTGTTTTCTGTGCTGATGACCTCCTCCCTGTTTATCCTGCTGGTGGTGATGTTTCGTTATCCCCTGGCTGACATGATGCGCTATCCGGACAATGTCGAGTACATCGTTTTGCTGGGCACCATTGTCGGACTGGATGCCCTGGCAGCCATTCCGTTTGCCCGACTGCGTGGTGAAAACAGACCCCTGCGGTTCGCCTCTGTGCGTCTTATCGGTATCGGGGTCAATATTGGTTTGGTGCTCTTTTTCCTGTTGCTCTGCCCCTGGCTCATGAACAACGGCCCGGAATCATTGCGCCCCTTCATTGATATTGTTTATAATCCGGACATCGGCGTTGGCTATGTGTTTATTGCAAACCTGGCAGCTACCCTGATGATGTTGCTGCTGTTAACCCCCGTCATGCGCAGCGCGCCTCCCGTTTTTGACAGGCAGATATGGAAAAGCATGCTCGTGTACGCCCTGCCTCTGCTTGTTGCCGGACTGGCAGGATGGGTCAATGAAGCCCTTGACAAACTGCTGCTCAAATATATCCTGCCCAGAGATATTGCCATGTCACAACTGGGTATCTATGGCGCTGTCTATAAACTGTCAATCCTGATGACCATTTTCATCCAGGCCTTTCGTTTTGCCGCCGAGCCATTTTTCTTTTCACAGGCCTCCAAAGCAAATGCCCGGGAGCTGTATGCCCGGGTAATGAACTACTTTGTGGTAGCCTGCCTGTTCATTTTCCTTGGTGTGATGCTTTTTATGGATGTTGTGAAGCATTTTATCGGGTCCCAATACCACGAGGGGTTGAGCGTTGTGCCTGTGCTGCTGATCGCCAACATGTTTCTGGGAATATATTTTAACCTGTCAGTGTGGTATAAACTTACCGGTCAGACAGGTTATGGTGCCTGGTTTTCCGTAGCCGGGGCATTCATTACCATCATCCTGAATATATGGTGGATCCCGCTTATCGGCTATCACGGGTCTGCCCTGGCCACCCTGGTATGTTATTTTTCCCTTGCATTGTTATCTTACCTTTTCGGTCAGAAAAAATTCCCGGTGCCCTATGAGGTAACCAGAATTTTCCTGACCATCGGTTTAGCCCTTGTCATTTATTTTATAAGCCTGATTACCAGCGAGCTGCCATCCGTCTGGATGTATTTATCCCATATTGTCCTGCTGGTTGTCTTTGGCCTGCTTGCGGCTGTTGTGCACCCTTCGTTAAGGTCTGCATATAAGGATGTTACGTAGGTTCGTGCCTGTCCGCGTTTTTGTTTTTTCCCAATAATGCCTATCTTTGTGACAACTTCCGGGAGTGTCCCGTATTCATATTGTCAAATTCATAATAAAAAAACACAGGTGTATGGATGTCACAATAAACCAAAAAACAAAAGAAACACGTCTTGGTCCACAATTGGAAAAAGTGCTTCTTCAATTTTTGGAAGAAAATCCCGATGTCAAACAGTTAATAGATGAAGCCCATGATGAGAAGGCGTTTGCGAGGGGTGTTCGTGACATGGTAATGGAATATATGGATGAGCAACCGCATGCTTACCGGTTCTACCGTTTTGAGCTGCAGGGGCGCAATGCCATGGAGAAGCTTACCTGGCAGGATTATGCTGCCATACGCCTTCTGGATTATTATGATCATGAAGGAGAGTCGTATGAGGACCTCAACCTGCGCGGGAAAGAGGTAGCCAACAACCCCTTTGGCACCCTCTGGCAGGCTGTAAGGCATCAGGATACTGACGCCGGAGAGGCCTTTTTCCTGGATATGCTTCATCTTTTCCGTCAGTTTAAAGGAGTTTCCGATCGCCATCAACCAGGCGAAGAACAGATCGTGCACTGGATGGAACAATATCCGTCAGGCCTTGATCCGGAAGTGGTAAAGGTACGGGAACAAAATAAGGCAAGGATTATCCGCGTACTGGTCGACAAGATCGATAAAAAAGAGATGACCAGCCAGCGATTCGTGTTCCCGAAGGGTATATCGCAGGAAGAGAAGATACACCTTGTTCATGAATGGTGGGATCATCATTTGTTCCATCTTCGTTTTGCGGTTCGTGACCCCGACACCCTCAACGAGATGCTTGATTATTCGCTTGACGGGGACACAATGGCCTTGTTATACCGGGCGAAGGAGAGAGGTATTCCTTTCTTTGTGAATCCCTATTATGTGTCACTCCTGAATGTGGATGTTCCGGATCACCTGGTTGGCAAAGACCTGGCTATCCGGTATTACGTCATCTATTCGAAACAGCTTGTAGAGGAATTCGGACATATTGTTGCCTGGGAGAAGGAGGACATTGTTGAGCCGGGCAAGCCAAACGCAGCCGGGTGGATCCTGCCGATGCATAATAACATTCACCGGCGCTACCCGGAAGTAGCCATCATGATACCGGATACCATGGGCAGGGCCTGTGCCGGACTCTGCACCTCCTGTCAGCGGATGTACGACTTTCAGCGGGGGAACCTCAACTTTGACCTGGATGAGCTGATGCCCCGGAAGACCTGGGATGAAAAGCTGGAGATGATCATGAAATACTGGGAGGAAGACTCCATGCTCCGTGATATTCTGATCACCGGTGGTGATGCCCTGATGAGCTCCGACCAGTCTCTCGAAAAGATCCTCAATGCCGTGTATGACATGGCATATCGTAAGAAAGAGAAGAACAAAACCCTGCCCGACGGAGAAAAGTATGCCGAACTCCTGCGGGTCAGGCTCGGCACCCGTCTGCCTATATACCTGCCACAACGGATAACCGAAAATCTTGCGCAAATCCTGGCGGCATTTAAAGAGAAAGCTTCCAAAATCGGGGTGAAGCAGTTTGTGATCCAGACCCATTTTCAGTCTCCCATGGAGGTTACGCCAGAGGCAGAGCTTGGCATTTCCCGGCTCATTGCTGCCGGCTGGACCATCACCAACCAGCTTGTTTTCACGGCGCCGGCTTCCCGTCGGGGTCACACGGCGAAGTTGCGCAAGGTGCTGAATGATGTCGGGGTATTGCCTTATTATACCTTCTCCGTCAAAGGGTACCGGGAGAATGCCTTCAAGTTTGCCACCAATGCGCGTGCCGTACAGGAACAGATTGAGGAAAAGGTGATTGGTTCTATTCCTGATGATTACCGTAACAGGATTCGCTCCTTCCCGTTTGATGCGGAGAATATGGTGGACAATGTACAACAGCTGCGCGATGAAGCCGATATTCCCTTTCTGGCCACCGACCGGAATGTGCTTAACCTGCCGGGCGTAGGGAAAAGTATGAGCTTCCGGATGATCGGGATCACAAAGGATGGACGACGTATTCTTGAGTTCGACCATGACCATAACCGCAGCCACAGTCCGGTCATTGACGAGCTTGGCAAGTTTGTTATCGTTGAGTCGAAGTCCATTCATGAGTATCTTGAGCAGATCGGTGATATGGGAGAGGATCCCCGCGCATATGAAAGCATCTGGGGTTACTCTTTAGGTGAAACAGAATCCCGCCCACCTATCTACGAGTACCCGGAGTTCGATTTTGAGCTCACCTCCGAGATTACGAACTATGGTGTATAAGGCTGGTTGTGAGCAGCAAAGAAAGCTCGAAGCTGGAAGCTTCACCCCTGAGACTTTCACTATCTAATCGCTACCTTCTACCTTCTAACTTCTTTTCTGCTTCCAGCTT
>CAYMDX010000026.1:0-19668 GCA_964389125.1 uncultured Bacteroidales bacterium
CAGGTAGAAGCCATCATCTGGTCGCTGGAGTTTGAAGAAGAGGAGGAGGAAGAAGCTGATGAAGAAGCAGATGAAGTGCCGGAAGTCTGACCAACAGGTAAATCGATTGTCAACCGAACCTGCTTACCCCATATCAGGAGGTTTTATCAGGGTGTTTTTACGCAGAAGATTGCCCCCATGGGATAAGGTTGCCCCATGAGCCATGGTGGCTGTATCTGGCTCAGAAACCGCCGGTGGCAACTACCTCCATATGGCTGTCCGTTCACCCACGCAAGGATCAGTCAGCATGATAAAAAACCAGACTGTCGATGTTATGGTGACGGCTAAAAATCTTGTTGGACGTGTCCTCATCAAGGTGGCCGTGATCAAACCGCCCGGCGGGTGACCCGTCGCGATAATGTATCTCCAGACCGGGAGAAGCCGCTTTTTTAATCCAAATGTCGGTGCCGCAATAGCTAAAACAAAAGCTTCCTTCCTGATCAAAATCATGCATCCTTAGCAAAACGGGCAGGAAATGTATTTTTCCGCCAGCCACATACACACCCAGCTCCTTGAAACGGCTCAGGATATCTTCCTTCACCTGTCCGGTCATACCGGGTTGCTGTGCCCCCATCATGGAAGGCGTATGGGAATAAGGATCTGTCGGGAAAGCACCATACTCACCAGGCTGTTTATGCATGCCGATCCCATTTTTGATCCGGTAATAATAGTCTCGCAATAGCGGTAGCACCCCCGAATCGCTTTTGTTAACAGCAATACCCTGTATCCGCTCACCTAGCACCAGCAGAAGCTTAGAAACCATATGCCAGTAGATGGACCCAAGGCCTTCATATTTATAGAAAGACCCTGATCGGCCGGTAAAAAAGCGATGGTTAAACACCTTCTCATAAATATCCAACACCACAGGGGTTTCCGAAGCGATATATGCTGAGTCAAAAGAACCATCCAACCGTGCCAGAGTCTCTTTCAACATACGTGCATTTTGCAGACCGGCATTAAAATGGTAATGACCGGCTTCATCCCGCTTGATAATGTCTTCATTACCAGAGTCGATAAGATCTTGCAATAAACCCGACCGGGTGATCTGGTTTTTTGGTATGCTATTCTTTTCCATAAAACCAGGCAGGTGCCTGAACGGGTATAGCATAAAACTTTGCTGATCAGCACGCCATAGATCACTGTCAAACAACGCTTTCATCAGCTCAAGGGTTCGCTGCGGATCCAGGTAGCCACTGCTCAGCACAGCCGCCTGTCCTTCCAGCATAAGGGTCAGTCGATGTATGTCAATGCTGTCGTGACCAAAATCCATCAGGTTGTAGGCGTGATAGAGACCGTCACTGCGCCGGTTTTTATCAATGGTCTGATCGCAAAAGGACAGTACGAGGCGGTAAAAAACCAGGATTTCATCTGTTGACAAGTCGCTGGTTTCACCGGAAAACCCTTTATATACAGTGCTTCGGTACTTTTCACCGGCAAGACCCAGCATATCGGTCATGTTTTTCCTGTCGGCGGCCGAAAACCCTTTTTTCAGCAAGGTTTTATTTTTGGTAAAAACGTGGGCAACAGCTTCGTAAAATGTGGCCACCTCTCTTGCAACACGAAAATGGGCTTCCTGTTTCTCCGTGATAATTTTGATTAAGAAGGTGACACATGACCTTATATGACAGAGAGTCACCATGGATGCACCATAACCTGTAAGGGCATTGTTGGCATCATTCCACTCAGGTCGCTGGGTGTTAAGCCAGATTCCGGCTTCGGGCACAAAGTTGCCCAGCTTGGTAAGCAGGCTCACCATGATTTTTTCTATAAAAGTAGCCTTTTGTATCCCGCCGTCATTCCGGATCATCAATTTGGCATCATGCCCTTCTTCCCTGCTCCTGTTCATTAGGTGATCGTGTAGTTCCTCCTCAAAAAGTATCGTATCCCTGGGGTCCTCCAGGATCTCCTGATAGCTTTTGATGCGGAAGGGAACGCGGGCATATGCATAAACTGCCCTGTCGGCGTTTTGCAAAAGGCTTCCCGGGTGAAACCTTTCCTGCATCTCCATCAGCCGCAACAGGTAAACGATCTGATGATCACCCCAGTAGCCGATATGGGCCCAGGGGTTATCGGGTTCCGGCACTTCCCAGTCGAAGCCCTGACGGGTAATCCGGTATGGGTTATAGCCATCCGCGGTAGTAGCATTCAAAAAGCGTGCGATCATGCCGGGCAGAAAGGAAGGAAAGGAGAAAGACAGTGCTTCCCAGTTCTGAAAAATATCGCGCCAGTTGCCCTGATAGTTGCGTGCAGGGCTACCATCGCTTTTCTTCACCCGGATATCAAAATAGTTCCACGGTCTGCTGGGATCGCCATGCCTTCTGCCAAAGCTAAGAGGCAGGTATTCCAGGCTTATACGAAGAAGGTCAGCATCATTCACCGATCCGGCCAGCTGCAGCAGATCCTGCCAGCGCAAAGGCTGTTGCTGCTGTTCGAACAGACCCTTATGTCTTTCATATACCGCCCTGTTGCTTTCATACAGGTGCTCCATGAAATCATCCACCTCCACCGTGTCGCCTTGTTCAAAAATGCCGCCCCGCATGATGTTAAACAGCACATTGGAAAAATGCCTGCGATCACTGAAGGGATCTCCGGTTTGCTGGATTCCGTCGGCTTTGGCCACAAGATGTTCAAGTCTTTTGGTGCTTTCGGCAATGCTGTTTTCAATAAAACGGATACTATTTGTTTCCGTGGCAATACGTCGTTGCAACGCTGACACATCGGAGCTGTCCAATGCCACGTCGGTCATGATAAACCATGTGCTTTCTTCATGCGAGGCGAGCCGGATGTTTGCGTACAACAAATACGCCAGCTTCTGCCCGAACACTGTGTCTTCATGGGTGGCAGAACCACCTTTACGTATCTCCCCCAACTGCGCCGGACTTAACAAAACGCTGTCAGGTTTGAGGCCAAAGCTCCAGGCGATATTGGTGCGAAGCGCCTCTGCCGGCTCGGCACGATCAACCGGAATGGAGGACAAATAATACAAAGCCATGTTTTTGCCCTGACGAAATTCGCTCACCTTATAGGCATCCATCAGGGTGCTCATCATGCTTTGGCTTTCACGTTTGATGCCCCATGGTAACAAATTCAACAGGCCGTCACAAACAACGATCTTACGTTCCTTGCCGGCGCGGTTTTCCAGGGCAGCTTTGCGTATCCAGCCCAGTTCGTCGCTGCTTGTCCAGCTGTAACGAAAGACAAGCTCAAGCGTTTCATTGATTTCCTCAAACACCACTTTGTTGCCGGGGGTGTTTTTATACAGGTTTCGCTGAATCTGATAAAGTCCCTCATAACGGTCAGAAAAAGGCTCCCAAAGATGTGTCTTCCCCTTCTCTTTCAGGGAGAAAATGGTTTTTGGTCCGGTATTATGGGCTGTTTCATGCAGCTTGTCGTCGGTTTCGTATGGGAACAGGGTGTTGTTAAAGTTTTGCCGTCCGGCCGTCAGACCACCGCTGCTGGAAAGATACATCCACAGATCGCTGCTGCTGACGATGCTCATAAGAAACGGTGGCATACGGTCATAGTTTCGGATACAATAGACCGGTTCTCCATCCATTTCGGTAAGATAGCCCTGAACCTGTCCACCTTCCTTGTAAAGGGGCTGGTTGTTGATATGGGGGTTATGTTTAGTCATCGGTATAGAAAAAACGTTCTACAAGCATGTTTCCAGGCTTTCCGCCGACCAGCACTTCAAAGTCACCCCTTTCGGCAACCCATTCATTGTTGAGATCGACAAACATCAAATCCTTTGTGTTGATTTCGAATGTCAGGGTTTTCTTTTCCCGGGGCTCCAGGTGGACTTTTTCAAAGCCGGTAAGCTTTCGTTCATCAGGCGTGACAGACGCCACAAGGTCACGAATGTAGAGCTGCACCACCTCTTTCCCGGCATAGGGACCGGCGTTATGGACAGTTACGTTGAGCACAAGGTCTTCATCAGGGCCGATGGTGTCGGCAGAAAGCTGCAATTGGTCATACTCAAATTCCGTATAGCTCAGGCCGTGGCCAAACTCCCATTGCGGGTCAAACCCGGTTTTTCCGAATTCAGCGTCAAGCTTATCGCTTCCCTTATGCTGGTAGGTGACCAACGAATTGCTATAGCGTGGCCATGTGTAAGGCAGTTTTCCGCTGGGATTTTCTTCTCCCCGGAGGAGGCTTGCCAGGGCACGTCCACCTTCGTGGCCCGGCCAGTAAGCATGCAGTATGGCATCTGCCAGGGGCTCGATTTCACGAATAACCCGGGGACGCCCCTGCAGGGTGGTCAGCACAATAGGCTTGCCACTCTTGTGGAGTATTTTGACCAGTTCAAGCTGGTTGGCGGGCAAATCCAACTCATCAATATCAGAAGGCTTCTCCGTGGCCGGTCTTTCGCCAAGGCAAACAAGCAATACGTCCGCCTGAGCTGCTTTCTCCAACAGGGCAGCTTCTTCCTCCACCTCGCCTTCGTAGTCCGTTCCGGGAGTATAAACCACGTTATCTTTCCCAAATTCAGCCTCCATCGCTTCCAGGATAGTCTTTTTCCCTTCATCGTCATAGGAGGGATCATCCCCTGCCCAGGTACGGCTCCAGGGGCCGTTCAGCGACGTCAACGCATTCGCGGCAGGTCCTGTTACCAGCATCCGCGTAGGATCTTCACGTAGCGGCAGTATGTCATTTTTGTTTTTAAGAAGGGTAATCCCTTCCAGGGCGGCATGATAACTTTTTTCTGCAAAAGCTTCCGAGCCAAACTTATCATATCCTGATGGCTCGTGCCAGGCCTTGTCAAACAGGCCCAGTCTGAATTTCACATACAGTATCCTGCGCACGGCATCATCGATACGGCTCATGGGGATCTCGCCTTCATTGACAAGCTCCACGATATGCTGTGCAAAACTGGCATCGTAGGGCACCATACTCATATCCAACCCTGCCATAACAGCTATTTTCGCTGCCTCCTTGCTGTCATGCGCCACATTATGCATGCTGGCCAGACGACCCACATCTTCCCAGTCGGAAAGCACAAAGCCTTTCAGCCCCAGCTCACCTTTCAACACATCGGTGATGAGGTATCTGTCCATGTGGCCGGGTACGCCATTCACAGATCCGGAGTTCAGCATCACAGTAATGGCGCCTTTATCAATGGCATCGCGAAAAGGTTCTACATAATACTGCCGGAGGTAGTGTTCCGGGATAATGGCAGGTGAACGGTCTTTGCCGCTAAATGGCGTACCGTAGCCGACCCAGTGTTTCAGGCAAACCGCCACACGGGTGGTGTCGGACAAGGAGTCGCCCTGCTGCCCTTCAATAAAAGCATTTCCCATCACCTGGTGCATATAAGTGTCCTCACCGTAGGTTTCAAATATGCGTCCCCACAGGGGCTGCATGCTTACATCGAGCACCGGCGCATAGTTCCAGGGCTGTGAGGAGGCACGCATTTCGTACGCCGTAACTTCGCCAACCATCTTTGACAGTTCCGGATTCCAGGTTGCCGCCATGGCAATCTGATGGGGAAACAAGGTGGACCCGGCGGTGTAATTGGCTCCATGCACAGCATCCATCCCAAACAGGACCGGGATGGGGTGCCTGGCATTTTCTTTCACATATTGCTGGATGGACTTTATGATGCGCTGCCATTCTTCGGCGGAGGGTGGGTATATCCCTTTATTCTGCACCGAACCCACATGGTGGTTAAGCAGCAGCTCCTCCATGTTGGCGGTATCAAGCAGAAGGGTGTCGTAATCGTTCCAGAAAGGCCCTTTCGTAAGGGCGGTCAGACCGACGTTGGTCATCTGTCCGGCCTTCTCTTCAAGTGTGAGCAGCTGTAAAAGACTGTCAGCCTGATGGAAGTACACATCATCGTGTACTTCCTTATCAGGTGGCTGACAGCTCTGAACCAAAAACAACACAACCATGAAGAACAACACAACTCTAATCTGGCTCATAGATTTATCTTTCATACAGACTGGGGTTACGCTCCACTGACCAGTTTGTTATTCGACGTAAAAAGGGATATTGGCCGTAGCGGCATAGTTTTGTTCGTCGGTGACATACACCAGGATGCGGTAGGGACCTGACTCTTCAGGAGCCTTAAATTGTATCTCTGACGTGTTGGCAGAGAGGATAAGACCTTCAATGCTTTCCGGGCGTGGCTCATAATCGCCGCCATCGCTTAATTCGCTCGGCCGGGGCATTATTTCGGCACGGATGTCAAGCTTTTTATTGTCAGGATGCGCTGCATCGACCAGGGCGGTATACTCCCCGCCTTTTTCCAGACGCACATCATCAAAGCGGTCACCCTTACCTTCAATAGTAATTTCGTGCATTTTCGGAGCCGAATGTTCCGGCCACTCCCCTGTCCACAGGTATTCCATAACGTTATGTGCTTCGGTCTTTTCGCCGGCCTCGGTATACATACCATACCATGAAGGCGTTCGTTCCTGCTTTTGCCCCCACAGGAAGACATAGGAGCCCATACAGTTTTCTTCATCAGCCAGGATAACATTTTGGTAGCGGTCTTTGATGGCCTGTGCTTTTTCTGTAGATGTCTGTTCGATCGGCACACCCCATTCGGTCTGCTCCACCTCCCAGTGTCCGGTGGCACCCCATTCGGTAACCAGGTAAGGGCCATCGTAGCCGGCCTCATCCAGGTTTTGCTGAAGATTAACCACTTCGCCATAGAACTGTACGGAGAGGAAGTCGATGTCGGGGCAATTTTCTTCAATATAGGCTACTTCATCGGGTCCGATACCGGCGAGCATCGTGGTGGTAACGTGGTTGCCATCCACCTCTTTGATCATACGGGCAATATCATTCACGGCGTCCCATACTTTTTTGTTGGCATAGCGCAGGTTCAGCTCGTTGCCGATGCCCCATCCCAGAAGGGCGGGATGATCTTTCAGGGCTTTCACCTCCTCGCGAAACTTTTCCAGCTGGGCCGTCACGGCTTCTTCGTCATCGTAGTCAAAACCATGACGTTCGCGGGCGACATCAAGGCCCATCATTACCATAAGGCCATGCTCCCAGGCCTCATCAAGGACCTCTTTCCCGGAGCGCCTGCCATTATCGGTGCGCCAGGTGCGGAAGGAGTTGCCGCCATGTTCTGCGATCTCATAACAGGGGCCAAACTCACAGCCTGCGCCTTTCACAAAAAATTCTTCACCGTTGACATACAGCCGGTATTTGCCATCCTCATATTTCATTTCAGAATGGGAGGGTCCTTCCTGCATGGGATCATCTGCTGCAGCAAAGTTGCAGGAAATCATCAGTGCAGCCAGCAAGGGAACTAATATTTTCAGGTTATTCATGTTTTTTCTGTTAGATGTCCGGCGCATCGCACCGTCCGGGTTTATACCTTGAAATTTGGGTTACAGTGTGGACTGTCTGTTTCACTTAATAAGTTTTGCTTCGAGCTCTTCGAGTGACTTCCCTTTGGTTTCGGGGATATAGCGCCACACAAAGAACAGCGTCAGCAGGCCAAAAAACGCATAAATCAAATAGGTTGTGCCTGACCCCAGGTATTCCAGCTGAGCCGGAAAAACCGTGGCCACAGAGAAGCTGACAATGGAGTTCCAGAAGCCCATAATCGAGATGGCCAGTCCGCGCAGCTTGTTTGGAAAGATCTCCGACAGCAGTGCCCACATCACCGGTCCCAGCGAAATGGCAAAGGAAGCCACGAACATCACCAACCCAATCAGCACCCAGCGGGCGTTGATGGATATGGAGTGCGTCAGTATCGTTTCTTTGAAGCTGTTGTAGGTGTCCTGACCGACTTGCTCCTTTACAAGGCTAAAAAACACCATTTCACTTTCAAAAGCCCTGCCTTTCAAATCATTAAGCGACTGAATATTGGCCAAATGGATGGCGTCTGTCTCCACCCCGCTCACCTCCTCCATAAGGTTTTCCATGGACTGATCATCGATGGTGTATTCGGCATTGTAAAATGACACGCTCACGATGATCATGGAGATGAAAATACCGGCTGCGCCGATATAGAGCAATGGCTTTCTTCCCAGCCTGTCAATGAGAAAGAGGGCGGCTATGGTCATCACCACATTGGTGACACCCAATATGGCGGCCTGTAAAAAGGCTGCATCCGTGCCCCCTCCGGCCATCTCAAAAATCATGGGAGCGTAATAAAAAATAGCGTTTATACCGGTGATCTGCTGGAAAAAGGCGATGCCAAACCCGATGATAAGCACGACCTTCATACGGGATGTAAAAACGTCTGACCAGCGTGCTTTAGCTTTGTTGATCTCCTCGCGGAGGCTCTTGTCGATCTCATCGAAAATCTTAACGGCATGCTCTTTGGGATTAACTTTGGACAGCACGTCCATAGCCTCCTCTTCTTTCCCTTTCTGCATGAGCCATCTGGGGCTGCGTGGCACGAGGAAAAGCAAGGCGAGGTATGCGACTGCCGGAACAGCTTCCACCCCGAGCATGACGCGCCACTTTAAATCGGGGTCAGCGATGGTTTGTTGAAAATAGTAGTTGGAAAAATACGCGATGGAAATTCCCACAACGATATTCAACTGATTGAATGTTACCAGGGTCCCTCTGAGCTTTCGCGGAGCCACCTCTGCGATATACATGGGCGCCACCAATATGGCCAGACCAACCCCAAAGCCACCAATGACACGGGCGATCAAAAAGCTGATAATATCGGGAGCAAAAGCAGTTCCCATGGCGCTAATGGTAAACAGAACCGCCGTTGCCATGAGCACCTGCCGTCGACCGAAGCGGTCAGCCAGCTTCCCGGCGCTGATATTGCCAATGATGGCTCCCAGTATCAGTGAGCTCACGGAAAAGCCAATGAGCATGGAGCCGGTATTTAACCCAAATGTTTCCCGGTAGAAAGGTGTTGCCCCGGAGATCACGGCGCTGTCAAATCCCATCAGAAAGCCACCAAGGGCAACAATCAGCGAGACAAGTATTGTATACGTTTTTTTAGTCATTCCTGTTTATCCTTTTCGGCACGTGCCGTTTTATAGAATCGTAGTAGCCGGGCTACCATTAATAACCGTCATTTTGCTCAAACATACCGGCTGAGAGATCTATCTCGGTTTGCGGAATTGGCAAAAACCCCCTTGTCGCAGGGTTAAATGACACATCGAATATTTGCTGGTCGCCTTCATAGTTGGGACCCCTCACGGAATGCGTAAGTTCCTGGTTGGCATGGTCGATTCCGCGGCGCAACACATCGAAATAGCGAATACCCTCCAAAGAAAGCTCCAGCCTTCTCTCCTTATAAATATTTTCCATCGTGGCAGGAACGGGGTCCAGGCCGACTCTTTCCCTGACTCTGTCAAGATACTCCTGAGCGTGGGGGCTTTCCAGCTCGGCTGCCATCAGCAGCACATCGGAAAACCGGATTACACGGTGATTGGTGGTTCTGTTAAGCTCAAACTGTCCGCCGGAACCCTGGTGCTCGGCATCAGAGGAATATTTTTTAGAAAAATAACCTGTATGCTGATAGCCGGTTGTCAGGATTCCGTCCAGCTCTTCCTGGGTAAGGATCGTGTGCTCATAGCGGGGATCATCCCCCATAAAATCGGCGAGCTTATGATTCACCGGGGCAAAGGACCAGCCCCTATCCCAATTGTCGGACCCGGCAACCCGGGGGCCTTGCATCTGGGAAGCCAGGTTTCCGTTGCCACCTTCCGGGTAATCCCAGTCCCACCAGGGTGGCGTGTCACCATAGGATATTTCAAATACCGACTCGACACCATGCTCACCGACCAGACTGAAGTTGTCGCCGTAATCATCAAGCAGGTCATGACCGCTGGTGGCAATAAGCTCTTCCAGCTGGTCCAGCACAAAGACACGGTCGACGGTGGTATCGCCGGCGCTCAGGTTGCCATCATATACACCGTCATAAAACAGGTAGGTTCTGGCCAAAAGCGCTTTGGCAGCCCATTTGGTCACCCGGCCGGCTTCTGCTTCCGGCACAGATTCAGGAAGGTCTTCCATGGCCTCAACAAGGTCGAGGGCTATCTGGTCATACACCTCCTTCGGGGCATTTTGCTCCTGGTTATATTCCGAAGGTGCTGTGACGGTATTTACCAGTAACGGTATGTTTTCAAAAAACCGGACCTGTTCCAGGTAGAAATAGGCCCTCAAGAACTTTGCTTCGGCAATTGTCCGGGTTTTGAAGTCTTCGGAAGCATCATCAATATCTTCGATTTTCTCAAGGAAAAGATTGGCCCTGTATACGCCGATATAATTCTTTGACCAGATAGAATAAACCGGCGGGCTTGGTGTAGGGATATTGTGGTTGTTCAGCCGGTCAAAATCATAACCGTCATTGGCATCCGACCCCCCGGCATAAGCATCATCCGAAAGCACGTCCGCGATGGTTATAAAAGGAGCCCACCCGCCTGACGGGTTTGTCTGATGGGTAAGAACATCATAAACAGCTACCAGCGCCTGAAAAGCCTGTTCTTCTGTCTGATAGAAATTGGAAGTAACCTCCTCATCAAGGGGTTCAAGATCAAGGAAATCATCGCTGCAGGCACTCATAATAAGAAGCAGAAGCAGCGTTAATACCGATATTTTGCCTGTGTATTTCATGGTTATATAATTGAATTGTTCTTCAAACTTTACTGTGCAAATCAAATAATATCTGTCGTGGGAACGATGGGGCATCTTGTGATGCCACCGGTTGTTACAATGCAATGGATGTTCCCAGACGGAATGTACGGGCTTGCGGATAAACACCTCTGTCGATACCGATATCGAATGAGGTCATGGCGCCGATTTCCGGGTCTGCCCCACTATATCCGGTTAATGTCCAAAGATTTTCGGCCGACACATAAACGCGTACCTGATGGACATTGATACGGTTGAGTAAGCTTTCCGGAAGAGAATAGCCAATCTGGAAGTTTTTGATGCGCATGAATGAGCCATCCTCAATATACAAATCGGATATCCTGTTGTTGTTGTTGGTATCATTCCAGGTGTACCGGGGAACGGTATTTGATGTACCTTCTCCGGTCCATCTGTCAAGGATATCAACGGAACGGTTGGTATAGCGAAGATCTCGTCTTTGTATACCGTTAAAGATATCATGTCCGTAGCTGCCGATGATCAGGGCACTCATGTCGAACTGCCTGTATTCAAAAGCCATGTTGACACCAAAGGTCCAGGCAGGTGTGGGGTTTCCAATCTTTGTGCGGTCTTTGTCATCTATCACGCCATCGCCATTGATATCAACGAACCGGACATCACCGGGTTCTGCATTGGGTTGCAGCAGTTCGCCCTGACTGTTAATATGCTGGAATACTTCGGCCGTGTTCTGAAAAATCCCGTCAGTCTTATACCCATAGAAATATCCAATGGGATAACCAATTTCTGCGCGGGTTACCATTCCTGCTACCGCCCAGGTTGCCCCGGGAAGCACACCTTCCTCATTTCCGATTTTGGTCATCTCATTATGATTGTAAGACGCATTGGCGCCAATGGAATAACTGAAATCACCCATAAAGTGCCGCCAGTCAACAGACATTTCCACACCTTTGTTTTGTACACTTCCAACATTGGCAAAAGGCGGATCGTTACCCACATGTGCCGGTATGGGAACAACCTCCAGGAGGCCGCTTGTCGTTTTCACATAATAGTCGAACGTTGCCAGCAGGCGGTTTCCAAAAGCTTCAAGGTCTAACCCTACGTCAAGCTGCTCTGATTCCTCCCAGCGAATTTCCGGGTTCGGGATAAAGGAGGGAGATGCACCCAGCGCTCTTCCGCCGCCAAAGATATATCCCCTTGTTTTATTCATGGTGGAAATAAACTGGTAGTTACCGATCTCCTGGTTTCCGTTCACACCCCATGAAGCCCGGAGCTTAAGAATGTCCAAATCGTCCAGGTCCGGGAAAAAATCTTCGTAGCTTACCACCCAGGAAGCACCTACAGAGGGGAAAATACCAAAACGGTTATTGGCTCCAAACCTGGAGGATCCGTCCCTTCTGATAGTAGTATTAATCGAATACTTGTCCTGATAGTCATATAGGATACGACCAAACTGTGAGTACAAGGACGCGTGTGATGCTCCGCCAAAAGCTGTCCAGGTGGTATCGGTCGCCATGTTCAGATACACATGGTCGGGATCGGTTATGGGGACCTTCTCATTAAAGCCGGAAAGGTCTTCATAGGTGAATTTCCTGGCAGTCAGACCGACAAGTGCAGAGATGTTATGGTCGCCAATCTGCTTATCATAGGACAGGGTGTTCTCCCATTCCCAGGTGAAAAATCTTTCGATGGCTTTACTGACATTGGTTTTTTCTGTGTTCAGCTGCGCATTGTTCAGGTAAAACAGCGGTGTGTGGGACTCGTTTGTTATAAAGGCAAGGTCAATCCCCAGGTTCGTTTTTAGTTTCAGGTCTTCATAGATTTCGGCTTCCCCGAACACATTTCCCACCACCTTATCCACGCTGGTTTCTCCGGTATTGGTCTCAAGCAAGGCAAGGGGGTTAACGATTTCTGCCCCAATAAGGTTGGAGATACCATATACATTGCCATCCTCGTCGGTTACGACCGGCTCGGTTGAATAGGGTGGTTGTGCAAGCACATCTTCATCCTCCACATACAGCGGGGTAAGCGGATCCAGGTTTAATGCGCTGCTGTAGGCACTGTTGAAGGATGCATTGCTTGAGACCCCTCTTCTGGTAATATGTGAATAGGAAAGGTTGTTACCAAAATTGAAATAGTCATTGACATCATGCGTGGTATTCAGCCGTGCGGTGATGCGATCAAACTGAGATTTATCGCCACCGATAATCCCCTCTTGGGTGAAATAGGAAAGGGAGGAGTTATAGGTAGAGCGTTCGGTTCCGCCACTAACGGCGATCTCATGGTTGGCAATGGGGGCGTTAGTCTCAAACAGGGCATCCTGCCAGTCGGTATCATGTTGCGGGATCTCGTCCAGGTCGAAGGGTTGCGTAAAGCCGGCATTTGCAGCACCTTCATTCATCAACATGCGGTACTGTTCCGCGTTAAGCATGTCGATGGTACGCGCGGCATTCTGTATGCCCTGATAAGAGGAAACGTTAACGCGCATCTCTCCTTCTGTACCGCTTTTGGTGGTAATAAGGACAACACCGTTTGCTGCACGCGCCCCGTAAATCGCGGCTGAGGCAGCATCTTTAAGAACATCGATAGACTCAATGTCACCGGGGTTGAGATAGTCAATGCCTCCCACAGCCATGCCATCAACGATATATAAGGGTTCGGCATCACCCGTGGTCCCGGCCCCGCGAATGCGTACAGTAGGGGCTTCACCAGGCTGGCCGGAGAGATGGGTGACCTGCACACCGGCTGTTTTACCCTGCATGGCCTGCTCCATCCTCAGGACAGACGTAGAAGCAATCTCTTCTGCATCAATGCGGGAGATAGCTCCTGTTGTAACAATTTTTTTCTGGCTACCATAGCCAATTACCACAACCTCATCAAAGGTATGTGAGTCAGGATGCATTTCTACATCCCGGGTTTTGGTTTCATTTTCATCAATCGTGATTTCAACTTCTATGCTGGCATAACCGACAAACCGGAAAACAATACGGTGGGTACCAGGTGAGAGGCTTAGAGAATACTCACCATAATTATCGGTTACGGTACCACGGGTCGTACCCTCTACAATGATATTAGCACCGGGGAGTGTTTCGCCCGTAGTGTGATCCGTTACGACCCCCTGTAATGTCTGGGCATGCAACATCGAAACACTGAACATGCCTGCAAAGAGAAACAAAATGTAAATTAAGGGCTTTTTCATCGGTCTCTGGTTTTCTGTTTAGGCGTGATCCGCCTTGTTATTGCTGTTTGTTGTTATTTATCTGTTCAGGAAAAAGGTTGCCCGGCGGAGAACCGCAGTCAGGCTATTGGTTTTCCTGGAAAACCCGTATGTAATCCACCTTCATCCTTTGTGGGAAATTGGTGGTTTCATCGGGATAGCCGGGCCAGTTTCCGCCGACGGCAACGTTAAATATAAAAAAGTGGTCTTCGTGAAAAGCACTCATATGGGATGGTGTGATCAATATTTCATGAAATTGAACATCATTCACAAACCAGCGGATAGATGTTTCATCCCAGATGATGGTAAATACATGGTATTCATCCGCAAAAATGCCGGATGAGAGAGTATAGCTACCTCCGGTAAAGGTGTGTCCGTTGTTATACCAGTGCAGTGTTCCGTGTACTTCATTATCGCGACCATTGCCACCGATAAGCTCCATGATATCGATTTCGCCACAATAGGGCCAACCAATGGTTTCAATGTTACTGCCCAACATCCATAATGCCGGCCATATACCTTGTCCCTGCGGCAATAGCGCCCTGATATCGATCCTTCCATATGTAAAAGATTGTTTTCCCTGGGTCTTCATCCTGGCGGAGGTGTGGTTGCGGCTACCAAACGCTTCTTCCCTGGCTTCAATGGTCAGTACATCATTTTCTACCCATGCATTCTCCTCCCGGTAGTATTGCGACTCATTGTTGCCCCAGCCGCACAGGTCAGGACATCCGTCGCCAATTTCAAACACCCAGTCATCGGTGTTCACTTCATCCCCTTCAAACTCGTCGTGCCAAGCCAACTCATATCCTTCATAGGAAAGCGGCGTGGAGTAACCCTGGTCGACAGGAACTTCATCCTCTTCTTCTTCTTCAATGTCAACCGTCAGCGTAAAAACCTTTCTAAGGTATCTGCCTGACAATCCGTATGCACGTACATCGAGGGTATAGTCCCCTGATTGTGTGAAGACGTGCTCAAACACACCGGTGGTATTGGTTTCAGCATCCTGCTCATCGACCGACAACCAGTATTCAACGGCATTGTCAGCATGAACCTCTATGATGGCATTCCCGCTTCCTTCGGGTTCAAATCGTATGTCTGTCTCCATATTGGCCGGTTCGGCATTATCTGCCAGCTCGTCATCCGAGCAGGCTCCTGCCGCAAGCAGCGTCAAAAGAAAAATAACCGGCAAATATTTTATGATGGAAGGCATGGCTACAAGGTAAAGAAGGGTTGCAGGGAATCCCTGCAACCCGTTACTAACATCATACTATTCAAAAATAAAGTCACGGATGTAGAATACAGCATCCTGCTCATGATCGCTGCCACCGATGGTCAAGCCAACAGTATCCAGGTCTGTGCGGTCCAGCGGTGTGCCTTCAGAACCCTCTGATGGATCATCGAGATCAAATGTAAGGGTTACCCATTCATCCAGCGGAAGTTCATCGCCAGGCTCAACATACTGCACCCAGCTTTCCCAGAAGTTCTGGGTTGTATGCATGTCGGCAATCCAGATCTGGACGCTTTGATTGAGTCCGCCGGAATAATCGTTATCGCTCGGCAGGTACACATCAATCGAAACGGTGCTGAAGTTGTCAAACAGAATATTGAAATCCATCATGAACTTCAGGTCAGCAAACGGGTTGGTGCCTCTGTGGTATTCACCTACTTTAACACCGTCTGAATCGGCGGGATCATCAACGCCAGGGGTAATGGTAACTTCAGATTCATCTTCTGTGGGGAACAGGTACTGCACATCTTCCTCTCCTGTGGAAGCAAACGTGTTGAAGAACTCACCCGGTGCGTAGGTTTCCAGATCCTCTTCCTCTTCTTCTTCCTCAACGACTTCCGGCTCGAGCGAAGGATCATGGTAATGTGCATAGGTGAAGTCCCAGTAAAGATCTTCATAATCGTAGGCAATGACCATCAGGTCATACCCGTCATGCTCCTCGATGCTTACCACCTGGAACTGCTTGGTTTCGACCGGCAGTGGTGCTTCTTCGGTAGAGGTCAGGTGCGGCAGTCCCATCCAGGCACCAAGGCCGTTCAGGGTAACCATGTTGGTTGAGGGATCAAACTCGAACGCATGTGTTCCACCGAGGTAGGCGCTGACATCTTCACCATCAGCCGTGTACATGTTTTCCGGAACAGCCTCAAAGCAGTCGTCTGCCAGCTCTGTGCCCTCAAATATAGCGCCTTCGCCAAAGAATTGACCGTTGTCATCAAAGACGAAGTCACCGTCCCTGTGGAAGGTAAACTCATGGTAATACCTGCACGGGCTTGCCCCATCATTGTACAATGCCCACCAGTCGCGCGCGCCTTCCTGATCAGGACCTACGCCCAGGCTGGTACCTTCGCGGTACAGCTTCCAGGTTTTGTGTTCTGTTCCGGCCAGCATGGCAAGCGCTTCATCGGGGTCACTAACCTCTACGACATCCGTGAAGGAAGCGCTTTCTCCGGCACTGTTCGTGGCCGTGAGGGTTACCTCATATTCATCGGGCTCCTCATACGTGTGCGTGGGGTTTTCTTCCGTTGAGGTCTCGCCATCGCCAAATGTCCACTGATAGGTTTCGGCGTTTTGACTAAAATTCTCAAAATGAACGGTTAAAAAGTCATCCTCGCTAATCTCATACTGAAAACTGGCAACGGGATCCTCTAATTCAGGCTCGTCATCAGATTCACATGCTGTAAAAGCAATCATACTTAATGCACCCAGCAGCAAAAAAGCATACTTGAAATGCATTCTGTTCAAATAGGTTTTCATAATCGTGTTGTTTTTGTTGATAAATAAATAATGTTTTGTTGACGCGGCATGCAGCCGGATTTATAACTGTATGTCAAAGGAAAGATGAGCCGCGCTTATTTCCTAATATTAGTATACATCATGGTTTCAACAGCGGTGTTTTTCACTACATCATAACTACATCAAAATAATTTATATTTACCCAATGATCAGCGTCTTACACGCGTTTTTTGTCTTTTTTACATTTTCTCATCAGGCAAAAGCAGGTAAAGAACCAGCAAAGGGCATCTTAAGGCAAGAAGTCAGATGTTGGATTAATATGAAAGGATAAAATCGGTCAGGTTCTTATTGCTATCCAGGTTTAGTTTTTTCCTGAGTCTGTATCTGCTTATCTCTACACCTCTTACGGAGATATTCATCAGCGGGGCAATTTCTTTTGTAGACAGGTTCATGCGCAGGTATGCACAGAGGCGCAATTCTTTGGGGGCAAGGTCCGGATATTTTTCTTTAAGCCGGTTCAGGAAATCCTGATGAACCTCATCAAAATAGCTGTTGAAGATCGACCAGTGCTTTTCATTGCGAAGGTCCCGGTTGACCTTTTTCAGCAGGTTGGTGACCTGTTGTCTTTCGGGAGTGTCAGAGGGATATTCCTTGAGCATCTTGCTAAGCTCATCTTTTAAGTCGGTAAGCATCTTGTTTTTCTGAATAAGGTGCATGGTAACATTGGCGAGTTCCTTATTCTTATGTTGCATCTCCTTTTTCAGGCTTTCATTGCGCAGGTGCATAATCTCCTTTTCACTCAGCGCCGATTGTGCCTGAAAAAGTTTTTCCTTGCGGGCAAGTCTTTTTTCATGACGGATTTTTTCGCGTTGTCTGACTTTAAGAATCCTCCTTCTGATAAGGTATACCGTAGCTGCGATGACAAGCATCAAAAGCACCAAATAAACGATGTAGGCAGCTGTTGAGCGCCACAGAGGCGGAGCTATGCTGAACCGAACGGCACTGACCTCGCTTTCCATTCCCAGTGCTGTACGTGCTTTTACTTCAAACACATAGTCCCCTTCGCGCAGGTTTGTATAATCCCTGAAGTTGTGTTCGTCCCATTCTGACCATGAGTCATCAAACCCTTTTAACCGGTAGGAAAACTGGGTAGAAACAGGGTTTTCAAATACCGGTGTGGTAAATCTGAATGACACCGCATTTAAAGCAAAAGGCATTTCCGGTGACTGGTTACGGTTGTTTTGTATTTCAGGGCTGTTATTAAAAAATGTTTCCGTTTCATCCTTACCCAAAAAGGACACCTCCCTGAAAAACACCTGTTCTGTGGGGTGATAATCGTTTATGATGGTAGGATCGTAATGTATAAGTCCGTCCAGCGAGCCTATGTACACATTGGTCTCATCTGCCACATACAGGTTCTGAAAGGCCGGCATTAATATGTCGCTGGCTCTTGCAAAAGGAGCGATGATGTCGCGGAATGTGCTATCTTCGAGACGGCGCATGACGCCGAGATAATCCAGGGTGTAGTACCAGATGTTTCCGTCGCTGTCCTGCTGCATCTTATCAATAAAACCTTTGTTTTCAAACAGATGCTGCAAAAAAGGATGTGTCACAAACACGTCATTAGGCCGACTATAACGCATAATTCCCTCATGTGTCGACACGACCATCTCCCCGTTTATTTCATGAATATTATAGGGGAGTTCGCCGGGCAGACCTGCTTCATCGCGATAGAGGCGTACCTTTTCAACCCGCGAAAAATCCTCGGCGGGGGTAAGCCTGAAAAGCCCCCTGTAGCCATGGGAGACCCACAGGTCGTTGTTATCATCGTAAAACAAGTCCCGGCTTGATTCCTGGAACCCTTCTACTTTGTCCAGGAAGTACCAGTTGCCATTTCTTTTTTGAAGTCTTACCAGACCGGTAAAAGTACCAGCCAGCGCCAGGTTTTCATGACCGGGCAGCTCCATAAATGACCAGAAACCGCGCACATCCGATACCTGCCGGGCCTGAAAGCCTTCTATTTGATAGCTGCCGTTATTATGACCACAGAGCAGGGTGTTGTTGATAACCTCCAGGCTCCAAACCTGTCCCTGGGTTCCTTCAATCAGCCTGAAGCCAGGTTGTTCATCATCGTTGCGGATATCCTCTTTATGTAAGGCATAAAGACCCTGGTTGGTGCCGACATATAAAATATCATTAAACAGGACCGTGGCGTAGGTACTTTCCACATTGAAGTTGTAATTCATTTTGGTAAGGGCAGAGCTAATCTCTATATAGTCTATGCCATTGTCCAGGCCGATCCACACGTTGTTTCGTTTGTCTTCAAACAAGGCCAGGACGGTATTGGTTTGCAATCCTTTTTCCCTGTTGAGATGCTGCACCAGGTTTCCGTCCTGGTCTGTGATGAACACCCCATTGCTGATGGTGCCGAAGGCATAGTCATCATTGGTGAGTTTTATCCCGGTATATGGGTCATACTGTTGGAGATATCCACTGATCATGCTATCCCAGGGCTTCATGCCCTGCTCATCCAACAGGAAAAATCCTTCTTCGTCTGTCCCGATGAGGAGGGCACCACTTTTATGTGGGAGCACGCTGGTAATCTCATTATAAAAGAATATGGGATTATCAGAAACCAGCGCAAGGGAGTCGTTTTGGAGCTGCATCAGCCCCTTTTCACGGTCTATGAGATAGTGTTTATCATCAACTTCATACATAAACCCAAACTGGCCTGTTGCTTCGATAACGTCTATTTCATTGTCTTCCAACACCAGTATGCAGGAGAAAGACTGAAAAATGATCCTTCCCCTGTCATGAAAGATGTTCCATATCTCGTCGACATGAACATCATCTGCCGGAATAAGGTGGGTTAATGAGTTCCATGCCAGCTTACCCTGTTCGTCGGGGGCCAGGAAGCCGATTTCTTCAAAGGCGCCGGCATAGATGGTATCGCCACGGGCCATGACAGATCGCACCACAGAGGCATTGGGAACGGGATACGTTTCCCAGTGTGTACCGTCATATTCAAGGATGCCGTCATTGTTGCCAAAATACATAAACCCATTATCACTCTGGGTGGCTGACCAGTTTTGGGTTCCGGCATCATAGTTGCTTCGCGGATGATTCACAATAAACG
>CAYMDX010000027.1:0-19635 GCA_964389125.1 uncultured Bacteroidales bacterium
CTTGCACCTTGATAGATTTTGATTATCTTTGCACCCCAATAATCGAATGAATCATTTAATTCAGAATAAGACATGTACGCAATTGTTGAAATAGGCGGTCAGCAGTTCAAGATCGAAAAAGACCAGAAGCTTTTTGTTAACCTGCTGAACAACGAAGCGGAAAGTGACCTGGAGATTGACAATGTGTTGTTGCTGGCTGATGGTGATAACATCCAGGTAGGAACACCAACTGTGGAAGGGGCAAAGGTGAAAGCCAAAGTGCTTGATCATGTGAAAGCCGACAAGGTCCTTATTTTCAAGAAGAAAAGAAGGAAAGGTTATCAGAAACTTAACGGACATCGCCAGCAGCTTACACAAATTCAGATCGAAGAGATCACCGCATAATTCATTGGCAACCGAAAAAACAAGACATTATGGCACATAAAAAAGGAGTTGGTAGCTCAAAGAACGGACGCGAATCGCATAGCAAACGATTAGGTGTTAAGGTATTTGGTGGTTCTATGGCCACTGCCGGCAATATCATCGTCAGGCAACGTGGTACCAGGCATCATCCGGGCAGGAATGTTGGTATGGGTAAGGATCACACCCTCTATGCGCTGACTGATGGAAAAGTTGTATTTAGGAAAGGAACCGGTAAAAAGTCTTTTGTAACCATTGATCCGGTAACAGAAGCCAAACCGGAAATGGCAGCTGCAGAGCCTGCTCCGCCTGAAAAGCCCGAGGCACAAAGCCCGGCGGCAGATGAGAGCGCTGAATAATATTGGTGTTTCCTTTCCCGGCTTACGGCCGGAAAATATAGTCACTATTGTAATCCTGCCCCGGCAGGATTTTTTTTGTGGTTTTATTTATTCGTATTTTTGACCTTCGTTTTCAGAGGTCCCTGATTTAGCATATCAAAAATGGCGCTATGATAGATATACAACGTATTCGTGATAATAGCCGTGAGGTGGTCGAGCGGTTAAAGATTAAACATGTTGATGCGGCAGAACTGGTTGAACGCATCCTGGAGCTGGATGTCCAACGCCGTCAAATGCAGAAACAGTTGGATGACGCCCTGGCAGACAGCAAAGCAAAGGCAAAGCAGATCGGTGAACTGTTTAAAGCAGGCAGAGTGGATGAGGCCGAGCCGCTGAAAGAAGAAACAGCCAGGCTCAAAAAAGACACCAAAACACTGCAGGAGAAGCTTGATGATGCTGCCGGTGAGCTCGAAGAGCTGATGACACAACTGCCCAATCCGCCGCACCCCTCAGTGCCTTCCGGTAAATCCGAAGAAGACAACGAGATCATCAGAGAAGAAGGCGTCATACCCGAACACCGGCAAGATGCTTTGCCCCATTGGGAGCTGGCCAGGAAATACAATATCATTGATTTCGAAGCTGGCAATAAGATCACCGGAGCAGGTTTCCCTGTATACAGGGGCTTTGGGGCCCGTCTGCAGCGTGCGCTGATAGCATTTTTTATCGATGAAGCCTGTAATGCGGGTTATACAGAGTATCAGCCACCACTGCTGGTGAATGAGGATTCAGCCTTTGGTACAGGCCAGCTGCCGGATAAAGATGGCCAGATGTATCATATCCCCGCCGACAACCTCTATCTGATACCTACTTCTGAAGTGCCGGTAACCAATCTTTTTAGAGACACCATCCTCAAAGAAGATGAGCTGCCGGTGAAATGTACCGCCTACTCCCTTTGTTTCCGAAGGGAAGCAGGTTCCTATGGCAAGGATGTAAGAGGGCTTAACCGCCTGCATCAGTTTGACAAGGTGGAGATCGTACAGGTGACGCACCCCGAAAAAAGTTATTCCGCCCTGGATGAGATGGTAAGTTATGTCGCCGGCCTGTTGCATAAGCTGGAGATGCCTTTCAGAGTCAGCCGCCTGTGTGGAGGTGACCTGGGATTTGCTGCGGCCCTTACCTACGATATGGAAGTGTATTCTGCCGCGCAGCAGCGATGGCTCGAAGTCAGCTCAATCTCCAACTTTGAGAGCTTCCAGGCGCACCGCTTGAAGCTGAGGTTTCGCTCATCTTCCGGGAAAAATGTTTTGGCACATACATTGAATGGCAGTGCGCTGGCATTGCCCCGCCTGCTTGCCGCCATTCTCGAAAACAACCAGGGTGCTGAAGGCATCCACATACCCCCTGTATTGCAAAAATATACCGGTTTTGACATAATCAGATAAGTTGGTTGACCGTCTGCCGTTGTAAAACAATGTGCCATCCCCTGCGTTTCTCTTAATATGAGAAGTATGATCCCTGTGAAGTCAACGAAAATAGCCGTATTGTTTACCCTGATGACCAGCTGTCTGCTGATGGCCCTGCCGGCTATGGCCATGGATGACACCGATCAACAGCTGGCCGCACAATATGTCAGAGAAGGGTCGTATGAGAAAGCCGTCGCCCTGTATGAGGAGATTTATGAAAAGGATAACTCCCCTGTCATCTATAATCATTACCTCGAGAGTTTGATAGCCCTGGAAGAATACCGGGACGCCCGTCGACTGGTGGAAGATCAGATCGACAATTATCCGGGCATCATTCGGTACAAGGTGGATCTGGGATGGGTGCATCATGTTGCGGGTAACAGCCGGCGTGAGCGTCGTCAGATGGAAGGGCTTATCGATGAGATTGAGCCGGTACCTGCTGATGTTGTTGACCTGGCCGGTGCCTTTGAAGCCCGTGGATTTATGGATCGCGCTTTGGAAACCTATAAAAAAGGCCGGGATATCCTTAGCGACGAACATCCGATGCACCTTCGGATTGCCTCCGTCTATGACAAGAAAGGTGAGTATAAGGCAATGATGGAAGAGTATGTGGATTATCTGAATGCGTACAGGGAGGAAATGGGGCGTGTGCGTGGTATCTTACAGGATGCCATTGCTGTTGATCCCGACTTTGAAAAGAATGATGCCCTCCGTCAGGTGCTGTTAACCCGTTCTCAGGATAACCCGGATAATATTCTTTATCCTGAAATGCTGATGTGGTTGTCTATCCAGCAACAGGATTTTCAGATGGCTTTCAGGCAGGCCAGGGTGCTGGATCGCCGCCTGGGGAAAGAAGGGGAGACCGTCCTGGAAGTCGCTGAACTTAGCACAAATAACGAAAATTACCAGGTTGCTGCTGACGCCTATCAGCATCTGCTGGATATGGGCGAGGGTAGCCCCCGGTACCTCGAAGCACTGGTCGGGTACCTGAATGTACGCTTCCTGTCTGTTACCGGTGATTATGAATATGAAGAGGGCGAGCTGGAAGCGATTGAAAAGGAGTATCATGCGGCCATTGATGACCTGGGAATCAACCGCAGAACAGTGCAGCTGGTGCGCAACCTGGCCAACCTGAAAGCGTTCCATCTGGATAAAACAAACGAAGCAATCAGCCTGCTCGAAAATACCCTCGAACTATCCAATATTTCAAACCGGGTAAAGGGAGAGTGTCGTGTGGAGATGGCCGACATTTTATTACTGACAGGGGAGGTGTGGGATGCTACCCTGCTGTACTCACAGGTTGATCGTATGTTTAGGGATGACCCCCTCGCACATGAAGCCAAATTCAAAAATGCCAGACTCTCCTACTTTATCGGGGAGTTCGACTGGGCAAAAGCCCAGCTTGATGTCCTGAAGGCCGGTACTTCACGGCTTATTGCCAATGATGCCATGCAGCTCTCCATGGTTATCCAGGATAACCTTGGAATAGAAGGAGACCCCGAACCGTTGCTGATGTTTGCCAGAGCGGAGCAACACATCTTCATGAACGATTTTGAGAAGGCGAAAAACACGCTTGATTCAATTCAACAACGCTTTCCTGACCATCAAATCATGGACGATGTGTTATATGCCCGTGCAAACATACACCGAAACCTGGGAGCCCATGATGCCCTGGACAGCCTCCTGGCTTTGATTACAGACGACCACCCCGATGGGCTATTGGCCGATCAGGCCCTGTTTGAACGTGCGGATCTTCAAGAGCATTACTATGAAAACAGGGATAAAGCCATGGCCCTTTATCAGCAATTAATGCAGGAGCACCCTGCAAGTGTCTATACGGTAACAGCGCGTAACCGTTTCCGGAAGTTGCGTGGCGATATGGTAAATTAAACTTTGTTTAGCTGTGGCGAAAAGTGTTATTCCTAAAAAAAAGCTTGGTCAGCATTTCCTGGCCGATGACAACATTGCCCGCAAAATCGCCGCAAGCCTTACCATGGATGGGGAGCACCATAAAGTACTTGAGATCGGGCCGGGTACCGGAATGCTCTCCAAACACCTTATGAACCGTAATGATGCTGACTGGTACGGTCTTGAAGTAGATACAGAGGCCATCCTTTTCCTTCAGCAAACCTATCCAGGATTCAGCAACCGGATTATCAAAGCCGATTTTTTAACCTATGACCTGGATCAGATAACCACGGATGAGCCCCTGGCTGTTATCGGCAACTTTCCGTATAATATTTCCACTCAGATCATGTTTAAGGTGCTGGCAGAGCGGCAACGTATACCATTGGTGGTGGGCATGTTTCAGAAAGAAGTGGCCCGCCGGATTGCTTCTCCGCCCGGCAGCAAAGAATATGGCATCCTGAGTGTGCTGACCCAGGCCTTCTACGACGTTCAGCTACTCTTTTCGGTAGAACCCCACGTGTTTATCCCGCCTCCTAAGGTACAGTCAAGCGTTATCCGGTGTGTGAAAAAGACAGGGCCGGCTATTGACTGTAATGTGTCACGCTTTTTTACCGTGGTAAAGATGGCTTTTAACCAGCGGCGCAAAACCCTTAAAAACTCGCTGAAAGCCATGAATGTTCGCTGGGAAGCCCTTCCCGACCATCTCGCAAAAGAGCGGCCCGAGCGCCTTGATGTTAATGATTTTGCTGCTATAACCCGGCAGGCAGGAGAAAGCAGACCTGCAGAGAACTAAATTGATGTCCGGTTTCTGAAAAGTTGTTTATTTTTATATACAAACAACGTATTTTTGTACAGGCAAGGTAAACCCCCTGTTTTTATGACCACGAAAAAGTTTAACGCCTTCGAATATGCCGGAAATTGCTTCTCAGCCAAATCCGGAGAGGAGGGATTGCATCTGCAAAAAGCCTTTGATTCCGGTTATGGGTATGTTTTTGTGGTTGCTGCAAACGCCGGTTCCGGCACTGAACAGAAGGAAGCAACAAGTACGGCGCTGGAGCGTATTCAGTATTATTTTGAAAATGAAACTGATGATGATATTGCTCAGGTAACCGGGAATGCCCTGGCCTATACCAGCAGCTATCTGTTTAATCTCCGGAAAAACAATGCCTCATTCATGCCGGGCGAGCTGAGTTGTCTGGTGGCTGTGTATATCAATGAGAAGATCTATTTTTCACAGGTCGGAGATGTTTGTGCTTATCTGCAAACGGACAGACATTTGCTTCCGCTGCTCGCAGACAGGAAAGGTCATGATAACCCGGGAGCAGTGAAGGAAGCAAGCCATTTAGATGAGACGGTTTATATGGGCGCCAGGGAAATGGTAACGCCGCAATCTTCTGACCTGCCACTTGAGCCTCTGGCTGGCGATACATTGATTTTGGCCTCCGGTCGTCTTTGTGAACGGTTATCTCATTACAAGGAGATCAGAAGATTACTGCAGGACAAGATGCCTTTACAAACCAAAGTGACCAGGGTGTTGCGATACAAGAGAAAAAAAGAGGAGCCTTGTTCTGCTGCTTTGATCATGATACATTTTAGTCAGATTAACAATACGACCAGAAACATAATGGGTGCACAAAGTAATAAAAAGGCTGCCTCAAAGGGCTCCGCAGGGAAAAAAACGAATAAAGGTAAAGGTCAACAATCCGGATCAGGAAAAATAGGCTCTCCCTTAAGAATTATTCTTGCCATTATTGGTCTTGGGTTGGTTTTGTTTATGTTTTATGATCTCTTTCTCAATGACCCGCGTCCGCCGGTTGATGTTCCTACGGTGACGACTCCCGATTCACTTACCGTCGAAGTCCCTGAAGACTCTCCTGGTACAGATGCAGCTGTGGATCCTGATGCTGTGTTGGCTGATGACCCCGGTTATGCCGGTGAGCCGCCTGAAGATATTCAATATACTGTTCAGCCCGGCGATAGCTGGAGTAGAATTTATTCCCAGTTTGGGGTGTGCTCATGGTTTATCATTAACTATCCGCGTAATTCAGGACGGTTTGGTCGTGACGATGCCCTTGTTGCCGGTGAAACACTGCAGATACCGGCAAAATACTCCGGGAATCCCGAGCTGAATCCTGAATACTACACATTCTTTTCGACGGATCAGGTGGGTAACGCTTGTCAGCATGCCGGTCCGGAGTTGCAGGAATCCTTTGAAGACATGTTGGAAAGCCAATAACCCACTTTTATGAAAGCTTCCGGAGAGGTCCTGTTTCTCGATACTACGCATCCTTCCCTGATGGAAGACCTCCGGAGTATCGGATATACCTGTATGTATGATCCGGATATGACCCACGAGAAGCTTATCCCGATAGCGCCTTCATTAAGCGGCATCATTGTGCGCAGTAAGTTTTATCTCGGTCAGGAGGTGTTGGAAAACGCCCGAAACCTTCAATTCATAGGACGTGTAGGTAGCGGGATGGAAAATATTGATGTGGCCTATGCTGAAAAACAAGGAATTGCCTGCCTCAACTCACCGGAAGGGAACAGGACTGCCGTCGCTGAACACGCCCTGGGTATGTTGCTGACTCTGATGAATAAGTTGTGTGTCGCTGACAAAGAGGTGCGTCGCGGTGTTTGGGAAAGGGAAAAGAACCGTGGCCATGAGATTAGCGGCAAAACACTGGGGATTATTGGTTATGGGAATACCGGCAGTGCCTTTGCACAGTGCCTGCGTGGCTTTGATATGAAGATCCTTGCTTATGATAAGTACAAGAAAGGATTTGGTAATGACCTTGTGAACGAAACGGATATGGATGTCATTTTCAGGCAAGCCGATATCCTCAGCCTGCATATACCGCTTACGGATGAGACACGCTATCTGGTAAATACCGCCTTTCTGGAGCAGTTTCAAAAGCCGCTGGTTTTAATCAACACGTCCAGGGGGGAAGTGGTGAACACATCTGATCTGCTTAAAGCAGTTAAAAAACAAAAAGTGACCGGTGCTGCCCTGGATGTGCTTGAGTTTGAGCACCTCTCTTTTGAGAAACTGGCTTTTGAAGATATGCCGGGCACATTCCGGGAACTGGCAGAGTTGTCAAATGTGGTACTCTCGCCGCACATTGCCGGCTGGACCCATGAATCTCATGAAAAGCTCTCAAAAGTGTTGTTCGAAAAGATCAAAAAATTGGGCGTCTCTGGTTAATGTCACTCCTTTACGACGATTTGCAGGGTTGTCCGGTTCTTTTGTTCCAGTAAAACTTCTTTATCCTTGATCAGATCATCGATACCAGCTTTTTCATAATGTCTGATGGTAATCAGCTGTAGCTGATCGTTGTATTTTACCGTAAAATTTTTCTGAAGGTCGCGTAACAGGGCAGGAGTCTTGGTCCTGTCATAGTCAAAGCATACAGAAAAACTGATAGCCGAATTTTGCATCAGGTTAATTTTGACACCGTGCTGCGCAAAATCGGCGAATATCCGGGCCAGGTTATGCTCCGCAATAAAGCTGAAATCTTTTGGGAAGATGGATGTGAGCACCTGGTTAAACTTAAAAATATAGGAAGGGACCTGATTGTCATATTGGTCGTTGTCATTGATCAACGATCCGGGTTGTTCAGGGTCGCTGAAAGATCTGACTTTCAAAGGGATGTTTTTGCTTAAAAGGGGTTTCAGGGTTTTGGGGTGAATAACCGTTGCGCCATAATAAGAAAGTTCAATAGCCTCCTGATAACTGATGTTTTTGATTAATTCAGGATGGGGGTGCAGTTTTGGATCTGCGTTAAGCAGTCCGGGAACATCCTTCCATATTACGACTTCACTGGCATGTAGGGCGTAGGCAAGAATTGCCGCCGTGTAATCGGAGCCTTCCCGCCCCAGCGTGGTTGTAAAGCCCTGGGGGGTGCCCCCAAGGAAGCCTTGGGTGATAATCAGAGGCGGATTGGTGGCAATGTCTTCCTGCTGCAAAAAAGGGAGTAGTTTTTCACGGATCACCTGACTGCTCATGATCCAGTCTACATTGGCATCCCTGAAGTTGGCGTCGGTAATGATCAGTTTGTTCGCCGGGAATAACTGACTGTCCAGGCCTGTATAGTTTAGATAAGCACGCAGGATTTGTGTCGATACGATCTCTCCGGTGGATACAATACGGTCATATTCATAATTATAATTGTTGCCCGGCGCTTCATTCAGATAATAGGCAAGATGATAAAATGTTTGCTCCAGCACATCGAACACCGGATGATCCTCTGGGAAGAGGCCGCCGGCAACCTTGATATGTTGATGCCTGAGCTGCTCAAAAAGCCGCATCATTTCATCATGCCTGTGCTCCATAAATAATGCGCACAGTTTCTCCAGGGCATTGGTTGTTTTCCCCATGGCCGAAAGAACAACAACCAGCGGCCCATGACCCTGGTATTCCCTGATGATCCTGGCTACGATCCCGACTGATGCCGGATCCTTGACCGAGGCCCCGCCGAATTTAAATACACGCATGAAACTTCACCGTTAACTTGTGTACAGTAGGTTTCTACAAAAATAGCAAAAATAAGGGAGGCGATATGTAACGGCTGACTTGTATGCCCAATGCCATGATCAAGGTGGTGTGCAGACTTCGGAAGATGGAATGGGGTCGGTTAAAAATAAAAACCCCCGGTAACATTCCACCGGGGGTAACAAAATCAGGGAAAAATATGAGTAGTGTTGATCATGATTCTTTAAGGGAACTCATCAGTTTTTTACGGGTAAAGAATATGCGGCTTTTCACAGTCCCTATAGAAAGATTCAGATAATCCGCAATCTCTTTGTATTTGTATCCCTTGTTATACATTTCAAAGGGCTGGCGTTGCTCCGGTTTTATTTGTGCAATGGCATGCTTTATTTCCTTTTCGGAATATTCCGCTTCAGGAAGACCAATGCTGCTGGTTTTTGACAGATTCAGATAATAGAGATCATCTGTTTTGTCAAGTATGGTGTTTTTACGTGTTTTCTGACGGTAGTTGTTTATGAAGGTGTTTTTCATGATGGTAAATGTCCATGCCTTCAAATTGGTGTCAGCAGTGAATTTTTCACGATTGGTAAGCGCTTTCAGAAAGGTTTCCTGTACCAGATCCTGGGCGTCTTCATAATCGGATGTAAGTGTATAGGCAAAATATTTGAGGTTTTTTTGCAGACCCATCAGTTTATGGTTAAATTCAAAATGTGTCATATCTGTTAAGGTTTTATGGTTTCTGTTTAACGATTTCAATACAAAATTAAACAAAATATTTTAACATGCAAGGGTTTTTGTTTTTTTTAACAGTTCCATATTTATTTATATGGTTTGTTTGTTGACATAAATTCCGTTTTCGTACTATAAAATTAGGCATTATGATACGGAAATACAAGGGTGGGACGTTTAAATTTTGTTAAAAGGAAATAGGTGAAAGCAGAAACAATCAGATTTCCCATAAATCATAAAAAAACCTCTATGAAAAATAGTGCCGGTAATGATTTCCGGGTAAGAAAAGGCTGTTTTACCCTGGATGGTGGTTTATACCAAAAGGGACTTTGGCCAGGACAGATGGAAGTTGAACAAATGAGGATGTCTGTTTCTCACAGTTTGTCAAGCATCTGCCTGAATGTTTCAGTGTCTTTCAGGCTGATCACGTTGCGGGGAAGGGAGGCGTTTGTGTCTTGTATCTGTTTACCGGTAACGAAGATTGTTTTGTCGGTGAAGGTATCTGAAAGCTTCCTGATATATTGGGGTATTTCTTCCGGGTGCATGGCGGCCACAAAATAGGTAAGCAGATAATCGATTTGATGGGTGTCCGGAATTTCAAGAAGATCCCGGAGGGGTACTGACTGTCCAAAATACAGCACATGAAAGCCATGCTTTTTCAGGATATACTGGTAAAAAAGCAATCCCATTTCGTGCCATTCATTTTCCGGCAGGAATAACAAGAATGTTTTTCCATTCGATTTGGATACGGCAGAGAGGCCATCAATGGCAATGATCAGTTTCTGGCGGATAAGGTTGGTGATGAAATGTTCGTGAGCCGGGTTGATTGTCCCAATTTGCCATAAAACACCCACTTTTTCAAAAAACGGATAGATAATACGAGTCACTGTCGTTTCGAATCCCTTTTTAAGAATGGCTGTATGCAGGTTTTTGTCAAAAATTTGCTCGTCCAGATCGAGCATCGCTACAACAAGGTTTTCTATCAGGGATTCTTCATCACTTCCGGTGTGGGTTATCTCCATGATTTTTGCCTGGATTTCTTCATCACCCATCGTGGCAATGTGCGAAATCTTAAACCCATGCCTGTTTAGCGTGCTGATGTTCAGCAGTTTTTTCAGGTCATCATCATGGTAATAACGGATATTGGTGCTTGTCCGCTCCGGGTTAAGGATATTGTACCTCTTCTCCCACATCCGTATGGTGTGGGATTTTATGCCGGTAAGCTTCTCCAAATCATTAATGGAATAAAGCATGGCTCATAAGAATTTATTGATGATGTGTAAAGATTATTCATTGATTTTGATCCATGCCTTGTGCAATGGTACTCAATTGCTTTGAAGTTTTGGTAGTCCGGAGTGCGGCATTGTTCCTACTAACTGGTTGACAAACATGTATGAAAAACAATAAAATAGCAGATGATTACGTATGCTGGTAAAACCATTGCATTAACGATTAAGTTTTCAAAAAGTTCAACCTTCATATTTGAAAAAAAATGCTTATATTGTGTGCCCTCGAAATACATATTAAAATACCATTAAAAATAATATATGAACCACATAAAAACGTAACTTATGGAGCCTAACACTCTTGAAATTACAGAGCAACCAGCGTTATATGGGTTTGCCAGTATCCGTGATCTGGTAAACCAAACCCTCCAACAAGATTTTGGCACGAATATAACACCTGAAGGGGCTTCTTCAGGTTTCAAAGAGCTTGACAAGGCGCTGGGTGGTTTTCAACCCGGACATTTGTACACAATTGCGGTAAAACCCGGCATGGGTAAAACCGCTTTTTTATTGTCGCTGGCCAATAATATGGCGATAAAGGATGATTATGCCGTGGCGATCTTATCTTCAGAGCGATCTAACCATAAGATGACAAGCCGCTTAATAGAAAGCGAAACCGGGATGTCCCTGAATAAGCTCCGCTCCTGGGAGTTCAAGGATAGTGAAAGGGATCACATGCGCTCTCTGCTCGGCACAATAGCCAAATCCAAGATTTATATTGACGACACTTCCTCATTGTCGCTGGAAACACTTTCGGAAAAAGTCAGACACCTGAAAAAGGCACAACATGTTGACCTGGTCATCGTCGATTACCTGGAGTTACTAACAGCAGCTGACGCTGAAGAGGGTGATGACAGGCCGACGCAGCTTGCCCGTATCGTTAAGGGTATAAAGTCTGTCGCTTCAGAAACGGACATACCAATTCTGTTGTTTTCCCAGACGGCACGCCAGGCTAACGGTCACTTGTCAACCAAAAGGCCGACACTCGATGTGCTGCCTGCATTCTTAAGTGAAAGTACAGACGTGCTAATGTATCTGCATCGCAATGATCTTTATGCCAACGGCGAAGATGAGGAAACCGAAGCCCGGAGTCCTGTTGAACTTATCTTTTCCAAAAGGGAAGCTCCCGGCGAAGAAGTGGTGGTGCCTCTGAGTTTTATTGAAAGCACATCGAAGTTTGCAGACTTTTCTTAATGATAGATTTGCGGCATTTGCCTGCTTTGTGGGATTAAAGAGAGAATTATTTTATGGCTGTTATTAATGAAAATGAACTCCGCCAGGATGCTTTGCTGGATATTGCCCGCAAGATGATCCTCGCCGGACGTACTGCCCCGAAAGCACGGGGTGTTAATACCATTGCCATGTCAATATTGACAGGTAGTGATATCCAGGCGCTTGCAACCAAAATGAAAGAGATTGGCGAGCAGGAAGACAATCCCATCTTCTTGCGTGACGCCGACAATGTGATGAAGTCAGCAAAGGTTGTGGTAATCATGGGTACGGAAATTCAATCCCTCGGACTGAAGACATGTGGTCTTTGTGGCTTCCCTGACTGTGAGGCCAAAGACAGGGAACCGGATGTGCCCTGTGCTTTTAATACCGGTGACCTGGGCATCGCTATAGGTTCTGCCATAAGCATACTTACCGATGCCAGAATAGACAACCGTATCATGTATACAATCGGTTTCGCCGCACGGGAACTCGGTTTACTCGGGAAAGGATACAAAATCATATACGGCATCCCTATGAGTGCCTCTTCCAAGAATCCTTTCTTTGACCGAAAAAAGTAATTCGGTCCGATCAACATTGCCTCCTGTCACCTTTTTATCCGTATCCGGGTAAACAATTTGTTTCCAATGGTTGTTTCCTGTTCAAACACAGGTGGTATTCCTGCTGTCTTTAGGGCGGAATATACTTTTAAAATATAGAGAGTTATGAAAAGAAACACAGATTTGGTTACGTTTGGCGGGAAGCCTGTAACACTTAAAGGTAAAATTGTAAAGGTCGGTCAAACAGCCAAGAATTTTTATGGTTTGTCTACAGACCTGCAGCCGGTCAGCCTGAGTGACCATAAGGGCAAAGTCCGGATTATCTCTTCTGTACCAAGTGTGGATACCGGTGTATGTGCCCAGCAAACGCGGCGTTTTAACGAGGAGGCAGCCAGGATGGAGAATGTACAGATCATCACCATATCAAATGACCTGCCTTTTGCATTAGGCCGCTTTTGTGCTGCGGAGGGGATTGATAAGGTGATTACCGTATCCGATCAAAGCGACAATGACTTTGGATTGAAGTATGGCCTGCTGATCGAGGAGTATGGTCTGCTGGCAAGAGCTGTCATCGTGATTGATAAGGAAGGTATCGTCAGGTATGTTGACCTGGTCGGTGAAATCGGTGAGCATCCTGATTATGACAAAGCCCTCGAGGCGGTAAAATCGCTTTTATAACAATCCATGATGAATAGCGTAAGTTGATCAGGTTAGCTGAATATTAAAACCGGCCTGACTGATTGTGCCGTTATTTAAAGAACCGGAATAGTTATTGCAAAAAGTGCAAAAAAAAGCAGGTTGTCCATTCAAAGACAACCTGCTTTTTTTTGGTCCCGACAAACTCGGTTTACTTCACTTCTTCGTAATCAACGTCGGTTACATCGTCATCATCATCTTTCTTGTCCGACTGTTGCTGTTCCTGGCCCTGCTCTTCCTGGCCGCCGCCCTGCTGTTGCTGATCAGCCTGGGCATTTTGATACATCTCTGTGCTGGCAGCCTGCCAGGCATTATTGAGCGTTTCCATGGATGAATCAATGGCAGCCATATCCTTGTTCTTATTAGCTTCTCTAAGCTCTTCCAGGGCTTTTTCGATAGGCTCTTTCTTTTCGGCAGGCAGTTTTTCGCCAAACTCTTTGAGTTGCTTTTCTGTCTGGAAGATCAGACTATCTGCCGAGTTAAGCTTATCGATCTCTTCTTTCTGCTGTTTGTCAGATTCGGCATGTGCTTCGGCTTCTTCTTTCATCCGGTTGATCTCTTCTTCGCTCAGTCCTGAGGATGCTTCGATGCGGATGTTCTGAGATTTGCCTGAAGCTTTGTCTTTGGCCGACACGTTCAGGATGCCGTTGGCATCGATGTCGAATGTAACCTCAATCTGTGGCACGCCTCTTGGTGACGGTGGAATTCCGTCAAGGTGGAACCGCCCGATAGATCTGTTATCTTTGGCCATCGGACGCTCGCCCTGCAGAATGTGGATCTCCACAGAGGTCTGGTTGTCGGCAGCCGTCGAAAAGGTCTCATTTTTCCTTGTCGGGATGGTGGTGTTGGCTTCGATCAGCTTGGTCATCACGCCACCCAGGGTTTCAATACCCAGCGACAGGGGCGTAACGTCCAGCAGCAACACATCCTTTACCTCACCGGTCAACACACCACCCTGAATGGCTGCACCAATAGCGACCACCTCGTCGGGGTTTACGCCTTTGGAGGGCTTCCTGCCAAAGAAATCTTCTACAACCTTTTGAATGGCAGGGATACGGGTAGAACCTCCTACAAGGATAACCTCGTCAATGTCAGAAGACTGTACACCGGCATCTTTCAGTGCCTGCTTGCAGGGTTCCAATGTAGCCTGTACAAGTTTGTCGGTGAGTTTTTCAAACTGACTGCGCGACAAGGTGCGAACAAGGTGCTTCGGTATACCATCCACCGGCATGATATATGGGAGGTTGATCTCGGTAGAAGTTGCGCTCGACAACTCTATTTTTGCCTTCTCCGCGGCTTCCTTCAAACGTTGCAAAGCCATCGGATCCTTCCGAAGGTCAATGCCCTCATCTTTCTTAAACTCTTCTGCCAGCCACTCTATAATCAGGTCATCGAAATCATCACCACCAAGGTGGGTGTCACCTTTGGTTGATTTTACCTCAAACACGCCGTCACCCAGCTCGAGGACGGAGATGTCGAACGTACCGCCGCCAAAGTCAAATACGGCGATCCGCATGTCTTTATCTTTTTTGTCAAGGCCATATGCCAGAGAGGCAGCTGTTGGCTCGTTGATGATGCGGCGTACATTCAGACCCGAGATCTCTCCCGCTTCTTTTGTTGCCTGGCGCTGTGAGTCATTAAAATAGGCAGGTACAGTGATCACCGCTTCCGTGACCTCCTGTCCGAGATGATCTTCTGCTGTCTTCTTCATCTTCTGAAGGACCATGGCAGAGATCTCCTGTGGGGTATAGCTGCGGTCATCCACTTTGATGCGCGGGATGTTGTTGTCACCTTTCTCAATGTGATACGTAACACGCTCACGCTCTTTGGTGGCCGTATCATATGTCTGCCCCATGAAACGTTTGATGGAATAAATGGTCTTTTCAGGGTTTATGATGGCCTGCCGTTTTGCAGGGTCTCCAACCTTACGTTCGCCATTTTCCGTGAAACCGACAATGGAAGGTGTCGTCCGACGCCCTTCACTGTTGGGAATCACAACCGGCTCATTACCTTCCATTACGGAAACACATGAGTTCGTTGTGCCTAAGTCAATACCAATTATTTTGCTCATTGTTTATGTGTTTTATGTTTATGATTCATTTCAATTTTGTAAAGGCTGATTCAATGATTGTGCCAATGCCTGTTTTTTAGCATTTTTTTGAAAATATGGCACTTGTTTCAATTGAAAATGGGGGATGTTGTCAGAAAAGTGACAAAAAGGCAGGGTGTTTAGAACCGGGCGATCAGTTTGACATTGATCAGTCTGGAAGTTAGATAGTTTGGTATGGCAAACATTTGGTTTTCCACATCCTTTACCCATGAATAGGAAATGGTGTTGTTGTTTTCAAGCAGGTTAAACACCTCCGCGGTAAGCCACACAGAGTCAAAATGCCGCAGGGGATTGGCGTCTGCAAAAGAGGTGTCGTCACCTATGAGTTCTTTCGAGAAGCCGATATCCACACGTTGATAGGAGGGCATGCGGTTGGTTGTTTTGTTCTTGTCACCTGAAGGGGGCCAGAAGGGGAGGCCTGTTCCGTAGAAAAAGCCAAGTTGTACCTGGTAGCTTGGGTTTAGCGGCAGAAAATCCTGGAAGAACATACTGAAGCTGAAACGCTGATCAGTCGGTCTGGGAATGTACCCTGCTTCAATCTTTTCACCATCTTCATTATACATAAAGGCGCCCTCTATCTCCTCACGGGTTTGCATCAGCGATATGCTGGCCCATGAGTCAATGCCCGGCACAAACTCTCCGTGGATCTTCATCTCCAGCCCTTTGGCATACCCTTCTGATATATTGTCAGCGTAGTAACGCAGACGTACGTTTTCCATTTCATAGGGAATCAGGTTGTCCAAATGTTTATAGTAGGCTTCAGCAGTGTATTTAAAGGGTCTGTCCCAGGCGGTGAAATGATAGGAAGATCCCAGGACGAAATGGATGGATTCCTGTGCCCGGATATTTTCGTTCAGCTGTCCCTGCATGTCTCTGAGCTCCCTGTAAAATGGCGGTTGATGATAGTAACCGGCAGAAGCCCTGAAGGTCCATTTTTGCGCCCAATCCGGTTTATATAGAATTGTCGAACGCGGACTTAGCAGGAACTGGTTATTAAGGTCCCAGTAGTTGGCCCGCATCCCGGCCGTTATGGCAAACCGTCCGTGTGACCGGCCTATGTCGCGTGTGTGCTGGAGAAAGCCTGACAGGCGGTTGGAGCGTGTCTCGATCCGGGTATGGAGTGTATCCTGCAGCCATATCTCTTCCGACGGGTTTCTGGGCAACGAATAGCCGGCGGAGTCTATCAGGTTCCATTCATGAAGCCTGTCATAAATGTCTTCATGCTGAAACTTGATTCCCCATTGCGTAATGTTATCATGCTGCTGCCACTTCCCGGTAAGTTCGGTATTCCATACGATGGCGTTCAGGTAGTTCCGGGCGTGGTTCAGGAAGGCACCTACCCCGAGAGGCTCGCCCGTGGGCTGGCCAAAATCATCCTCGCCCATATCCGTTTCGACCCGGTGAAGCCAATATTGTCCAAACACATCAAAGTTTTCACGCTCGTCCGATTGAAAGATGCTGGTGGTCAACTGCATCCGCATGCTTTCATCCGGGTTGTAGGTAAGTGACAATGCCCCGGTCGCTGTGGTAAAGCGGTTTGCCTCCTGACCATCAAAGAAGACCGTAAACTCGCGAACGTCGGAAATCGTTCCAAACCGGGTTCGCTGGACATCTGGTTCAAAATGATAGTCGTTGTCGTTGTAATTGCCCAGAAAGCTGAGGGTCAGGTTTTCCGAAATACGGTAACGAAGCAGTGCCTGAATGTCGGCAAAGGTAGGTTGATAATCACCCTGGGTGTCGAGTGTCCCAAGAAGGTACTGGTTCGACTTATACCTGATGCCCACCAGGTAGGAGAAGCGTTGGTCTTCAGAAGCACCTTCCAGGTGGAGGCTTCCCTCCAGCAGGCTCATTGAGAAAGACCCGCCAAAAGAATCGGGCGTTTTGTAGGTAATATCCAGCACGGACGACATCTTGTCGCCATACTCGGCATTAAACCCTCCTGCTGAAAAACTGATCTCTGACACCATGTCCGGATTCAGAAAGCTCAGTCCTTCCTGCCTGCCGGCACGAACCAGAAAGGGCCGGTATATCTCAATGCCATTCACATACACCAGGTTCTCATCATAATTACCACCCCGTACCGAATATTGTGCCGATAGCTCTGTGGCAGTGGAAACCCCGGGCAATGTTTTTATAAGACCTTCCACACCTGCACCCGGCGTGGGCAGTACTGATGATAGCTCGGGATCCAGACGGGTGATGTCTGTGGACAATACCTGCTGATCCCATATTTCAATATCCGGCAGGTCGGTTACAAGCGCTTCCAGGACGATCTCGATTTCACGTGTTTCGCCGACGGCGAGTACCAATGGCAGGCTTTTGGGTTTAAACCCAAGGTGAGAAACCTGGAGAATAATGGACTCGTTGGCCGGAACCGTCAGCCGGAAAAATCCGTCTTCATCTGTTGTGGTTCCTTTTGGGGAGTCTTTCAGAACAATATTCACATATTTCAGGCTTCTGCCTTCTTCCGTGATGAGATAGCCTTCCAGGGTTGCTTCTTGCGCATTGGTTTTCCCCGGCAAAAGGAAAAGTAAAAGCAGCAGAATGGTATTACAGAATATACGCACGATCTAATGTGATTGTATGGCTCAGGTCCGACAATGAAGCAACAAACTTATTAAATATAACACCATAGTGGGTAAAATATTGCGCGGTGTTTGGTTAGTCGTTACGTCTGAACTTTCCATCGCGCCATGCCTGGAAAAACTCCACCCAGGCCATGGGGTCGAACAGGCGTACCGGAGGTGCCTGACCGGCATGATAGCGCCTGTTTGCCTGCTGCTGAACGTAATGCTTGAAGTTCATACTGCCATCCATCGGCATATGTTCCATCCTTTCCCGCAGTTCGGCTTGCGCCAGATTACGCATCGCCCGGTCATAATCATCAGAAGGGACATCTGTATGTATAAAAGCATGCCTGAACTGGGCGCGTGTCGGCCATGGATATACCACCGTTTCTGACAGGTGGATCGTGTCTTTTGTCATCATTTGAACTGCCGAATACCTTGATTGGGTAAGGGTGTCGGGTATGGCATAATATTCATCCTGATAACCCATAGAGGAAAAACGCAGGGTGTCGTCCTCGTAGATGGGAATGGAGAAAAAACCATAGTGGTCGGTGGTGGTACCCCGGTTGGTGTTTTTAACCCACACAGATGCATAAGGGAGGGGCTCCAGGCTGTCGCTGGTTAACACCAGGCCTGTAAATTGTATGACACGACGCGGAGGCTCCTGACTGTCGACCTGACCGGAGGTCTGCAAAAATAAGGCAACTAAAACCCCGACCAGCAAAATACGATTCCATGCAAAAGGCATATTTTGACCACTTTTATATTCGTAAATGTACAAATAAACAGGGAGCTGAGAAAACGATAATGTTCGTAGCACGCTTGTTTATAATTCTTTAACATCAAAAAGGTCAGGAATGATGGTGGGTAGAAAACAATAAAGCTGTTGCAGGGTCATTGCAACAGCTCTGTTACTGGTTTGCTCATGCCTTTTCTTATTTAAGATAGCCTTTCTGTCTGGCTTCCTTTAAACAGGCAGAAATCCCTTTTTTGTTGATCGTGCGAATCGCTTTGGCCGACACTTTCAGGGTTATCCAACGGTTTTCCTCAGGGATGAAGAATCTCTTTTCCTGAATGTTTGGACGTAACCAACGTTTCGTCTTGATATTGGAATGCGACACGTGATATCCTGTAATCGGCTTTTTCCCTGTTATTTGGCAAATACGTGACATGTTTTCTGTATTTTTATGAACTTAAATAATACCACACTTCTAAAAGGAGTGCAAAGTACGCCAATTTTTTTCTTCTGAACAAGTGTTTTTTTAAAATCTTGATTTTCGGAAGACGTTTACGTATCTTAGTAATGCATTTCAAGTTCCCATTTGTATGAACTATTATGATATTCTGGGTGTTTCGGAAGATGCATCAAGGGCTGGAATTAAGCGGGCTTTTCGCAATCATGCCAAGCGGCTTCACCCGGATGTAAATAGTTCACGGGGAGCAAAGACTGATTTTCAGCGTGTTAATGAGGCTTATCAGACGCTGGTCGATCGTGAGAAGCGTCGTTTATATGATATGCGTCTCAAGCATGGCCTGTCGGGCCAAAAGGTTTATTATCGTCCTGCCCGGTCATCCGACAGTCGATATCGTTCATCCGGTTATGGCTACCGCCCGGAAGCATCGCGTGCTTCATCATCTGCAACCCGCATCAACAAGTGGCTGGAGCATCTGATGTTTTTTGCGATGCTGATGGCAGGTCTGAGTGCCCTGTTTTATGGTATTTACCGTGCTTTGATAGAACCGGTTGAGGAGGTTGACCCTTTTCTGAGCATTGCATTTGGGGTGGTATTTACAACCCTGTTTCTTTTTGGATGGGACAGGAAACGCCGAATGGACAGGGGGAGCTGATACCTGCACAGGACGGGTCATTCACCGTTCACCGTT
>CAYMDX010000028.1:0-19607 GCA_964389125.1 uncultured Bacteroidales bacterium
ATTATTTTCGGAACTTCCGGATAAATTCTTCCACCTCAGGTACACCTCCCTGATAAACCAGGTATCCGTTATAAGGTTCCCCCGGTGTGATATCATCTTTTACGGGAGTAAGCATGATCTTTTTCACTTCATCCAGGTCATTGGTCTGACCCAACGCCCAGCCCAGCTTGATATATGCTACCTCCGGAAGCATATTCTCGCAGGGTACCACCCCAAGATCCATCATTTCACGACCGGTCTCATACACAAACATCTGCACATAGCCCCAGAGTGTCTGTACCGTCATGTAGACAGCAACACCTTTCTCCCTGGCCCGGTCAAGGGCGGGGTAAAGCGGCTTGTTTACATGGCCCAGCCCCGTGCCTGCAATCACGATACCCTTATATCCAAGATCTACCAGGGCATCAATAATGTCTGGTTGCATGTTCGGATAATAATACAGGATGGTGACCTTCTCTTCGAAGTAGGGATATATGGTAGCTTTGCTGTTTTTCCGGCGGGGGTTATAATTGGTTTTGATGGGGCTGACACCATCAGTTTTTACGGTTGCCAGGGGCACATCTCCAAGTGTACGAAAGGTGCTTCTGTAGGAAGAGTGCATTTTTCTGACACGTGTTCCTCGGTGCAACATGGCATAATCGTCGGAGGTAGGGCCAAACATGCAGACCATCACCTCCGCCATATCTGAATGGCCTGCTGTATAGCATGCGTGCATCAGGTTAAGGGCGGCATCAGAAGAAGGCCGGTCGGAAGAACGTTGTGAACCCACAAGCACGATAGGCACAGGCGGATCTTTGATCATGTAAGTCAGCGCTGCCGCCGTATGGTGCAGAGTGTCGGTACCGTGACCGATCACAATGCCATCGATACCGTTCTCTATTTCTTCACCTATGGATACGGCCAGCTGTTTGTATTGTTCCGGCCCCATGTTTTCGCTGAACACGGCAAACACCTTTTCGGTAGTCAAATTACAGATATCAGCCAACTCAGGAACAGCGCCATACAGCTCCCCGGGAGAAAACGCCGGTATAACAGCTCCCGTACGGTAGTCAAGCCGGGAAGCGATGGTTCCGCCCGTGCCGATCAGCTTTACATTGGGTTTGCCTTCCGTATACGGGAACTCCTGCTCCGGAATCTTGTAATTGGCCTTTTTATAGCCGGTTTCCTCCATGTTGGTAATGGTATCCACGTCGATACCCACATTGTAACCGGTAGGAATTTTTAACACGAGGTGCTTGTCATCATCACTCTCGGAACGCGGCAATATGGTCCCCTGGAAATGCCCGCGACTGGTGTCGATGTTCACCTGCCCCCATACCCGGACATTGTATGTGTTCAGTGCCTTCAATGCAGGCCCCTTATAACCCTGAAAACGGTCTTCACTCATTCAAATATTGTATTAGGTTTTGATATTTCATTTGCCTTCAGCAAGGTATCATGTCTGCAGACTATTCCAATGACGTCCATGCAGGAGGCCATGACATCCAACACTCACAGACCGTCACGTCGACAGTTTCATTTCCTGGTCGATCGTGTCTCTTAAGCCGGCCATGGTCATGTTGCCCAGTGCGGTTTGACGTAACTGCCCCATCAGCCAGTTTGCCTCCCTTGTCTGGCCGTTATTATGGCGTATGCGCGCAAACTCCTCTCTGAGTGCAGGTATTTTGCCAACCAGCGTATGCTTATCCGTTTGCTGAAAACCATACAGTTGAAGCAACTGTTCTATATTGTAATCTGGATTTTGATAGAGAAAAGGCAGAAGTTCCCTGACCAGCTCAACATCCAGTTTGCTTTGCCTTACAGCCCTGATCATATCAGCAACCAGACGGTATTGAAAACCATCACCCCTTTGATAATGACCTTCAACAAATTTCAGCCGGTGGCCGAACAGGGTTCCCAGAAACACAGGATCCTCGCCATCCTTCTCTGTCAGTTCCACTATCAGTGGGAAAAGATTGTTCCGAAGGATGTATGTATAGGTATCTTCCGGAATGCCCCAGGCTTTCATGGCCATGTAGGCATCATATGTTTCCCGGGGCAGGTCCTCTGAAAGCCTCTGAATATCTTCATCCAACAGAGGAATGGGAGCAGAATCGGTATCGGGATACATGCGGTCGGCGCCGGGAAGTACCCGTTCAAAGATGGTGGTACCATCCACAAACGACTTCCTTGTCTCATTGGGGACACGCTCAAATGCCATCCTGCACCTTTCCTCAATGGTTTCCATGGCGGTGCGCATATCTTCCTGAGGTCCTCTGACAAACAGAACCGCATCGCCTGCCTTACTGCCCATCTTATCGCGCAGCTTTTGAAAAACTTCTTTATCCGCCAGGGGCCGGAGGGCGTCGTGGGTTGTCATATTGGGATGCTCCAGGCAGGCGACAACCTTGAGCCGCTCATTGATCTCATCCGCAAATGTCTTTCCCGGCTGAGTAAAGTGGGACAATATGCCCAGGAAGCCCGGAAGGTTCACCCCGTATAATGCTTCCCCGTTATCCTGTATAGCATTAAAGGCATCCGCTCTGAAAGCAAACTGACCCGGATCAAGCGCTTCAGACTGCATGGTCCAGTCCTTCGGATCATGAAATTTTCCGAGAAGCTGGTCACGAATGTGCAGCAAAGCCCACTGACGGAACGATTCGTTATGGGTTAGCTCCGGGATCCATTTGATATGCGACACACCTTTGATCTCTACCCGGGTCCCGTCGCGGCAACTGACATTTACATCCTGCCGCGCGGCGCCAATTCCTGTTCGAACCTTCCCCGTACTGCGATTCAGGAAACGGATCACCTGGCAGGCTTCAGCCGCCTCATCCGGATTGACCATATCGGGATAAGTCACGGTTTCGATAAGCGGCATACCCAGGCGGTCTGTCTTGAATGTTCGCCAGTGCCCGACATCCGAGATCTCACGACAGGAATCTTCTTCAAGACTGAGCTGAATCAGCCTTACAGTCTTATTACGCAGTTTGATCGCCCCTTCTACGCCAATAATAGCTGTTCGCTGAAAACCTGTCGGGATGCTTCCGTCCAGGTATTGCTTACGCGTGATATGGACTTCGCCTACGATATTCAGTTTTTTAAGAAGGGAAATTTGTATGGAGATATCCAGTGCTGTACGGTTAAGCGGAAATGGTGGCGTGTCATCCACCTCGTAGGTACAGGAGTTATCATTACTTAAGCGGTATATGATATTCTTCCTGGTTTTAAACTCCATGAGCGCGGTACCGTCGTACTCGCCCAGTTCGCTGAGTGTGGGGCGCATGTGCCTGATCACTTCGGCATCGTATTCATTATCATGCTGATAGATGCCGGCGGGACATCGGCAGAAAAGCTTTTGGCGGGTGTCAAGCTGCTGGTGGACCTCCAGGCCTGACATAAAACCTATGCGGTCATAATCGCGCTGCGTAGCGTTTTTGCGGGTTACATAACCTATGGCTTGTTTTGTTTGTTCATAGTTAAGCGCAGGGTCGTAGTGATTATCCATCCGTAAAATTATTATTAGATATACCTTTATACTATATGGCAGCCGGCACCAAGGGTTTTAACCGTTTTGACCGGGATGCTTTTATTGTTCTGTTTTGTGAAAAGAAATGTTTCTGTTCTTGAGATAATCCATAACGGAAGCGAAACAATCGAAGTCCATGCCGATCAGTTCGAGCGGGAACACTCCTTTGCCGGTGAATTGTTCGTTCATTATAAGCTCAGCGTTTGCCGTTGCGGTAAACCCGGTGGTTCTTCCCATCGAGGAAAGCTTTTCCTGATGATCAAAGCTATCATACATGTCATAAGTGATCTTTTTAAGCTTTCCACCTTCCCTGCCTTCGAGTTCAATACGCATGACGGTAAACTCAGGTTCGTTTGGATCCAGCTGCCAATCTTTGATAAGCACCTTGCTGGTAAAGTCAATCGGCCTAATATCGGTATTGTTTACCGTAACTGGCTCTTTGTCGAAAAAACCGGCTGTTTTCAGGGCCTGGATAAGTTGGATATGGCCGGGGAATCGCAATGTTTTCTCCTTCATGTTCGGGACATGCGCCATATTTCTCAGCAGCGAACGGAGTCCATCCGTGTAGAAGGCTTCCAGTGTTCCCACCTGATCAAAATGAACGAGCTCGGGCTCGCTCATCGCCGGTTTGGTCATGTGCTGTCCTTTTTCTATGTAACGGGCCGGCCGGGTGTACTCCTCGACAACATCGACAGGGGAGAAGGGTGCTTTGTAATAAAACGGATAAACTTTGATGTGAGGCAGGCCGCCCACCATGTATTCGATACGGTCGAGCTCCATCAACTCATTATGATAGCCGGCGATAAGATTGGGCATGCCAGGTGCGATCCCGCTGTCGGTGATTGCCGTAACCCCTTTGGAAGCTGCCAGGTCATTCAGGTCCATATAATCTTCCGGCATAAAAGAGATGTCGACGGTATTTTTACCTGCTTCGATCACGGTTCGCAGGATGTCATAGCCCATAAAGCCGGGCACGGCAGATATTACCAGGTCGAAGTCTTTTATCAGAGAACGAATGGCCTCCTCTTCCATCAGGTTTACGCCAACGGTTTCAACCGGATAGTTGGCAGATAGATAGTCGAGCGACGCTTTGTCAATATCGGCAGCGGTTACCTGGTGCCTTTTCGAAAGATCGATGGCAATTACTTTTCCGACCATTCCGGCCCCAAAAACGATGACCTTTTTACCCTTTGTCATATTTTTATCTTTTACTGTGTCAGACATCAAATGGTTTTCTTAGACCACCGGGTCGGCTTCAGGGCCAGAACCCTCATGAATTGCACGGACGCCTCACCAGGTTGTCAAGAGGGCTCTAAGTTATAAAAAATGTCTTGAAAACAAGCGATATTATGCCCGTTAATGCTTATTTTTGCAACAGGAATATCGCCTGTTGTTGCAGGCAGATGTCCTTATTGAATACTATGCAGATATACACGAACCCCAAACCATATTCAGGCCGTAAAAAGCTGGTTTCCGGCATCATTATCATCACCGGCATCCTGTTGCTGGTGCGATTATTTATGTTGCAGATAGCCGATCCGTCTTATAAGGCTTTTGCACGCAGTAATTACTTGCGTCATGTGACCGATTATCCGTCGAGGGGTCTTATTTATGACCGCGATGGTGAGTTATTGGTTTACAATGAGACCCATTATGATCTGATGGTCATTCCCGGGCAAGTAAGTGAGCTTGACACGCTGGCGTTTTGTGAATTTCTGGATATTGACAGGCAAACACTTGAGAGCAGGCTACTGCAGGCAAAGCAGCACTCGCGATATAGGGCCTCAGTATTTCAGCGTCAGATTTCGAAAAAGACCTTTGCTGCGTTTCAGGAAAAGCTGTTCCGGTTTTCGGGCTTTTTTGTACAACCACGTAGTTTACGCAGGTACACACATCCCATTGCCACCCATACATTTGGTTATGTTGGGGAGGCGGGCCCGAATGTTATCAACAACAACCCTTACTATCGGCCGGGGGATCATATCGGTATCAGCGGCATAGAAGAGGCATATGAGGAGGATTTGCGCGGGAAAAAAGGTTTGCGCATCAGGATGGTGGATGTGTTGAACCGGGATATCGGTCCATTTCAGGATGGGCGCTATGACACGATAGCTGTGGCAGGAAAAGATGTTCATACCACCATTGATGTGGAACTTCAAAACTATGGCGAGCGCCTGATGGAAAACAAAAAGGGAAGCATTGTTGCCATTGAGCCTGCTACGGGAGAAATCCTCTCTCTGGTATCTTCACCTTCCTTTGATCCGGGCTTACTGGTAGGCAGGCAAAGAACACGTAACTACCGGCAATTGCAAAACGACACCCTGAAGCCTTTGTTTAACAGGGCACTGATGGCGCAATACCCTCCCGGATCAGTATTCAAGCTGGTAAACACCCTAATAGCATTAGAAGAAGAAGTGGTTACCCCACACACCAGCTATGGTTGCAATGGGATTTACCATACAAGCGGGATCAGCATCAGGTGCCGCCAACACCCGAGCCCGGTAAATGCTGTTTCCGGAATCAAGCATAGCTGCAATTCTTACTCCAGCATCATCTTCCAAAATACCATTAACCAACCCAAGTTCGATAATATACAGGAGTCCTTCACCAACTGGCGCAACTATGTGGAAAGTTTCGGCATTGGCCGTATCTTCGGCAGTGACCTCTCGTATGAGCTGAGCGGCCTGATTGCCACAGCCGACTATTATGACAACATATATGGCTCCACAGGCTGGCGCTCCCAGACTATCCTGTCCCTCGGCATCGGTCAGGGAGAGCTTGGCGTAACACCACTTCAGCTGGCAAACATGACAGCCGCCATCGCCAACCGTGGCCACTACTATACACCCCACGTGGTTAAGGGCATCGACAATCCTGATAATCATCCGAACAAACAATTCGCCCTCGCACACAACATACCGATAGATACAGACCATTTTGAAACCATCGTTAGAGCCATGACAGAAGTAGTGGATGATGGTACTGGCAGCTTTTCAGCTATCCCGGACATAGCTATTGCCGGAAAAACAGGTACCGTTCAAAACCCGCACGGGGAAAACCATTCAGCCTTCGTCGCCTTCGCGCCTGCCGATGATCCGGAAATAGCGATTTCCGTTATTGTGGAGAATGCCGGCTACGGATCGGTATGGGCCGCCCCTATTGCCAGCCTGATGATCGAAAAATACCTGACCAGGGAGATACAACGTACATGGTTTGAACAACGGATCCTCGATGCCAGCTTTTTAACCGCAAACCCATGACAAAGCAACTCAACATATTCAGCAACATTGACAAACCCATACTGATCCTGTACCTGATCATGATCGGAATAGGGTGGCTCAATATTTTTGCGGCTGAGTATACAGAATTGCAAAGGAATGTGTTCAGCCTGAGTACCAGTTATGGCAAGCAACTTGTTTGGATATTTTCCGCCTTTCTATTGGCAGCGGCTGTTTGGATAACAGACGTTCGTTTCTTCACCGGGTTCGCCCGCGTGATCTATTTCGCCTGTCTGTTGCTTTTGATCGCAGTATTGTTGTTTGGTGTGGAGATCAATGCCACCAAAGCCTGGTTCCGTTTTGGCGGATTTGCCTTTCAGCCTTCTGAAATTGCAAAATATGGAACGGCACTCATGCTGGCAAGCCTGATCGGGAATGCACGGTTGAAAAAACCGGGATGGCGTCTTCGTATAAAGTCATTTCTTATTATTTTGATCCCGGCCGGCATGGTATTGTTGCAGAAGGATGTCGGCACCACACTGGTTTTCATGTCGTTTGTCCTCGTATTGTTCCGGGAGGGCCTCATTGGTGGCTGGGTCCTGTTTTTTGGCGGGCTGGCCATCCTGTTATTTGTGCTAACCCTGGTATTCAGCGAATTTGTGATTATCGGCTCGCTAGCCGCTATAACCCTGATTATCGCGATTCTGATGCACAGAAAAAAAGGGTTTGTTCCCCAACTTGTTGGATTATTCCTGTTGCTGGCGGTATATGTCTATTCCGTGGATTACACCCTCCACAATGTCCTTCAGCCGCATCACAAAAGCAGGATAGAAGTACTTGTACAGGGCACGGCCGACCTCCAGGGCAGTGGTTATAACCTGCACCAGTCAAAAATCGCGATTGGCTCTGGTGGCATGTGGGGAAAAGGTTTCCTCGAAGGAACGCAAACCCAGTTTAACTTTATTCCGGAACAGACCACAGACTTCATATTTTGTACTATAGGTGAAGAATGGGGGTTTGCCGGAAGCACCCTCATAATAGCCCTTTTTATGATACTGCTGATACGTCTCCTGAAACTTGCAGAGCGACAAAAATCAACATTTAGCAGGGTGTTTGGGTATTCCGTTGTTTCCATCCTTTTTGTTCACTTCACCGTCAATATCGGGATGACTATCGGACTGGTTCCGGTAATTGGCATACCCCTGCCGTTGATCAGCTATGGCGGTTCTTCGTTGTGGGGTATCACCCTGATGATCTTCACTTTTCTGAAACTTGATGCCAAACGGATGGATATGTTATGATCATGACCATGATTGGTGGTTTCACTTTTTAAATCATTGTTAGCTAAATCTTCCTCTATATGAAAATCGCATTTTTTGGCCGCGAATTTGACCCGGTTTTTTTTGAGCGCTTCAAATTGTTCGTCAGCATACTGGAAAAGAAAGCGACTTCTTTTCTGATATATGAACGATTTTATGAACATATCAAACATCATGTTCAGTTTACAAAACCGGTAAAGGTATTAAGTAAGGCCTCCCGCCCTGATAAAGATACATTTTGCATGATCAGTGTGGGCGGAGACGGAACCCTGCTGGACACCATCACACTCCTGCAGGACTCTGGCATCCCTGTTCTGGGTATCAACACCGGCCGGCTGGGCTTCCTGTCGGCTGTTGCGCCGGATGATATCAGCGATGCTGCAAATGCGCTGATATCAGGCGACTATGCCATCGACCGCCGCTCTATGCTGCAGCTAACATCTCCTCCTGACCTGTTCGGGGATATCAATTATGCTTTGAATGAGGTGACTGTTATTAAACGGGATAACGCAACAATGATCTCGATCAGTGCGTATGTGGATGACCTCTTTCTCAACACCTACTGGGCCGATGGTCTTATTGTAGCCACCCCAACAGGCTCAACAGGCTATTCACTCAGCTGCGGCGGACCGATCATTTCGCCCGAAAGCAAGAACCTGGTTATCACGCCCGTCGCCACGCACAACCTTACCGTCCGGCCCATCGTGATTCCGGACAACAGCACCGTAAAACTGAACATCACCGGACGTAACCGGGACTGCCTGGTAGTGCTGGACTCGCGGTCAAAGCCAGTTAGCACTTCCACGGAACTGGTTATCAAAAGGGCGCCTTTTTCCATCAACCTGATATGTATCGGCCGGAAAGATTTTTACAAAACCATACGCAATAAGCTTGCATGGGGGCTGGATAAAAGGAACTAAGCACAAAATAATCCGGTGCGTCATCACGTTATGTTGTTTAGTCAAATACCATGTATCTTTGCCGGATTATTTGTGAGGCATCGCAAGCGTTGTTATCCTAGTTGACCGGCATCTTTGCCAACTGGCCTGATAAGCCTTATCAATAGTTATCCAAATGATAAAACATACTGTAACAGGCATCATTGTGATCCTCTTTCTCCTGACTGGCGCCGTCAAGGCACAGAAGTACGAAGCCGGTGTTTTTGGGGGTACTTCCTACTACCTGGGCGACCTGAACCCCGACCCCGACGGACAGTTTGCTAACGCAGAGTTCCCGGCATACGGCATCTTTGGCAGAATGAACTTTACAGAGCACCTCTCCGCAAGATTAGGGATTCACCGTGGGACCATCAGCGGAACAGATGCCGACAGCCCGTATGCTATATTATCATCCGGAAACACTTACATTTTTGAAACAGACATAACCGAGTTAGCGCTACAGGGGGAAGTCAACTTCCTTCCCTACACCGCCGGCGACGTGGAAAGCCTCTTCACGCCTTATCTCTTTGGGGGGATATCCGGTTTCCACTTCAGCCCGACAGCCAAAGTAGACGATGGAACGAACGTAGGTCCTACTGAAAATGACCACTGGCATGATGATGACGACGAGAATTATTCATCTGTCGATCTTAGCTACCTTTTCGGCATTGGTCTGAAATACCACATAACCAGACATATTACCGGTGGTTTCGAATGGGGGTTGCGCAGGACAAATTCGGATTACCTGGATGAAGTTCACTTGAAGGGTAATCCCAAAAAGAATGATTGGTATTCGTTTGCCGGCATATCTTTTACGTTCCGGTTTAAGGACAGGAGTAGTGCTGTATGCCCCTACTAGTTTAAAATTTCTTAAAGTTGCGGCTTTTACTTTCATTTGTCCTAACAATTTAAGAAATTTGTGCCTCTTTAAGGCAGGTATAATATATTGATTAATAATGGATTTGACCCAGCGCATTAACAAAGACAGAATACCCACTCATGTTGCCCTGATCATGGACGGCAACGGAAGGTGGGCCAAGCAGCGTGGAAAGGAGCGCATCTTTGGGCACGAAAGCGGTATTGAATCCGTACGCGACACGGTGAAGGCTGCTGTGGAAATAGGGGTATCCTATCTTACATTTTTTGCCTTTTCGACCGAAAACTGGTGCCGGCCCCACAATGAGGTAGAAACCCTGATGGAGCTGCTGATACAGGCTATCGGTAATGAGACTCAGGAGCTGAATGAAAATGACGTCAAAATACAGGCCATTGGCGACCTGGAATCATTACCGCAACGTTGCCAGGAAAAAATAGCGGAGGCCATGGAGCTGACGGCCAACAACAAAACCTTAACGGTAAACATAGCGCTAAGCTACAGCGCCCGCTGGGAAATTGTCAACGCAGCTCGCAAAATAGCAAAAAAAGTTGCGGAGCGGGAACTTCATCCCGACCAGGTAGATGAAGAGCTGGTTGATGACTTTATGGAAACTGCCGGCATCCCCGACCCTGACTTGCTGATCCGTACCAGCGGTGAGCTGAGGGTCAGCAATTTCATGCTCTGGCAGCTTGCCTATACCGAACTTTATTTTACACCAGTATTTTGGCCTGACTTCAGAAAGAAACATTTTTACCAGGCCGTGATTGACTTTCAAAGAAGGGAAAGACGATTTGGAAAAGTAAAAGCACAACCCATATCAACTAAGAACTCGTGAAAAGAAATACCAAAATGTATAAATCCGCCATTTTTATTGCCCTGTTCTTTTTCTTTTTGAGCAATGGTTTTGCTCAGCAAGTGTTAACAGGTGATGAAATCAATATCGATCCCGATAATCCCAGTGAGTATGAAATAGGTGGCATCTCTGTTTCCGGTACCGAGAACATCGATGACCACGTGGTTATTATGGTAAGCCAGCTGGTTGTTGGCCAAAACATCATGGTTCCGGGCGAAGATATATCAAATGCCATCAATAACCTTTGGGAACAAGGTCTTTTCAGACATGTTGGCGTTGGCATTACATCTATCGAAGATGATGTCATCTTTCTCAACATCGACTTGAAGGAGAGACCAAGATTGACCAGGTATGAATTTAAAGGGCTTCGACGTTCTGACCGGGATGAGGTCGAAGAACGCTTAAATCTTGTACAGGGTGATGTCATCACAGAAAACCTGTTATACAGAGCCGAGAGCACCATTGAAGATTACTTTATGGAAGAGGGTTACCTGACCCCCACCATCGATATTACCCAAAAAGAGGATACAGCGCGTGTGAATAGCATGATCCTGGAGTTTGACATCGATAGAGGAGACAGAACGCGCATCAGTGAAGTCAATATTTACGGCAATGAGCTGTTAAGTGACCTCCAGATTAAAAGAATATTGGAAAACACCAGGGAACGCAGGCTGCTCTTTATTTTCACCGCGTCAAAGCTCGTTGAAGAAGAATTTGAAGAAGACAAACGCAGGCTCATTGAAAGATACAATGAGATGGGGAAAAGAGATGCGGCCATCGTAAAAGATTCGGTATACTTTGTTGAAGAAGACCGTATTGAGATTGATTTACATATTTATGAAGGCCCAACCTATTACTTCAGAGACATTAACTGGGTTGGCAATACCGTATACGCTGAGGAAACCCTTAACGATGTACTTAACATCAGACCGGGCGACCGGTATAATCAGAACAAATTGGAGAAAAACCTTTTCATGGATGTGGAAGAGGGGGATATAAGTTCGTTATATATGGATGTCGGTTATCTGTTTTTCCAGGTAGAGCCCGTAGAGGTAGCCGTTGAAAACGACTCCATTGACCTTGAGTTAAGGATTTATGAGGGGGAACAAGCCCGTATTAACCGGGTATCAGTTAAAGGAAACACCCGGACAAATGATCATGTCATCATGCGTGAGATACGTACAAGACCCGGGCAGTTGTTCAGCAGATCAGCCATTATACGTAGCCAGCGGGAGATCGTACAGTTGGGATTTTTTGATCAGGAAACCATTGATGTGAACCCAATTCCGAACCCCGAAGATAATACGGTAGACATTGAGTACATCGTAGAAGAAACATCCAGTGATCAAATAGAGTTGTCCGGCGGCTGGGGTGCCAACCGCATTATCGGAACCATTGGCATTTCTTTCAATAACTTCTCCACCAGAAACCTGTTCGAAGGGGATGCATGGCAGCCTTTGCCAACAGGTGACGGACAAAAGCTTTCATTGAGGGCACAAACTTACGGACGTGGGTATATTTCCTATAACGCCTCCTTTACCGAACCCTGGCTGGGCGGAGAAGATCCAAATGCTTTCAGTGTTTCCTTTTATCAAACCACACATCGACGAAACCTTGCAGAGAGCCATCCTGACTATGGTTATTATTCCATCCTGGGTGCATCGGTCGGACTGGCAAAAAGGTTAACACGGCCTGACGACTATTTTTTCCTGCGACAAAACATAAACTACCAGCATTATGACATATTAAACAGTCCGATCAGGTTTGCCTTTGACAATGGTCAGTCACATAACCTGAGCTACAATGTGGTATTTGGACGCAATGCCAAGGATGCTGCCCTGTTCCCGAGAAGAGGTTCAGATGTGTCTCTTTCCCTGCAGGTAACACCACCTTATTCATTGCTGTCGGATAAGGACTTTACGGACGCACCCGCCCAGGAAAGATACAAATGGCTCGAATACCATAAATGGAATTTTAAAACGGACTGGTTCACTCCCATTGTGGGTGACCTTATCCTTTCAACAAGAATCCGGTTTGGGTTCCTTGGTTACTATAACTCCGACATCGGTTATCCGCCTTTTGAAAGATTCTATCTGGGAGGAGATGGAATATCAGGCTGGGAAATCGATGGAAGGGAAATTATTGCCCTGCGGGGATACACAAACTACTCCTTAACACCGACGGACCAGACAGGGGAGTTTATTGGTGGTAATGCCTTCAATAAGTACACCGTAGAACTGAGGTATCCGGTATCCCTGAATCCCATGGCCACCATATATGCACTGGCATTTGTGGAAGGCGGGAATGCATGGGCCGACATCCAGTCATTTGACCCGTTCGACTTCAAAAGATCTGCCGGCGTGGGTGTCAGGATATTCCTGCCAATGTTCGGACTATTGGGAATCGACTATGGCTATGGGTTCGACGATATCCCGGGAAGACCAGGTGACGGCGGTGGACAGTTTCACTTTTCTATCGGACAAGACATTAATTAACAATCTCTGTAATTAATCAGGAGGATAAAATTATGATCAATAAACAATGGTTGCTGTTGCTGCTGATAGCAGCTATATCGATAAGTGCGTATGGCCAGCGTTTTGCCTATGTTGACACTGAATACATCCTGGACAACATTCCGGAGTATCAGGCTGCCGAACGCGAAATAGAGGAACTGTCAACACAGTGGCAAATGGAAATTGAAGATATGTTTGCTGAAATTGACAGGCTTTATCAAGAGTACCAGGCGGAAGCCCCCCTGATGCCTGATGAAATGAAACAACAACGGGAAGAGGAGATCATAGAAAAAGAAAGGCAAGCTAAAGAGTTGCAGATGCAGCGATTTGGACAGGAGGGTGATCTGTTCAATAAACGGCAGGAGCTTATTCAACCCATTCAGGATGAGGTACATGCGGCCATAGAGGAAATTGCCACCAGAGGGAACTATGCGGTCATATTTGACAAAGCCGGCGGTGCCGCCATGATTTTCACCGATGTTCGATACGATCTGAGTGACGACGTGTTACAAAACCTGGGCTATCGAAATTAACCGCCTGTCATTTCCCAAGCAGGCGCTTAATCTCATTAAGCTTCATCAGTGCTTCAACAGGCGTTAAGGTATCCACATCTATATTTATGATGTCTTCTTTGATCTGCAGTAGCAAGGGGTCATCCAGCTGAAAGAAACTAAGCTGGTAATCCTCATCCTTTTTGTTCTCGCCGCCCGGAGTTTCAGGTTGACCCGTCAGTTCATCATGACTATGTGTTTTCTCCAACTGTAACAGTATGCTGTTTGCGCGATCTATCACTGAAACCGGCATCCCGGCCATTTTGGCAACATGAATGCCAAATGAATGCTCACTGCCGCCCTGTTCAAGTTTTCGCAGAAAAATAATATTGCCGCGCACCTCCTTCACAGAGATGTTGTAGTTTTTGATCCGGCTGAACGAGGCGGCCATCTCATTCAACTCATGGTAGTGGGTAGCAAACAATGTTTTGGCGCGGAACATCGGATGCTCATGCAAGTATTCGGCTATTGCCCAGGCAATACTGATGCCGTCGTAGGTACTTGTACCACGGCCAATCTCATCAAGCAGAATGAGGCTACGGTCAGAAATATTGTTCAGAATGCTGGCGGTTTCATTCATCTCCACCATAAAGGTTGACTCGCCGGAGGAAATGTTATCCGAAGCACCCACACGTGTAAAGATCTTATCAACAACACCGATATCTGCAGACTCAGCCGGAACAAAGCTGCCCATCTGTGCCATTAACGTGATCAATCCGGTCTGCCGCAAAAGGGCAGATTTACCGGACATGTTGGGGCCGGTGATGATCATGATCTGTTGGTTTTCATTATCAAGCCTGACATCATTCGCCACATAAGCCTCCCCGGGAGGCAGGCCCTGTTCAATCACCGGATGGCGGCCACCTTTGATATCCAGCACATAAGAATCATTGATACCAGGGCGAACATAATTATACTGTTTTGCGATGTTTGTAAAACATAACAGACAGTCGAGGCGGGCCAGCACATTGGCATTCACCTGGACAGGCTCCACATATTCGGCCACGGCCGCCACCAGTTCCTGAAAAAGACGTTCTTCAAGCACCAGGATCTTCTCCTCGGCACTCAGGATCTTCTCTTCATAGGTTTTAAGCTCCGGGGTAATATACCGCTCGGCATTGGTAAGTGTTTGCTTGCGCTGCCAATCTTCCGGGACCTTATCTTTGTGGGTATTGGTCACCTCCAGATAATATCCAAAAACCTGGTTGTACGATATCTTGACAGACGGAATACCCGTTCGTTTAATTTCCCGTTCCCGTATGGATGCCAGATAATCTTTCCCGGAATACAAAATACGGCGTAGTTCGTCAAGCTCCTCTGAGATGCCGTCACCAATCACATTACCTTTATTAACCATTGCCGGCGGATCCTCTTTGATTTCTTTCTTAATCCGGTCACGGATGATGTTACAGGGGTTGAGCTGGTCTGCCAGTTTTTTGAGTGGCTCGCTGTCACTTTCCAGACATAACTCGCGCACCGGAGCGATGGCGGCAAGCGCTTTCTGTACCTGCAACAGTTCTCTCGGGTTAATCTTTCCGACCGCCACCTTGGAGATAAGCCGTTCAACATCGCCTACCTGTCGCAAATGACCGGTCAGGGTTTCTTCCATTTCAGGCTGATCCATGACATGCGCCACCACATCATGACGCTCCCTGATGCGGGTACGGTCTTTCAATGGCAGAATGATCCACCTTTTCAGCAACCTGCTCCCCATCGGGGTGATGGTGTGGTCAAGCACATCTTTCAGCGTGGTTGCATCCTCGTTGACAGAGTCAAGGATCTCCAGATTTCGTATGGTAAACTTGTCCAGCCAGACGAATTGTGTTTTATCGATTCGTGAGACCCGGTTTATATGCATGAGTTGGTCGTGACGTGTTTCTGACAGATAATGCATAACAGCACCGGCGGCGACAATGCCTTCATTAAGCTCTTCAATCCCAAACCCTTTATAAGAGACTGTCCCAAAATGTTTTAAGAGCAGGTCATCGGCAAAATCACGGGTGTACACCCAATCGTCGAGGGTACTGATGTGGTATTTACCGGGCAGTGTTTCCCGCATCTCTTTCAGATGCTTTTTTTGTACAACGACCTCACTTGGCCGAAAACTTTGCAACAGGTTATCAATATAATCACGATTGCCCTGGTCGGTAAGGAATTCACCAGTCGACACGTCCAGCAAAGCAATGCCGATGGTATGCCCCGAAAAGTGCAGGGCCGCCAGGAAATTGTTTTCTTTATGATCGAGCACCTTGTCGCTGAAGGCAATACCGGGCGTCACCAACTCGGTAACACCCCGTTTAACGATCTTTTTTGCCTGTTTTGGGTCTTCCAGCTGATCACAAATGGCCACCCGTTGCCCGGCTTTCACAAGTTTCGGCAGATAGGTTTCCAGGGCATGGTGCGGAAATCCGGCAAGTTCAACGTAAGAGGCCGCTCCGTTGGCACGTCGCGTAAGGATGATGCCCAAAATCTCTGCGGTTTTTACCGCATCTTCGCCAAATGTTTCATAAAAGTCACCTACCCTGAACAGCAACAGCGCATCAGGATATTTGGCCTTGATGCCATAATATTGTTTCATCAGGGGGGTCTCAACACTTTGGGATGGAGATTTTGCCACAGCTTTATCCTTTTTGATACAACAAAAATACGAAATTCGTTATAGCATTTTAGTTCATAAGGAATGTTAAAGTTATGCGATTTGCTTGGCGTTGCAAACAGGGTTTTATACATTCGCACTGTAAACAATTCAAAGCGATCTATTTATAACGAAAACCAAACTTATGCACTTTTTGAAAAAGAAAAATGTTTTGTCAGCACTCAGTTTTATGCTTGTCATGCTGTTATCGGTTACTATCCAGGCACAGCAGACTGAATTCAGCGATGAAGAGCTGGAACAATTTGCGGATGCCGTTACAGAGGTAATGACGATTCAACAGGAGGGGCAAACCGAAATGATGACAAAAATTGAAGAGCATGACATGGATGTCCAGCGTTTTAACGAAATCAACATGCAGGCACAGGAAATGCCACTGGACGAAATCGAAGCCACCGAAGAGGAACTGGAGTCTTTCCAGATGATCAATCAGGAAATTGAACAAATCCAGATCGAGCTGGAGGCCGAACTTATTGAGACCATTGAAGAGCAAGGCCTTTCGCTAGAAAAGTATGAAGCCATCATGGGGCAATATCAGCAAGACCCTGAGCTTCAACAAAGGATCCAGGAGCTGATGCAGTAAAATTGTCTGTATCTAAAAAGAGGCTGTTAACGGACTAACCCGTAGCAGCCTCTTTTTTTTGTTATCAGCCCCCTATCATGAGATTAAAAACAGGGGTTTGTCAATAAATGACTCATATACCGGCCGGAGACGGTCGGTGTTATAGTGTTTGTTTATATCGATAAGTTTATTGGTGCTGGTCACGATATCTACCGGCATATTGTCGTAGCGTCCGTTTTTCAGGATTACCAGGCGACCATGAATTCCCTGGAGCACCAGGTCAAGGGCCAGGTTTCCGTAGGCCATCGGGACGATGCTGTCAATGGCGTCAGGGTCACCGGAACGTACAAGGTATCCAAGATACTGATTGATGGTCTCAACCCGCTTGCCCTTGTTAAATTTCGGACTCAGCTCTTTGATCTTGGCGGATACGGCATCACCGATACCACCGAGCTTTGAATGGCCATACATATCTTTTTCCGAACTCTGGAACATCATCTCCACCCCTTCAAATGTGGAACCTTCAGACACCAGCACCACAGAATAGGTGCTTGGGTTTTTCTTACGGTCCTGTACTAATAGCTCCGTAAGGTGCTCAATATTAAACTTATATTCGGGTATCACACAACGGTTGGCTGCACCGGCCATGGTCGGTAAAAGTGCTGTAAAACCGGCATAACGGCCAAACACCTCCATCACCAACACACGTTCGTGAGAACCGGCAGATGTACGTAACAGGTTGGACAGGTGGATGGTTCGTGTTACACAGGTGCTGAAACCGATACAATAATCGGTACCGGGAACATCATTATCCATGGTTTTCGGAATGGCTACCACCTTTACGCCCTCCTGATACATGCGCACCCCATAACTAAGGGTGTCATCACCACCGATGGGAATAAGAAAGTCAATCCCAAGATAGTCAATATTTTTCAACACCTCAGGTGTCAGGTCATTTACTTCTTCCTGGTACTTCTCATTCAGATGTTCAGGGACAAACTTGGCGGGTACATGGCTCGGGCGGGTACGTGAGGTATGCAAAAATGTGCCACCCGTACGCCCGGCTTTATTCACAATATCCTCCGACAGTTCAATATAGTTTTGACCATTGTCGACCTTCTTATCCCGCACAAGATCCATCAAACCGGCCCATCCACGACGAATACCAATCACACGGTAACCCTCCCGTAAAGCACGGATCGTGATGGCACGAATAGCCGGATTTAAGCCGGGCACATCACCGCCGCCAGTTAAAATGCCAATACATCCCTTTGAATTTTTTTTACTCATGATTTCTCCTTTTTTCTTATACAAAATATGTTTGTAAAGTTAATAAATTTCATTAATGTAAGCATATCAATGCATATGGGAATTGCGCATCTGAAATTGAACAAAAATGCAAGATAAGTTTGTTACTATTATACGATCAATTGTACTAAACCTGTAATTACGATCTATTATGGAAAATTTTGTGATATACAATCCGGTCAAACTGCATTTCGGGAAAGACGTTGTTCACAAGTTGGGTGACGCAGCTTCGGCAATTGGAAAAAAAGCCTTGCTGGTCTACGGCGGAGGCTCTGTGAAGGCCAACGGTGCTTATGATCAGACGGTTAAGAGCCTGAAGGAAGCAGGAGTTGAGCTTGTCGAATACAATGGTATTCGTTCCAACCCTATCATCGAAGATGTGGACAAAGCCGCTGAGCTGGCGCGGAAAGAACAGATTGACATGATTGTTGCTGTTGGCGGAGGCAGTGTTATTGACAGTGCCAAGTATATTTCCATCAGCACACCTGCCGGCCATTCGGGTTGGGATTTTATCACCGGCGACAAAAAACCGAAGGAAGCCATTCCGCTGCTGGCTGTATTGACACTGGCCGCCACGGGAACAGAGATGAACCCGGTGGCGGTTGTTCAAAACAACCGGGAAAAGAAAAAGGCCGGCTTTGGACATCCCCTGATGTTTCCCAAACACAGTTTCCTTGATCCCTCCTTTACCACCAGTGTTCCCGGGGATTACACGGCCTATGGGGTCGTCGACCTGATTGCACATGCACTGGAAGCCTGGTTTGGAGAAGGCGACACCTCCCTTACCGACCGGTTTATCATATCCATTATACAGGAAGCCCTCGATTACGGACCGGCCCTGATGGATGACCCTGAGAACTATCAACTGCGCGCGAAAATCATGTATGCCGCCACCATGGCGCTGAATGGTCTTACCCATCAGGGCAAGAAGTCGGGCGACTGGGGCGTGCACGATATCGGCCACAACATGAGCGTACTTTGGGATGTGCCGCATGGTGCTTCTCTCAGCATAGCATTTCCGGTGTGGATGGAACTGCAGAAGAACAGGATCCCTGAAAGGATCAGCGAACTGGGACAAGCATTATTCCAAACTGCCGATGTGGATGACACGATCAGACAGTTAAAAACATTCTTTAGCCGCCTGGGAAGCCCGGTTAAACTCGCCGAAGCAGGTGTCGAAACCGGTGAGGAAGCACAAAAAGAGCTGTTGGACAACATGCGGGCCAACAAGGCAAATGGCATTATTCACAAATTGTCGGATGAAGATTATCAGTTTATCAGTGAGAAAGTAATGTAGAATGTGGAAG
>CAYMDX010000029.1:0-19600 GCA_964389125.1 uncultured Bacteroidales bacterium
GAAGCTGGAAGCTCGAAGCTGGAAGGAAGAAGAAAAGTGAAAAGTGAAAAGTGAAAAGTGCAGGCCGGGCTTGGTCGCCCTGAAAGGGCAATTTAATTCAGCCCAGTGGCAACGCCCTGGGGAAAGAGGACACCACCATGAACCACCTGCGCCCTGAAGGGGCAGCTTAAAAACTTAAAAACGGCAAGCCACAATACGCTGTAATACAGAAATAAACAAAATTATAAACAAATGAAAGCCATTTTTATCATACTGGCAGTTGTCGTTCCGGCTATTGCGGGTCTGGCAGGTGCCTCAACCCCTAATGACATGAAAAATAATTTTGATACCGATCAGGTTGCTCACGCTACGCTTGGCGGGGGCTGTTTTTGGTGCATGGACGCTGTTTTTTCACGTATGGAAGGCGTCAAACAGGTAACGACCGGTTATGCCGGCGGGGAAGTGGAAAATCCGACCTATGAGATGGTCTCCCGCGGAAATACGGGCCATGCTGAAGTTGTCCAGATCGATTTTGACCCGGAACAGGTTTCCTACCTGCAACTTCTGGAAGTATTTTTCCGGGTACATAACCCGACAACCCTCAACAGGCAGGGCGCCGACGTTGGACCGCAATACCGTTCAGCTATTTTCTACCACAATGAGGAACAAAAACGCATTGCCGAACAGGTAAAAGACCGCATGGAGACGGAAAAGATCTGGGATGATCCCATTGTGACGGAAATTACGCCGCTCAACAAATTTTATGCAGCGGAAGATTATCATCAAAACTATTTTGAGAAAAATCCGCAGCAGGCTTATTGCCAAATGGTCATTCAGCCCAAAGTTGAAAAGTTTCGGGAAATGTTTGAGGATTTACTGAAAGAACAGTGAGAAATCAGTACTGTTCCATCGGTTCCTGAAAACGATCCTGTCTGGGAGGACGTGGCCGGGCAGGAAGCTCCAGTATCCAGGAGACAATGGACAGGATGATGCTGAACAACAGTGCCCACCAAAAACTGTCGACTTCAAAGCCAGACACAAAATGAGCGGCAAGCTGAATAATAAAGGCATTGATCACCAGCAGGAAAAGGCCCATACTCATGATGGTCACCGGAATGGTAAGTACGATCAGCACCGGTTTTAACAATGCATTCAAAATCGCCAGGACAAAAGCAACCACGATCGCTGTTGTAAAACTCGCCACGGCAACACCACCAAGCAGATAAGAGGTGATCACCACGGCAAAGGCAGACACCAGCACCTTCACCAGTATATTCATGATATCAAGTCGTTTTTGTTTGTAAATGGTCATACCTTAAAATTACACAAAGTTCAGTTTATATCCAAATCTTACCCGGAGCGCAACAGGAGATTTGCCTGTTATGGATGCGGCTTACTTGTGACAGAAAGCTTGTTGATTTGCTCCAGGATGATAGCGGTGGCACCCTGTTTTTCCTCCACATACTGCCGGCAAATCCGGCCTTTCTCCAGGAGCTTCTCCCTGTCTGAAAGCAACAACTCAAGCTTCTCAGCGAGCTCGTCCCCATCGTGAATCCGTAACGCCCCTCCACGTTCAATAAGCTCAACAGCCTCGGCAAATTTATGCATATTGGGTCCAAACAAGACCGGAATACCAAAAGCAGCCGCTTCAAGAATATTATGGATACCCTGTCCAAACCCTCCACCAATAAAGGCTACATCCCCATATTGATAAAGGTGTGACAAAAAGCCGATTTTGTCGATGATAAGCACCTTCACATCCTCCGACACAGGTTCTGTTACAGTCGAATACCTGTGAGATGGCAAATCCGGCAAGGTCTCCGTTTGTTGCAGGCTCTCCTCATGCACCTCGTGCGGCGCAATGATGTATTTCATGTCCCGGGGGCCTGACTTCATAAAGGCCTGTAAGACAGCCATATCTTTTGGCCAGGTACTGCCGGCCACAAGCACCCGGTTCCCGGCAGCAAATGATTCAACCACAGGAAAATGTTCAGGTTCACGACTCAAACGATAAACCCTGTCAAATCGAGTATCACCGCTAACGACAACATTTTCAAATCCATACCTCTTCAGCAGATCGTGCGAGGCCTTGTCCTGGACAAAAAACCAGGAAACATGTTGCAGTTGCTTCCTGAACCAGGTTCCCCGGCGACGGAAAAAGTGCTGATCAGGTCTGAAAATAGCCGAAACGACCAACGTATCGACCTGCCGGCGGGAAAGGCCTTTCAGGTAGTGAACCCAGAATTCGTATTTGACAAAAACAGCCAGGCGGGGCTGCCAGAAATCCAGGAAAAAATCGACATTCCCCGGGGTATCCGGAGGGAGATACATCACATAATCAGCACCTGTATAATCCTTGCGTACCTCATAACCGCTTGGTGAAAAGAAGGTCAGCAGGATAAACCAACCGGGATATTCCTGTCGAAACTTTTCCAGCACCGGCCGTCCCTGCTCAAACTCACCCAGGGAAGCACAATGAAACCAGATCACCGGCGATTGTTTGTTGTCCCGGGTCATTGTACGACCCATCTCCTGCATCTGCTCCTTCCAATCCTGGCGTCCCCTCACCCATAACCGTGCTTTCGCCGAAAACAAAGCAGCCAGATGGATGGCAAACACATAAGCCTTTATGGAAATGGTATACAAAAAGCGCATATGGCAACGTTATTAGAGCATCAAAGATAATGAAAGTTTACGGCGGCAAAAAAAGCGACGACAATCTTATGGCGGAAACAATAATTTTTATCTTTGTTTTTGTTTTTATCGTATGAAAGAATACAGGTTACTTCGATAGTTCCCCTATAAAATTTTGTGCGGCACATAGAATACCTTCATGAAATGTGGCCGAAGCCTGTTACAAAACAGGAGGTTTGGCTCACCAACAGGAAGACAGTATCTTTAAAAAATATCTATGCGAAAAATTCAGATGGTGGACCTGCAGGGTCAGTATGAGAAGATTCAGCCTGAGGTTGATGCTGCCGTGTTGGATGTGATACGGTCGGCAAAATATATTAACGGGCCGGATGTGAAGGAGTTTCAGGAGGAGCTGGCCGCTTATCTTGGTTCAAAGCATGTTATCCCTTGCGCCAATGGCACGGACGCCCTCCAGGTAGCGCTTATGTCGCTGGATTTAGAGCCGGGCGATGAGGTGATCACCACTGCCTTTACGTTTGTGGCCACCGCCGAGGTGATTGCCCTGCTGGGCCTGAAACCGGTGATGGCAGACGTGGACCCGCACACTTTTAATATGGATCCGGAGGCCCTCCGCAAGGCGGTTACAAAAAAAACAAAAGCCATTGTACCGGTGCATCTCTTTGGCCAGAGCGCCGACATGAAATCTATCATGGACATCGCCGATGCGCATGGCATTTATGTTGTGGAGGATAATGCCCAGGCCATCGGTGCCGACTACATCTTTCCTGACGGGACACACAAAAAGACCGGAACCATCGGGCACATTGGCTGCACCTCCTTTTTTCCGTCGAAAAACCTGGGCTGCTATGGCGACGGGGGCGCTGTTTTTACGGACGACGATAAGCTGGCGGAAAAGCTCCGGATGCTGGTCAACCATGGTATGAAGGTCAGGTATTACCACGACAGCATCGGGGTAAACTCCCGGCTCGACAGCATACAGGCAGCGATTCTGCGTATCAAGCTTCGCAAGCTTGACCAGTACGCCGCCGCCAGGAGGTCGGCAGCCGACTACTACGACCAGGCCTTTGAGGATGCTCCCGAGCTGACAACGCCCCACAGAAGCCCGTATTCAACACATGTTTTTCACCAGTACACGGTAAAAACCGATGCTATCAACCGTAACGAGTTGCAGGAATACCTGAAGTCAAAAGAGATTCCTGCCATGATCTATTACCCGGTGCCGCTGCACCTGCAGAAAGCCTATAAAGGGTACGGTTATGCAGAAGGCGACCTGCCTGTCACGGAAGACCTCTGTCACCGGGTCATATCCCTGCCGATGCATACGGAGCTGGATGAGGAACAGCTGACCTGTATAACCGAAACAGTATTGTCATTCTTATAAAACAGCTATGAGTAAAGAACAAGAAAAACAAGAGTATTTTGCCCACGAAACGGCGGTGATCGACCCCGGCTGCAAAATCGGGGCGGGAACCAAGATATGGCATTTCTCGCATATCATGCCGGATTGCGAAATCGGGGAGCGCTGTAACTTCGGACAGAACGTGGTTGTGTCGCCGGGCGTGAAACTCGGCAACAACGTAAAGGTGCAAAACAACATCTCCATTTACACAGGTGTTATTTGTGAAGATGATGTTTTCCTGGGGCCCTCGATGGTGTTTACCAACATTGTAAATCCGCGCAGTGCGGTGATTCGCCGCGATGAGTATGTGCAGACTCTGGTTCGGCGAGGCGCCACGATCGGAGCCAATGCCACGGTAGTGTGTGGCATCGAGATCGGCGAGTTTGCCTTTATCGGGGCCGGTGCTGTCGTTACCAAAGATGTTCCGCCCTATGCACTGGTAATCGGAAACCCTGCCCGCCACACAGGATGGATGAGCGAATATGGCCACCGGCTGCATTTTGACACCGAAGGAAAAGCCATTTGTCCCGAAAGCAAAGAGAAATACCGCCTGAAAAATCAACAGGTAACCAAACTGTAACAGAACGCAAAACCAACACCTGTATTCTTCTGCCCACTACCTGTCATCAGCCAGGCACCGGACATTCAGTACAGTTTCATCCTATTATCCACATCAAACCAAATCAAACAAGTACTTAATACCAAACATATGACACCTTCCGGAGATACCATGTATGAAAAACTGATTAACAAAGAGGCAGCCATCTCGGTTATCGGGCTTGGCTATGTCGGCCTGCCCATTGCTTTAACGTTTGCGCGGAAAGCAAAAGTTATCGGCTTCGACATAAAAGAAGACCGCATCAGGCAGATGCAGCGCAATGAAGACCCAAACCGTGAGTTGTCGCCCGAAGATTTTGAGGGGTGTGACATCGAGTTTACCAGTCGCGACGAAGTTCTGAAGAAAGCCAACTTTCATATCGTCGGGGTACCGACGCCCATTGATGACCATAATTTACCCGATACCCGCCCGCTGATGGCGGCTACCCGAAGTGTCGGGAAAATATTGAAGCCTGGTGACTATGTGGTGTACGAATCAACGGTCTACCCCGGCTGTACCGAAGAAGATTGCATCCCGGTGCTGGAGGAGTTGTCCGGCCTCACAGCGGGAACAGATTTTAAAGTGGGATTTTCACCGGAGCGGATCAATCCGGGTGACAAGCAAAATACCCTGACAACCATCACCAAAGTCGTTTCCGGCAATGACGAAGAAGCACTGGAAAATATTGCCAAAACCTATGAGCTTATCATAGAAGCGGGTGTTCACCGGGCGCCTTCCATCAAGGTCGCGGAAGCTGCCAAGATCATTGAAAACACCCAGCGGGACGTTAATATTGCTTTGATGAATGAGCTGTCGATCATCTTTAACCGGATGAACATCAACACCTACGATGTGTTGAAAGCCGCCGGCACCAAATGGAACTTTTTGCGGTTCTTCCCGGGTCTGGTGGGCGGCCACTGTATCGGGGTCGACCCCTATTACCTGGTTTACAAAGCCAAGGAATACCGCTACCACCCGCAGGTAATCAATGCCGGCCGGTTTGTGAACGACTCCATGGGCTTTTACGCCGCCAAGCAACTGGTTAAAAAGTTGATCGCAGCCGGCAAAAACGTGCTGGATACCAAAGTGCTGGTGATGGGCATTACCTTCAAAGAAAATGTAAGCGACATTCGTAACTCCCGTGTATCTGACGTAATCAGTGAATTGCAGTCATACGGCGTCAGGGTTGACGTAACAGATCCCCACGCAGACAGGTCAGAAGTTAAAGAAGAATATGGCTTTGACCTGACCGATGATATTGGACAGGATTATGATGCGGTCATCGTGGCAGTTAACCACCAGCCTTACCTGTCGCTGAAGGAAGATGATTTCATAAACATGCTGAAAGATAAAGAGCAAGGCATTCTTATAGATATTAAAGGCATTTACCGAAGTCAGATCAATAAGTTGACCTATTGGAGTTTCTAACAGGATAAAACATCTATAGCGATGGGTAATAAGATACTGGTTACCGGCGGCACCGGATACATTGGATCCCATACAGTCGTTGAGCTACAGGAAAACGGTTTTGAGCCCCTGATCATTGACAATCTTTCCAACTCCGACCGAAAGGTTACAGGGTTGATTGAACGAATTACCGGAACAAAACCCCATTTTGAGCAGGTTGACATCTGCGATGCGGATCACATGAAGGATTTTTTTGCCCGACACAGCGGCATCAGCGGTGTTATTCACTTTGCCGCTTATAAGGCGGTAGGTGAATCAGTCCAGCAACCGTTGACATACTATCACAACAACCTTACCGGCCTGATGAACCTGTTACGGTGTATGCAGGAATCCGATGTGCCGCGTCTGGTTTTTTCTTCTTCCTGCACGGTATATGGCCAGCCCGACCGTTTGCCGGTCACGGAAGATGCGCCGGTCAAACAAGCTGTCTCGCCCTACGGAAATACGAAGCAGATATCCGAAGAGATCATCGCGGACACAGCTGCGCAAAGCAACCTGCAAGCCATCTCTTTGCGCTACTTTAATCCCATCGGGGCCCATGAAAGCGGTCTGATCGGGGAGCTGCCCATCGGAGTACCGGACAACCTCGTACCGTATATCACCCAAACGGCCATTGGAAAACGCAAGCAGCTGAGTATCTTTGGCAGCGACTACAACACCCCCGACGGAAGCTGCATCCGCGACTACATCCACGTAAGTGACCTGGCCGGGGCACATGTCAAAGCCCTGCAACGAATGCTGAATAAAGAGTCGGCACAGCCCCATGAGGTCTTTAACGTAGGTACGGGCACCGGCTACAGCGTGCTGGAGGTGGTTAACGCCTTCGAAAAGGTGACCGGAGAGAAGGTGAACCGGGTCATCAGCGAGCGCAGGCCGGGCGATGTGGAACAGGTTTGGGCGGATACCACGTTGGCGAACAAAGAGCTGGGGTGGAAGGCACAAAAAGGGCTGGAAGAGATGATGGCCACAGCCTGGCAGTGGGAAAAAAACATGGATGAAGGCATTCTGAATTCATAAAAACAACTAGCATGAAAAAAATATTGATCACAGGCGGGGCCGGCTTCATAGGCTCTCACGTAGTAAAATGGTTTGTTAACCGATACCCGGAGGCAACCATCGTCAACATCGACAAGCTCACGTATGCAGGAAACCTGCTAAACCTTTCAGACATCGAAAACAAGCCCAATTACCATTTTGTAAAAGGCGATATTGTTGATGCCGATGATGTTTTTCCCCTTTTCAGGGAATACGATTTTGACACGGTGATCCACCTGGCGGCGGAATCCCATGTTGACCGCTCCATTGCCAGTCCTATGGCTTTTGTGCATACCAATGTTGAAGGAACCGTTAACCTTTTGAATGCAGCACGGCATTTCTGGGGAGAACACTACGACAAGCAACGCTTCTACCATATCAGTACGGATGAGGTGTATGGGTCGCTGGGCGATGAGGGGCTGTTCAGAGAAGACACCCCCTATGACCCCCGCAGCCCCTACTCGGCTTCCAAGGCTTCCAGCGATCATTTTGTGAGGGCCTATCATCACACCTTTGGCCTGCCCGTGATCCTGTCGAACTGTTCAAACAATTACGGCCCCTACCAGTTTCCAGAAAAGCTGATCCCTCTGTTCATCAATAATATCATTCAGAAAAAGCCACTTCCGGTTTACGGCAAGGGAGAGAATGTCCGCGACTGGCTTTATGTGGAAGACCATGCGCGGGCTATCGAGATGATCCTGCAGGATGGTAGAGTTGGTGAAACCTATAATATCGGGGGGCACAATGAGTGGAAAAACATTGATCTGATCCGCCTGCTCTGCCGGATCATGGATCAAAAGCTGGACCGTCCGGAGGGCACCTCGAAAGAGCTTATCTCCTTTGTAAAGGATCGCGCCGGTCACGACCTCCGTTATGCCATCGATGCCGGCAAGATTGAAAAAGAATTGGGCTGGAAACCTTCAGTAACCTTTGAAGAAGGGCTCAGCAAAACCGTTGACTGGTACCTTAACAACACGGACTGGCTGAAACAGGTTACCTCCGGTGATTATCAGAAGTATTATGAGGAGCAGTACATAAACCGGTAACAGTACCTTATTTTGGCCACGCGGAAACCCCGTCAGGGGTTTAACATGAATAGCCCTGCATGCAATGCGGGGTCAAAGAATACGACCACCCCCGGACAACCCCGACGGGGTTGAATGTGAGATTGTGACAGCTCAAGCGCTGTCATTACGGTAGCTCTCCGTGGGGAAGTGGTTGAGGCCGGTCAAGCCCGGCCTACACAGGTATCAGCTCCCGTTCACCGTTCACTGTTTACCGTTCACCGTTTACCGTTAACCGTTTACTTCTCCTTCCAGCTTCGAGCATTTTTCACCGTTTACCGTTCACGGTTCACGGTTCACGTCTTAGCATCAAATGCCTTTAAAGACTAAGCAGCACGGCAATATAAGCCACATAGCATATCAGGAAAACAATTCCGTGCCAGCGTTGCACGGTTTTACCACGTGACATTACCAGAAAGCCCCACAGCAAGAACATGGCAAACAAGCCGACCAGGATATCAAAATTCAGGGCTTTATTAAACGGCAGGGGTTTGATGACGGCGCTGGTTCCCAGCACGAAGAACACATTAAAAATATTGGATCCCAGCACATTTCCGATCACGATATCGGCATTTTTCTTCATGGCGGCTGCCACACAGGTAGCCAGCTCGGGAAGGGAGGTTCCGATGGCCACGATGGTGAGGCTGATCACGGCTTCGCTCATACCGAGTACTGATGCGATCTCTACGGCACCCTGAACGATCCAGCGGCCGCCGGCTATAAGGGCGACCATACCTCCCACGATCAGCAGCACAGAACGTCCGGGCGTAAAGGTTTTTACTTCGTGCATGGAAGCAATGCCATTATCGCGGGCAATGCCAAAGGCATACACCATAAACAGGATAAAGAACAGCACCAGGATGATGCCGTCGCTGCGATAGATCATTGACTGCCGGATGCCATCCAGCAACACATCGTTGGCCAGCACCCCGATGACTATTGCGCCGAGCAGGGCAAAAGGCACCTCTTTGCCAAGGGTATTCCTGTTGACCGCCACCGGGTAGATCACTGCGGACGCGCCAAGAATGAGGAAAATATTGGAAATATTGCTTCCCAGGATATTGCCAAGTGCCACGTCGGCCGTCTCCCTGAAGCTGGCCACCAGGTTCACCACCAGCTCGGGCGCAGAAGTTCCCAGTGCCACGATGGTCATCCCGATCACCACATGCGATATCCGATAGCGCCGGGCGAGGGAAGCAGCACCATCAACCAACCAGTTGGCTCCGTAAACCAACAGGATGAAACCAAGGACGAACAGGATATAGGTCAAAACGGCCATTCAGGTGGCATTAGTCATATTTCCGTTTATAGCATGAGCCCACCCAGGTTTTGATGGGCTTAAGACAGACCAAAGAGCCAGTATATATAGCATTATCCGGGGAAAAGCCGGCTAACGCTTATGCGCTGTAGGCTTCCACCTCTTTGCTTACCTTTTTGATCAGACCTTGCAGCACCTTGCCCGGGCCAACTTCAACGAAGGTGGTAGCGCCATCGGCGATCATATTTTCGGTAATCTGGGTCCAGCGAACGGGTGAGGTAAGCTGTGCAATCAGGTTTTTGCGGATCTGTTCGGGGCTGGTAACGGGTTTGGCATCAACATTTTGATAAACAGGGCATACCGGCTCTGTGACAGCGGCCTGGTTGATAGCCTCCGCCAGCTCCACGCGTGCCGGTTCCATGAGGGGTGAATGGAAGGCACCGCCCACTTTCAGGGGCATTGCCCGCTTCGCACCTTCTTCTTTCAGCTTTTCGCAGGCGATGTCGATGCCCTGCTCACTGCCCGAGATCACGACCTGTCCGGGACTGTTATAGTTGGCCGGCACCACCACGTCGTAAATCCCGCCAAGGACAGCATTTACCGTCTCATCATCCAGTCCGATAATAGCAGCCATGGTTGAAGGTTCCTTTTCACAAGCTTTCTGCATCGCCATGGCCCGTTTATAAACAAGCATCAGCCCTTCTTCAAAGGTCAGGGCACCGGCAGCCACGAGGGCAGAAAACTCACCAAGTGAATGGCCTGCCACCATATCCGGGGTAAAATCGTCACCAAGACTTTTCGCCAAAATGACCGAATGCAGAAAAATAGCCGGCTGGGTCACCTTTGTCTGCCGGAGGTCTTCATCCGTACCGTTAAACATCAGGTCGGTGATACGAAAGCCCAGGATCTCGTTGGCTTTTTCAAACATCTCCCTGGCTTCCGTTGAACGATCGTACAGGTCCTGCCCCATACCAACAAACTGCGCACCCTGTCCGGGGAATACAAATGCTTTCTTCATAACTGGTAACCTTTTTGCATCATTACTATTCGACAAATGGCAAAGGTAAACATTTTCGGCATCCCTTCACCGCCACTATTCATCCGTATTAATGGAGGTTGGAGCCTACGAGATGGATGAACTCGGCCCTTGTTTTGTCAGTAAGGAAAGCACCGGTAAAGTCGCTGGTTGTGGTTACCGAATTTTGTTTCTGGATGCCCCGCATCATCATGCAATAGTGGTGGGCTTCGATAACGACGGCGACACCCATCGGTTTTAACGTGTTATGGATACATTCTTTGATCTCGGTGGTGAGCCGTTCCTGCACCTGAAGCCGGCGGGCAAAGGCATCCACGACACGCGGAAGCTTACTCAGGCCGACGATATAGCCATTGGGAATATAGGCCACGTGTGCCTTGCCAACAAATGGCAACATATGGTGTTCACACATCGAATAAATCTCAATATCTTTCACGATCACCATCTGTTTGTAATCTTCCTTGAACATGGCCGATTTCAGGATAGCCGCGGGATCAAGGTCATAGCCATGGGTAAGGAACTGCATGGCTTTGGCAACACGTTCAGGCGTCTTTTCAAGCCCTTCGCGCTCAGGATTCTCGCCTACCAGGGAGAGCACCTTCCGGTAATGGTCCGAAAGCTCATTGATTTTTTGGGGATTGTACTGGTCTATCTTTTCATAGTCATCCATCTTATTTTCGATGGCCATATCCCGGTTAATTTCAGATGTCATGGTTACACTGTTTTGCTGATGTTGATAATACCCGGAGCTTACGGGTGAATGATACGAAAAAGTTTCCTGCGGATGGCTTTCACGGTAAATGACCGTTTAGTCACCGAAATATTCCACATAGTTTTTTTCTGTTTCCACCACCTTTACACAATACAGGTTTCCGCCTGCTTCCCTGATGGGGTTCTCAAGCTCCTGCCAGATGGCGATGGCCAGATTTTCGGTGGAAGCCAGCCTCCCTTGCATGAAGTCAACCTCCAGGTTCATATTCTTATGGTCAATTTTTTGAATGACAAAAGTATCAATAATTTTACTTAAAGCCTTCAGGTTCATTACAAAACCTGTTTCAGGTTCCACCTGGCCTTCGACGGTTACGTACAACACGTAATTGTGTCCATGCCATTGGGGGTTGGAGCATTTGCCGAATACTTCCAGGTTCTTTTTGTCGTCCCAGTCAGGTTTGAACAGCCTGTGTGCGGCATTAAATGTTTCGCGTCGCGTAATTCGCATAATAACAGTTTATGTTTCACCTTCAAATATAGCAGAAAAAAACTGACTTATTTGTTGATTTTCCGGAATACCTTTCCGAGTTACCTCTGCGTGTGATCATTACATAGTTTTAACCCGGCATCATGTAAAATAGTTCCCTTATGCTTTGCCCAACAAAAAAAGATTGACTTCCTGTAAACACAAAAAATATTCTGGTGCCTTTTATCCTGTTTATAAAACAAAGCGTATGTCCCTGTTGTTTTATTCATAGTAAATTTTATAATCAATACTTGAAACGCCCCTGTCAAAAGTTTCGATTATTGGGGCTCAAACGATTTTTGACAGACAGTGGTACGCTGCGAACGTCTGGGAAATCCTCTGTGAGCCTCTGCGGTAAAAAACAATAACCCACTGAATAAAAGGAATTATCAATAAAAATGCTTATCGTAGTGCATACAAACCATAAAATTTTGTCATTATGGATATCAGAGAAGAATTTGAAGCAAGAGTAAACAGACTTGAAGACTTCATCGAGGAAAAAGGATTTGGCTCTAAACAGTTAAAGAAAGCCAAGAAAGTACAGAAAAATGTGAACGCCGTTGTTTTTCTGGGCAGCTTGATAACTATGGCCGGAATAGTGATCTGGGCTATTAACAGGGATTAATGAATGAAGCACTCACTAACTGATGACAGGCTGCCTGATAACCCCCGTTTGGAAATGCGTAACCCTCATTTTTTCACGTTGCTGCTGATCATTTTCAGCACCAGCCATGTGTTTGCTGCTGACACCCTGGAGATCTACAGCGATTCGATGGACAGGACGCTGTCGGCAGCGGTGGTAATGCCTGCATCCTACAGTGATACCGCCGACCCATACCCCGTTATTTATTTGCTTCACGGGGCAACAGGTAATTTCAGCAACTGGCTCACACAGCCCAACGTGGAAGGCCTGGTACAGAGCCAGGCTGATCGCTACGGGATCATTTTTGTGATGCCCGAAGGGGATGAATTCAGCTTTTATTATGACAGCCCGGGAAATGAAAACAGTCAGTTTGAGACACATATCACCCGGGAGGTGATCCCCCACATAGATGCACATTATAACACCATTGAAGATGGAAGCGGACGCGCTATTACAGGCCTGTCGATGGGCGGCCACGGTGCCCTTTATCTTTCGGCCCGGAATCACGGGCTCTTTGTTGCGGCAGGCAGCATGAGCGGAGCCTTGAATATGGATGTGGAGCAATGGGACCTGCCTCCTGACGGGGAAAATTATTTTTTGCAGCAGCTTACCAGGGTGCTTGGTGATGTGGAGGATGCCAGAGAATTTCTGGCGGAGCATTCCGTAAGCAACATGACCGGTCTGATGGGGGAGAATGAACTTCCTTTGATCATCGATTGCGGGGTGGATGACTTTTTGCTTGAAGCCAACCGAAACCTGAACCGCCGCTTGCTTGAAGAAGGGGTGCCCCATGATTACATCGAGAGGCCGGGAGCCCATGACTGGGAGTACTGGACCAATGCACTGCTGTACCAGGTGTTGTTTTTCTCGGAAATTTTCCGGTAAATGTGCGATTAACTAACCTGTATTATTCATAAACCATTTTTACTGAATTAAACTACTTCCCCGCATAAGCGGGACAGGTGTGTTGCTTCGTGCTTCAACTTTGAGTGACTCTCCCAAATAGTCGGGAAAGGTGTGCATTTTTTTTGTAACACAAATTTTCACTAAGTTTATGAATGAATCAGGCTACAAGTTCAAAGGCTTGTTCCCTGCCGGCGAAGTTATCGGGCCGGGACAACGCTATCAAGGCCGGCAGCTCACGAGGGCATAAGAAAAACAATTTCATCGGTTTACCAGTGGCAAAAAATGCGTAAACTTGCAGGCAAAAATGGAAGGTATGTCCTCCCTGCAAATCATGATTACCCTTCTGCGTCATGGCTGGCTGAGCTTCCGGCGGGCGCACTATTTTGACCGCAGCATGGGGATCAGGATCCTGATGGTATTTGTAGGGCTTATCGTGGGCTGGAATTTATTAATGCTAGGGGTTGTCCTTCCGGATTTGATGAATCACCTTTTTCCGGACAAAGCACCCCACACGGCCTTCTTTTCGCTGTTGCTTTATATTTACGCCGGCGACCTGGTTGTACGTCTGTTCACGCAAAAAGTGGCGCGACAGTTGGTTCGCAGCTACCTTACCCTGCCTGTAAGCCGCAATTTACTGGCCGGCTTCATCCTGCTTCGCTCATGGGTAAACATATTCAATTTCTACTTATTCCCGCTGCTCATTCCTTTTTTCGTAAGAAGCCTGACCATGGCCGCATCCCCCGGGGCAGTATGGCTTGCCATCATCGGATGCTTTCTCCTTGGCGCGCTCAATCATGCCCTGGTGATCTGGTTTAAAACCTGGCCGTCCCGCACTACCGGTCTGGCGGTTATTTTGCTGCCCACGGTCGGCACGGCCCTATTTGGTGGACTACTTTTCCCCGAACGGTTCATGGCCTTATCCGAACGGCTCGGCCACAGCTTCATCAGCGGCGATCCCTATGTTTTCATATTTCTGATAATCCTTATCGCCGGGCTACAGCTTTTGTCAAAAAAGGGTCTTATTCTTTCCTTTTACGACTGGGCCGGAAGCGCCACCCGCAGCTTTTCTACCGGAGACAGCCTCATGGAGCGGCTTTTCGCAAAAGTGCCCCGGTTTGCCCCCTGGTGGGAGCTGGAATGGAAGCTCATCACACGCAACAAACGGGCTGCTACCGGATTGAGGCAAACACCCTTCCTTATAGTCGGTGTCCCGCTTGTGATGTATTTCATGCAGGGAGAGAACCCCTTAAGCTTCATCTATCTGTTTGTGATGGTCAGCGGCGGCTATGGGTACTTCCACCTGCAATACGCCTATTCATGGGAAAGCCGTTTCTTCGACATGATCGCCACCCGGGGCATAAGCCTTTACCGCTTCATCCTGGCAAAGTATTATTTTTATGTACTACTGGGACTGGCACAAACGGCACTGATCGTACCCCTGCTGGCCATCACGAATGCCTCACTGATACTGCCATGGCTGGGGATCTTCCTGCACGTCACCGGCCCCATATTCGCCTTTCTGCTTTATGCTGGCATTGGTAACAGCACACGGATCGATCCCAACAAAAACGCTTCCTTTAACTTCGAAGGCACCAGCGGCATGCTATTCCTGACCATCCTGGCATCCATGTTCTCCGTAATTGTTCTGGCCGGCATAGCGTATTTCCTGCCCTGGCCAGCGGAAACAGCCATTGGAGCAGTAACCGGACTGAGCGGAATATCGTTTATCCTGTTTCATAAACGCTGGATCAACGCCATCACACATAAATTTATCAGAAATAAATACCATAACCTCTATAAATACAGAGAAACATAATGGCTGCCATTCACATAGAACAACTGCAAAAACAATACGGAGATCAATTTTCGCTGGAGATTGACAACCTCCACATAACGCCAGGTACCCTGACAGCGGTTGTCGGAAACAACGGCGCCGGCAAAACGACCCTTTTTCGTCTGATGCTGGATCTGCTTCAGCCAACAAACGGCAGCATTGCGGTAGAAGGCAAAACCGTCACCCGCTCCGAACACTGGAAATCTTTCACGGGCAGTTATCTGGATGAAGGGTTTCTTGTTGATTTCCTGACACCTGAAGAGTACTTCTATTTCACAGGCAGGTTACACGGATTGCCGAAAGAAACCGTAGACGAGCGGCTCGACCCCTTTCACAAATTCATGGCAGGTGAAGTACTCGGTCAGAAAAAGTACATTCGCAACCTGTCGACAGGCAACAAACAGAAGGTTGGCATCATTGCGGCCATGATAACAGAACCCCGGCTGCTGATACTGGATGAGCCCTTTAATTACCTCGACCCGAGTTCACAGATCATGATCAAGCGGATGCTGAAGGCTGACAACGAGGCCCGTCAGACCACCATGCTCATTTCCAGCCACAACCTGAACCACCTGACTGAGATCTGCAGCCGCATTTTGTTGCTTGAGAACGGCCGTATCATCAAGGACCTCTCCCCCACCGATGATAACCTGCAGGAGGTGGAACGGTATTTTTCCGCACGGGCAGAATAGCTCATGCTTTTTTCCACAAACAGCTTTTTTCTGACTTCACCTGCCGCTGGCTCGAATAATATAAATTGGGATATATGGCCAAATCCGGCGGCCACATACTGACAGCCTAACCGGATTAGTGGCGATTTATTCTTTCTTGCTGGTTTTTTCTTCCCCTATTTTTGGATTCCGGTCGGTAGAGATAACAGCCAAAACTTCTACGGTGTTGTTCTCATCAATAATATGAAAATGAACCAGGTAGGGGAATTTTGTAATGGCCATGCACCGGATCTCATTATACCGGATAGCATAAATCTGGGGGGCTTTGTTTAAAGAGTTGATCTGCCTTATGGTGGTGTTTAGGAACCGTTCGCCAAGCCCGGCCTGGGCTAAGTTGTACCAATTGGTAATGTCCTGAATGTCGGTCAAGGCTTCAGGTTCAATCTTGACCTTGTACTTTTTCATCAGGCTTTCAGCGTTTTTTTAGCTTCATCCCAATCCAAAAGCCTGTTGGGGTCTTTGCGTACCTTGTTGAAACGTTTCATCACCAGTTTTTGATCGGCTTCCGGAACTTCCAGGCCTTCTTGCTCTTTTTTCAAAGCATATTCGAGCAAGTTCTTAATGGCCTGTATAAGACTTTCATCATTTAGCTGTTTGAATTGCTTGATGATAACCTCTTTTTGTGTTTGTATGTCCATGGCCCCAAGTTTGTTAATCATTACAAAGATAAATCAAATGACGGATAATTACAATAGCCAACTTTAACCATATCTGATTGAAAAGACTTCAGAAATGAAAAAAAACCGGTATTTCAGTAAAATCCTCCTATGGTCATTTTGCTTATACTTCTCCGTGAAGTGCTTCCCTTAACACTTCATCCACATCCTCATCAGCGGGCACTGGCGGACGATGGTCAAAAATGTTGCCATCCCGGCCGATGATATAGAAGGTGGGTATCCAGCGTACGTTGTACAGGGCAGGCACGCCGCGTTCCCGTCCGGGCGTGCGGGCATGCACACCTGAGATACCATGACTTTCGACCGTGTTGCGCCAGGCTTCGGGATTCACATCGATAGAGACATACATAAACACCAGGTCATCTTCACCGGCCATCCGTTCTTTCAGCTCTGCCGCCGGCGGCACCTGTCGCATGCATGGCGGGCACCAGGAGGCCCAGAACTTCAGGTATACAACCTTGCCACGGTAATCGCTGAGCGAGAATGTATGGCCGTCAATGTCTGTCATGGTGAAATCAGGTGCCGGGTTACCGGCCCAAAGCGACTGAACCACTTCATAAGCACTTTCCAGCCGCGCTTTATAATCATCGGCCGGGCTATGTGCCATAAAATGTTCGTACATCTCCATGGCAGCATCCAGGTCACCTGAGTGGAGCTCACGGCTAACGGAAAGGGCCTGAATATAATACTGTGATCGACCGGAAAGATATTCGTCGGCCAGCTCGTAGTTCATCTCATGGGCAGACATCTCCGGATCAAACTCCAGGTCATCGGCTTCTCGCTTATAATCCATATAATTCAGCAGAAAGTCCACGTATGTCAGGTTGTTCAGGCGCTCCCCGTCAAAGTCTGCGGCGTCTTCCAAAAAATGGTAATAATGACCGGGCAGCTCGGGCGGCGTTTCCTGCTCATTCAGCCGCTGATGCAACGAAGGATAGTCAAGCAGTTGCTGATATTTCTCGTAGGCCACCCGGGTATCGAAAAAGCGGACAAAGGCTTCGCTCAAATCATCTTTCTCCGGGTATGCGTTCAGATATTCCCGTTTGGCTGTTTCCAGGCTGTCGGCAAACACCAGGTATTCCGAAGGAGACAGCTCCTCTGCCTGGCCATGCAAGAGGGACCTGGTGATGTCGGATTCCACATCCCCGGCGTAGGCAACCAGAAAATTATTTTCTGCACTACCCTTTCCCGAAAACTCAACATCACGCGGTAGCCGGCGGGCATCTCCCTGGAAGTGGAGATCGAAGTCCGGTTCGAGATAGACAGGCATTGAGGTACGTCCGGCGGACAACGTACCCAGGACAGGCTCAGGCACCTCAAAGGATCCCGAGAAGTCACCCTCCCTGTCAGGCTCCAGGGCAACCACCTTCCGGTCATTATTTATATAATCCCGAAAAAAATCCAGTTCAACGGCAGCATCCGGAGGATTCTCCAACGTACCGGAAAAGCGGACATCGCTTTCCTGTGGTTGAGGACCACAAGCAAATAATCCTGTCAAAGCAAAAAACAAAATAATCTTACGCATATCAATTTATTTATTTAAATTACCTGAAAAAAGTATTGTGTGGGCTTGCAAACCCTTTATCAATCTGCAGAACAGCCGACAATCCTGCTTCAATAACCACTTCGGTGTGAGCTATTCCTCAAGAGCCGACAAAAGAACTTCATCAATGTCGTCATGACTCGGTCGCGGCGGTCTGTTGTCCACGATCTGTCCGTCGCGCCCAATAAGGTAAAATGTTGGTACGCCCTGCAGGTTATAGTTCTCAGGCACCTCATGGGAAAAGCCAGGCACATTGAGATGAACGCCCCGGATATTTTTGTCGGCCACCGTTGACCGCCAGGCAGACTCATCGGTATCGACCGATATATAAAGAAACACCAGGTCATCCTGGTCTTTCATGCGCTCCTTAAGCTCCTTTGCATGCGGCACCTGCTGCATACACGGGCCACACCAGCTGGCCCAGAAATCCAGATACACGACCTGACCGCGAAAATCGCTTAGCGAAACCTCTTCGCCGTCAATATCGGTCAGGGTAAAGCCGGGAGCCGGTTTACCCGGACTAAGCGACAAGGCCTTTTGATAGGCATTGTCCACGATATCAGTGTACACCTCTGAGGAAACAAGGTCCATCGCTTGTTCATAATATTGTCCGGCCTCATCGAAATCCCCGAAGTTGATCATGGAGACAACCGCACCGGCGAGGGCAATATCCTTCGTCTCACCTGTAAGATGTTCGTTGGCCAGCTCAAACCTGGTGGCATAATAATTATCTGGGTCGTAACCGCCTTCCGGAGCACTTTCTGTCAACTTGTGATTCAGAAAGGCCTCCACAAAATTGACATAAGCTGACATACTGGTATATTCATCGCTGAAGAGGTCTTCGCTCCCCGCAAAATCGTAATAATCTTCCGGCATTTCAGGTGCCTCGCCCGAAGGATGAAAATGTCCATACGCCATGGGATACTCCATAAGCAGCCCGAATGTTTCGAATTTTATGGTAGTCTTCAGGTGAGAAACAAAGGCAGGATCCAGTTCATCAAAGCGGTCATGATTTTCCAGATAATCTGTTTTCTCCTGACGGATATCACCGACATAACTGGCAAATGCCTCCGGCTCCATCTCCGCAGCGTTCCGCAAAACACTCATCCGGGGGTAATTATCTGCCACCTCCTTGTTATAGGCCAGCAGGAGGTTGTTCTCGGCAGCGAGGTCACCCTCCACCTCCGGCAAAATGGAGCTGTCATCCGCATCAAACTGAATCTTTGTTTCTGCTCCCGGCTCAAGGTACAGGTTCGTGGTCCGGGGTTGCACATGCAGTCTGACAACCCGTGGTTCATCCAGGGGAATGGTGGCGGTAAAGTTATTGTCCTCGTCCAACGCTACGGTCATCTGCTCCCTTGTGTTCGTCACGAATTCCTTCATGTATGAAACTTCCGCTTCTTCACCGGCGGGATTATCGACCTGACCCTTTAAGATGGCGCTATCCGGCGTAGGCTGCCCGCATGCAGCCAATCCGATGATTAAAAGTAATGCGATTTTTTTCATGGGTTTGTTATTTCGTAACTATCTGTTATTTA
>CAYMDX010000030.1:0-18808 GCA_964389125.1 uncultured Bacteroidales bacterium
AGTAACAATGAACCCGGGTGGACAAAAAATGATGATTGTAGAACCCCAAAACCGTAGATGCAGCATGATTGCGGCCGTCGAAAAACAGGTACTACAGCAAGCGCCCTGTTGATGGCTGAACCCATCTGACCGGAAACAAAACTGCCTGCAAGATGAAAATTACGTTAAACAACCGGCCGGAGACCATTCCAGAAATGGAAGAAATGACAGTAAGTGAATTGCTTGATTATAAAACCTTCACCTTTAAATTTTTGGTCATACGGATCAACGGAAAAACCATCAAAAAGGAGGAGTACGACAGTGCCACGATCCGCGAGGGAGATGATGTGAAGGTGATTCACCTCATCAGTGGCGGGTGATATTGCGCTGCTGCTTTAGTTATTTTTTTGAAAAAACTGGTCTTACCTTGGAATGGACGAGCTCATGTGGCTGACCCCAATGAGCCTGTCATATAAGTCGCCTGGTTGACGATGATAGACATAAATGGTGTAATCATTTTCAGTTACGGAGTGGTTCCCCTCGATGCGTGACAGGTCGGCTGTGGCATCCTCTTCCGGCAGATAGGCGTACAGATAGTTGTAATAACCCTGTTTTAACAGTAGGGACAACTCATAAGCATTCTCACCGTAGTTATAGTTCATTTTGTTCTCTTCCGTGAACTGCCAGTCAGTTAATTGGCCCATCACATATAAAAAGCCTTCAGGGAGCGGGTTATCCATCGGTAAGTGAAAATGCACCCAGGTATAGTCGCTTTCAAGCATGTCGTTGCGTGCATCCTGGGTGATCACCTGAAATCTGCCTTTGAGCCCCTGGTCGGTCACGTGCCGCTCGAAGGTGCGCGGTTCGTCCGGCATCAGATATACATCCCAGTTTCGCCGGCTTGACTGTATGTCCTGAACCTGTCCGGATAAATAACGCAGGCTGCGTATATCAAAATGCCGGAACTCATTGCCACCATTGAAAAGAATTTCTGCATCCTGGTCATAGATGAGCTGGTTACCCTGAATGGTTCTTGGTTCAAGGCCTGTAATGGCATTGTCCCAGCGACCGTTTTGTGTGATAACCAATTTCAGTTCTCGATAAGGATTCGGAATCCTGTATCCGTTCATTTTAACCGTAAAAGAGAGTTGCTGCCTGGTGTCCCTGTGTTGTACGATCCTGGCCTGCTGCACGTGTCCGCTAATGTTGACCTGTTGTTCAAATACCGAAAATCGCCTGGTTAATACCACATCATCAGAATTCCCATCCAGAAACACTTTTAAAATGTAATTACCTGATTTTGATGGTCTAAGATTGGAGTTTGGAAACTCCAGCCAATAATGCGTGTAAGGCACCCGTGTGTTTACTGAGCGCTGATAATCACGGATCTGATCCTCATAAAACCCTTCTATATACTCATGCTGATTCAGGTCCGAGGGTTCCCAGTATGCATTACAATGGATAATGGTGTAATAATAATTTTTATAATCGGCGTCCAGGTCATCAAAACGCAACATGAGCTTGTCTCCGGAGTTTAAGCGGATCAAAGGGTCGGACAGAGCAAAGTCTTTTTGACTAAACAAAACCGTTTTGATGTTGTTTTTCTCTACAAAATCGCCGTGAAGAAAATAATCTGTATTGTTATTGGCTGGTTTTACCGGGCTTACGAAAATCATGAGGAATAAAATCGTAAGTATAAAGCGAGAAGGGTGAGGGGTTATTAAAGAAAAAAGACGGCAATACATTTTTTCAATATTGGTTTAGAGGCGTTACATACAAGCAAAGCTAAGTAAAAATGATTTTATGGGCAAAGTATTTATAATATTTAAAAATATCTATAATTTTGTTCATACATTACATGTTTTAATAAATTAACGTCAACAAGATGTCGAATGTGATTAAGATAAAACGCGGGTTGGACATCCCCTTGTCCGGGGCTGCAGAGAAGATTCTTCAAACACCGCCAAGGGCATCAGCTTATGCGGTCAAGCCACCCGACTTTTACAATGTTTTCCCGAAGATGCTTGTGGAGGAAGGTGAGCATGTTAAGGCAGGGACGCCATTGTTTTATGATAAATACAACGAAGATGTTGTGTTCACCTCGCCGGTCAGTGGAACCTATACAGAGCTTGTCCGTGGTGCCAAGCGTCGTATTCTTGAGCTACGCATAAAGCCTGATCCTGAAGACAGCTATGTTGATTTTGGGATCACACCGCCAAATGAGATGTCACGCGAGCAGATTGTGGAAAAGATTTTGAAAAGCGGATTGTGGCCAACCATCAGACAAAGGCCCTATTCTGTAATTGCTAACAAAGATGATGTTCCACGCGATATTTTTATTTCTGCCTTTCAGACGGTGCCGCTGGCCCCGGATATGGATTTCATTATAAACGGACAGGAGTCTGATTTTCAGGCCGGTGTCGATGTGCTTTCCCGGCTGACCAATGGCGATGTACACCTGGGAACCCATGAGCAGCATAATACGACGAAATCATTCTATGATATAAAAGGTGTTAACCAGCATCGCTTTACAGGACCCCATCCCGCCGGTAACGTCGGAATACAGATTCATCATACCAAACCCCTGAACAAAGGTGATGTCATCTGGTACCTTGATGTGCAGGATGTGATCGCTATCGGCCGCCTGTTTCAAAAAGGTGTGTATGATGTATCCAGAATCGTTGCGCTCACGGGCCCCGAAGTTGTCAGACCACGTTATTACCGGTTGATCAGAGGTGCCAGGCTTGAGGCCATGACCCAAAATAATATTGTTGAGGAAGCGGAAGCAACCCCCCGCTATATCAGTGGTGATGTGCTTTCAGGCACCAAAGTGGGAAAAAATGGGTTCCTGGGGTTTTATGACGACCAGGTGAGCGTCATCCCAGAAGGAGATAAACCCGAGCTATTGGGCTGGCTGATCCCCAAAACGGACAAATTCAGCGTGTCGCGTACCTTCTTCTCCTTCCTGATGCCCTGGAAAAAATACCGGCTGAACACCAATATCCGGAGTGGGGAACGCCCGTTCGTTATTACCGGCCTCTACGAGAAATACCTGCCGATGGACATCTACCCGATGCAGCTGATAAAAGCCATCATGATCAATGATATTGACCTGATGGAAAATCTGGGTATTTATGAAGTCGCTCCAGAGGATTTTGCATTGTGTGAGTTTGTGTGTCCCTCAAAAATTGAGATGCAGACCATTTTACGTGATGGTTTGGATAACCTTCAAAAAGAGTTTGCCTGATCATTTTCCGGTTTGATAATAATCACTTAAAACTGATATCATTGAAAGCTTTACACAACATCATAGAAAAAAAGGTTAAGCCACATTTTGAAAAAGGAGGCAGGCTGGAGAAGTTCTATCGTTCATTTGAAGCCTTTGAGACCTTTCTCTTTGTAAAAGGAGATGTAACGCAAAGAGGCAGCCATATTCGTGATGCGATGGACATGAAGCGGACCATGTTTCATGTGATTATTGCCTTGACGCCCGTGCTGCTTTTTGGGATGTGGAATGTAGGACTACAGCATTATAATGCCATTGGCGAAGATGTGACCTTTATTGAGCAGTTTGTTTTCGGACTGTTGCGGGTGCTGCCCTTGATCATTGTCAGTTATGTTTCCGGACTGGCTGTCGAGTTTTTGTTTGCTTCTATCCGGGATCATGAAGTGAATGAGGGCTTTCTTGTTACCGGTATGCTTATACCGTTGGTTATTCCGGTGACTACCCCCTTGTGGATGGTTGCTGTAGCTACCATTTTTGCGGTTATCATCGGCAAAGAGGTGTTTGGCGGCACAGGTATGAATATCCTGAATCCTGCCCTGCTGGCAAGGGCTTTCCTGTTTTTTGCTTACCCGGCTTACCTGTCAGGTGATGATGTTTGGATATATACCCAATTACAGGAAGGGCAGCAACTTGTGGATGGATTTTCCGGTGCGACACCACTGGCCGTTTTGGCTACAGGTGAAATGCAGTCTCTGCCTTCGGTTATGGAGATGTTTTTGGGGACCATCCCCGGATCTATCGGTGAAACCTCAACTGTAGCTGTGTTACTCGGCGCCCTGGTATTGATCGCGACAGGTGTTGGCAGTCTTCGAATCATGCTGTCAGTAGTTATTGGTGGCCTGTTGATGGGCGCACTCTTCAACCTGTTTGCTGTGAACGATTTTATGGCCATACCGCCTTATTACCATCTGATCATGGGAGGCTTCGCCTTTGGTACGGTGTATATGGCAACTGACCCGGTTTCAGCCTCACAGACAGGGAAGGGCAAATACATCTACGGGGTCCTCATAGGAGTGGTAACGGTACTTATCCGGGTTATCAATCCGGCTTATCCGGAAGGTATGATGCTGGCCATCCTGCTGATGAATGTGTTTGCTCCGCTCATCGACCATTATGTGGTAGATGCCAACATAAAGAGAAGACGTCGCCGCTGGCAGGAAGCCGCCGCACCGACGCAATCATAAATTTGAAAAAAACAATGCGATGACAAACCGATATGTGTTTTTATTTGCTACAGCTATGGTGGTTATCGTGGCAGTTATACTGTCAGGTGCAGCTACCTTGCTGCGGCCTTTCCAGGAACGCAACATGCGCCTGGAGAAGATGCAAAATATCCTGGCCGCCATCAATATTGAAGTGCCCCGGGAAGATGCGCAGGAAGTGTTTGATCAATATATCACCAGAACCAAGATTATAAACCACCAGGGCGAAGAGCTGGAAGGAGATGCTTTTGAGGTTGACCTGCAGGAAGAAAACAGGAAACCCGTTGAAGAGCGACAGCTGCCCGTTTATATCGGGGATTTTGAGGGGGAAACCTTCTATGTTCTTCCTGTCAGGGGTACCGGCCTGTGGGGGCCTATCTGGGGTTATGTAGGTCTGGAAGCCGACCTGGTTACCATTGCGGGCGCCAATTTTGACCATTCAAGTGAAACGCCCGGGTTGGGTGCTGAAATTGCTGATGAAGATTTTGAGGAACAGTTCACCGGTAAAAAGATCTTTGATGAAGAAGGGAGCTTCCGGCCCGTCAGGGTTGTGAAGGGAGGCGCCCCACCGGATGACGAACACGCTGTGGATGCCATCAGCGGCGGGACAATCACATCAAACGGTGTGACCGATATGATGCGCAACGGCCTTGAAGTATACACGTCTTATTTTGAAAAAATCCGTACGTCATGAGTAACAATAATAGCAACGCGCAATCAGAGCCCTTGTTTTCGTTTAGAAACAAAAAGTTGCTGACAACACCACTGGGGAAAGAAAACCCCATTAATGTGCAGGTCCTCGGTATCTGTTCCGTGCTGGCTATTACCGTACAGCTCCGCGCCTCCCTCGTGATGGCTGTGTCAGTAGTTGCGGTGATGGGACTGGCAAATGTCATAATCTCACTGCTGAGAAATACCATCCCGCCCAGGATACGTATTATCGTTCAGCTGACCGTGATCGCCTCCCTGGTGATACTTGTAGATCAGGTGCTCGAAGCCTTTCTATATGATGTGAGCCGGCAGCTCTCCGTGTTTGTGGGGCTGATTATCACCAACTGTATCATCATGGGAAGATTGGAAGCTTTCGCTTCGCAGAATAAGGTCTGGCCCTCCTTCCTGGATGGCATTGGCAATGCCGCCGGATATGGATGGGTGCTGCTCGCAGTCGGATTCTTCCGTGAACTGCTCGGCTCCGGAACATTGATGGGCCACCAGGTGATCCCCGGGTTTTTATATGACCTGGGATACGTGGATAACGGTCTGATGATACTGCCTCCCATGGCTTTGATTACCGTGGGTATCATCATTTGGGTACAAAGACACAGGGACAGATCCCTGGTGGATGTCAGTTAATCGTGATAGTGAAAATGAAAAAAATCCAATCCGATGGAAGAATTAGTTAGCATATTCGTCAAGTCGATCTTCGTTGATAACATGGTGTTTGCCTACTTCCTGGGCATGTGTTCTTATCTGGCGGTATCCAGAACCGTGAAAACCAGTGTGGGCCTGGGCGCTGCAGTCATCTTTGTGCTGGGCATTACTGTTCCGATCAACTACCTGCTTGAAAACTTTATACTTGCACCGGGTGCACTTTCATGGTTGGGACCCCGTTTTGCCGAAGTCGACCTGAGCTTCCTTACCTTCATCATGTTTATTGCCATCATTGCGGCCATGGTTCAACTGGTGGAAATGATCATTGAGAACGTCAGCCCGACATTATATAACTCCCTGGGAATTTTCCTGCCGCTGATCGCTGTAAACTGTGCCATACTCGGTGGTTCACTTTTTATGCAGGAACGCAATTATGCCAATTTGGCCGAAGCAACCGCCTTCGGGCTGGGTAGTGGCGTGGGGTGGTTCCTCGCCATCGTAGGTATTGCCGCCATCCGCGAAAAGATAAGATACTCCAACGTTCCCGCACCGCTAAGGGGTCTGGGGATCACCTTTATCATCACAGGCCTCATGGGCATCGCATTTATGAGCTTTATGGGAATCGAATTATAAAATTGATGTTGTTGAAAATATATAGTCATGATATTGTTAGAAACAGGTAATTTTTGGGTTATCATCATTAGCGTGGTGGCCTTCCTTGTTATCATGTTGCTGTTGGTTGGCGTGCTGCTATATGCAAAGGCCAAGCTTGTTCCCAGTGGTCCGGTTAAGCTCAACATCAATGATGAAAAAGATTTGGAAGTGAATGCCGGGGATACTTTATTGACCACGCTCGCCAATCAGTCAATTTATCTACCCAGTGCCTGTGGTGGTGGTGGTACCTGTGCCATGTGTAAATGCCAGGTGCTTGACGGGGCAGGCGATATACTACCCACAGAGGTCGGTTATTTTACCCGTAAAGAAATACAGGATAACTGGCGGCTTAGTTGCCAGGTAAAAGTAAAACAGGATATGGATATCCGGGTGCCGGAAGAGGTTTTTGGCATCAAGAAGTGGGAGTGTGAAGTGGTATCCAACCAAAATGTTGCCACCTTTATCAAGGAGTTTGTGGTAAAGCTGCCTGAGGGCGAAGATCTCGACTTTGCGTCCGGTGGTTATATTCAGGTGGATGTGCCTCCCTGCGAAGTGGAATTTAAAGACATACGTGTAGAAAAAGAGTTCCGGGAAGACTGGGATAAGTTGAATTTGTGGGATCTGAAGATGGTGAACCCCGAACCAATTTTCCGTGCCTATTCCATGGCCAACCACCCTGCGGAGGGTAACATCATTAAACTGAATGTTCGTATCGCCACACCCCCCTGGGATAAAAAGAAAAACCGATTTATGAACGTCAACCCGGGTGTCGCCTCCAGCTTTATCTTTTCCCGTAAACCTGGCGACAAAGTTACCATATCAGGGCCCTATGGCGATTTCTTCATCAAGGATACCGAACGAGAGATGGTTTACATCGGCGGTGGCGCCGGTATGGCACCCCTTCGTTCCCATATCTTTCACCTTTTCCATACCCTGAAAACCAACCGTAAGGTTTCATACTGGTATGGTGCAAGATCGAAAAGAGAAATATTTTATGAAGAAGATTTCCGTAAGATCGAAAAAGAATTCCCGAACTTCAGCTTTCATATAGCACTCTCCGAACCCCTCCCCGAAGATAACTGGGACGGGCATACGGGATTTATTCACCAGGTGGTGTTTGACAACTATCTAAAAGAGCATCCCGAACCCGAAGAGTTGGAGTACTACCTTTGTGGGCCGCCCATCATGAATGAATCCGTACTTAGCATGCTCGATAACCTGGGTGTTCCTGAAGAAAATATTGACCTTGACGATTTTGGTGGTTAATTTCGTAGCATGATTGTCTGATGGTTTGCTACGAACACCGCTGCTATGAAAAAGAAACGTTTAACCCGCGCCAGTCGGGTCGTCTGGATTGGTTTTGCAGGCAACGCCATGCTGGCTTTGCTTAAATTGCTGGCCGGCATTTTTGGGCGAAGTGCTGCCATGCTGGCAGACGCCATCCATTCAATCAGTGATATCCTCACTGACCTGGTCATTGCCGGAAGCCTTAAAGTGGCTGCAAAACCGCAGGACGGAAATCACAAATATGGACATGGGAAAGTGGAAACTCTGGCAACTGCCTTCGTGGGGGGTGTCCTGTTTGTCGTTGGAGCCGGCATATTGTACTCAGGTACCAGGAATATAATTGGGCATTTTGGCGACGACCCCCTGGGCCAGCCTGGTATGATTGCATTGTATGCCGCCTTTTTCTCCCTCGCCGTTAAAGAAATCCTGTTCCATTATACCATCAGAAAAGGTCGTAAGCTAACCAGCAATGTGCTCGTCGCCAATGCCTGGCATCACCGAAGCGATGTCTATTCCTCCTTATGTACCCTGCTTGGTATTGGGGGTGCCATATTCCTTGGCAGACAATGGGTTATCCTCGACCCTCTCGCAGCCATTATCGTGTCTTTCTTTATCTTCAAAATTGCATTCAGTATCATTCGGGAAGCGCTTCTGGAACTGATAGAAACATCACTGCCTTCTCAAAAAGAAAAAGAAATATTACATATCAGCGAGAATGTTGACGGGGTATATAACCCCCACAATCTGAAAACCAGGCGTATAGGAAGCAATATCGCCATTGATATGCATATCCAGGTCAATGACAATTTGAATATCAAAGAGGCTCACGATATCACCCGTCAGCTTGAAAAACGCTTGCGGGAAAAGTTTGGCGAGGAAACGCACATTTCCCTGCATGCCGAACCCCAGGAGGATCTGACAGCGAAATGATAACAATGTATAAACCATAATCAACAAAAAGATCTTTACTATGAAAACTGCCGTTTTGTTCTCAATATCGTTATTGATGCTATTAACCGGCTGCCGTACCCTGGACCGGGGCCCGCAAATGGTGAACCTGCGTGGCACCATCTTCGGCACGTATTATTCAATCACATATTTCGATGAAGAAGGAAGGGATTATCAGACGGACATCGATAGTCTGCTGAATGAATTTAATCAGTCGCTATCCTTTTATGAAGAAGAATCGCTGCTTTCAAGATTAAACAGGGATGAAACCCGGCAGGTGGACGAATACTTCGAAACCGTGTTCAACAGATCTATGGAAATATCAGCGGAGACGGGAGGGGCTTTTGATGTAACCGTCTTTCCCCTGATTGATGCCTATGGTTTTGGTTTGTCTGAAAGGACTACCATGACAAAGGAGCGGCGGGATAGTCTGATGGAAATTGTCGGATATGAAAAGGTATATCTGGAAAACCGACAGTTGGTCAAGGAAGATGAACGTGTTCAGCTCGATTTTAATGCCATTGCCAAAGGATATGCTGCCGATGTGGTTGGCAGGTTTCTCGAATCCAAAGAGGTAAAAACATATTTGGTGGAGATTGGCGGCGATCTGGTTGCCAAAGGTACCAAACCCGATGGCAGCCAGTGGCGTATAGGATTGGAGATACCGGCCGCGGAAGAAGACGCCCCCCAGGACTGGGAATATTATGTAGAGGTCATCGACATGGGATTGGCTACATCAGGCGATTATCGCCGCTATTATGAAGAGGAGGGGCAACGCTATTCACATACCATTGACCCGGAAACCGGACGTCCTGTCGATCATCATATGATGAGTGCTACGGTGTTTGCACCGGATGGCATGTCAGCCGACGGTTATGCCACCGCTTTCATGGTGATGGGTGTCGACGAAGCTATCGCTTTTGTCGAAGGAGACGAGGATCTGGAGGGCTATTTTATCTTTGAATCCCATGATGATGATTTTGAGTATTATGCAAGCAGCGGACTGGAACTTTTGACACGTGATGACCTTTAAACGGAAAATTGTTTATTTTTTTTCTTTGGTGGCACAATAACACATAATCATTTTGTATTTTTATGGTAGAAAATACAAAAAAATGATTTCCATGAAAAAAGCGCAAAAAGTCCGGCTCGGAATTTTTATTCTGATAAGCCTGGCGTTGTTGCTCATCATCATTGCGTTCTTTACAACACGTAACCTGTTTGAGCAAAAGGAGACCTATTATGTTGCTTATGAAGATGTCTCTGTAGGCGGTTTGGAGGTAGGAAGCCCGGTAAAATACCTGGGTATTGATGTCGGATCCATTGCCAATATCCACATCGATCCGGAAGATGTGAACCGGGTTATCGTTGAGCTTTCTTTGCAGGAGGGCACGCCAATCAAACAGGATGCCGTTGCCAATATTGTGGCCATGGGTATCACCGGCTTGCGTACCATTGAGATAAAAGGCGGAACAGAAGAGGCTGACTTCCTGGAGCCGGAGGGCTATATTAGTGCCGGTACCTCGTTGGCTGAAGATATTACCGGAAAGGCTGAGGTTATTTACTTCAGACTGGAACAGGTGTTGAGCAACCTGCAGGAGTTTACCAGACCGGAAAACATAAAAACCTTTACAAAAACTGCCGAAGATATCTCGCTGTTTGCTGATCAGGCGGGACAGACTGTTTTAAATGTGGATGAAATGATTGAGGAAAACAGGGATGAAGTCCGCCGCACAATTCAAACTATAAATGAGTTCTCAGATGACCTGGATAAAACATCGGATGAGATGTTTCAGGCCGTTGCACGTTTTAACCAGATCATGCAGGGAGACACCCTGGGGCAGGTGCTGGCCAATTTCCGGGATCTGTCCGTTACCCTGAAAGAGACCAACCTGAATGAGCTCATTGAGCAACTTGCCGAAACCACCGATCAGACCCAAAGATTACTTTTGCGGGTAGGTGAGGATGTTGAGCGTGGCAGTGAAGTGTTAACTGACAACCTGATGATACTGCAAAACACCTTGGAAAATTTACATGAAACTTCCAGAAAGGTAAGTGCAAACCCCTCAGTGCTGATCAGACGACCGACCATGGAAGGTTCAGCTGATAAAATGCTTGATCAGGAGTGAGCTATCAAAACGATACATAAAAAAGATGACTATTTAAGATAGGAGGTGCATGCCGGCAATTAATTTGAATCACATGACGATGTAAAACATTCATGACGTGCAGCAGTCAACAACCATCATTCATAACATCATAATCTATAAATAAGATGAAACAAGCGATACTTTATTCCCTGATGCTTTTGTTCTTGTTGTCCGGGTGCCGGAGCGGTGAGCAGGTTGTGCAGCGGTATTTTCTGCTGGGACCGGTAGAAGAGTCCCAATTGGAATGGCCGGAAGGGGCGTTTACCATCAGCGGCTCATGCCATATTGAGGATGTATCGATTGCACCGGCTTATAATACCCATCAGATAGCAGTCCGTGAGAATTCCCACCAGGTACGTTATTTTTCATTCAATGAGTGGGCTGTCAGACCGGAAAGACAGCTGACTGATCTGCTTCTGGATTTTTTCCATCAAAACCAGGTGTTTCAGGATGTCATGCATGGTAGGCCAATGGTGCAGGCCGATTATCTGCTTCGAACCGAAGTGAGCCATTTGGAACTTGATCACCAGGATCAGGTATTTAAGGCCCGGCTGCAGATGGAAATGCTATTGGTCGATACGACCAACGGGAATACAGTGTTCCGGCATCAGTCAGACCGAATGGAGGAGATCCCGGAAAAAGATCTGAATCAATTCGCAGCAGTCATCAGCCGCTTGTTTGAAGAGGAGCTAATGGCATTTTCGGTTGCGGGCATGCGTGAAATCGGTCCGAAAAGGTAATAGTCGTTTAACATTGATCGCCGAGACAGGATGATACGTGGTAAGTGGAAAAAGAAATCCGGGCAAGTCCTTTGTGGCAAAGACATTGTAGCCAACCTTGAAGGCAATGTTTTGCGGCTCAATCATGCGTTAACCACCCGTGAGGCCGCTGCTTTTTCTGCCAACGTGTTGAAATGCCTGCCAATCCGGTCACTGAGTGAGATTACAATCGACCTCTCCCGCCTGGAAAAAATTGACAGCGCCGGGGTGATGGCACTTTATTATGTGCAGAAAAAACTGCAGGGAAAGGGGATCAAGGCTCAGATTGCTGGTGGTTCGGAAACCGTCAGAGACAGAGTTCACCTATTTTCTCCCGACGAGGCATCAAAAGCCACACCACCCTACAGTCCTGGCTTTTTTGAAAATATAGGTAACCGTACAGTTCAATTTTTATCTGATTATGTTTTCGGCTTTCTATTGTTGGCAGCCAATGTTTTGTTTTACGGCATGACGGACCTGTTTCGCCGCGGGGCCCGTCGAAAAGGTGAATTCGTTAACCAGGCTGTCCAGATAGGTGTGAATGCCGTGTTTATTGTGGTCATTCTTTCCTTTATCGTCGGATACGTGATCGCACTGCATTCGGCCGGTCAATTGCAGAGTTTCGGTGCCAATATTTTTATTGTTGACCTGGTGGTCTTTAGCATTATGGGTCAGATGGGGCCGTTGCTTGCCGCCATTTTGGTTGCCGGACGAAGCGGGTCAGCCATTGCGGCTGAGATCGCCACCATGAAGGTGACAGCAGAACTGGACGCCCTGAAAACCATGGGGCTGAGCCCAAACCGTTTTGTGGTTGTTCCAAAACTCTACGCCTGTATGCTGACAATGCCTTTTCTGATCGTTTTTTCGATCGTGGCCGGTATTTTTGGAGGCGGGTTGTCAGCTTACATGTACCTGGATATTACCGGCGAGGTTTTTATGAACCGGATGGCGGATATCATGAGAAACTATGATCTTTTTACCGCATTGGTTAAAAGTCAGGTCTATGCCATCCTGATCGTGCTGACAGGAAGTTTTTATGGTTTCCGGGTAGAGCGTGGCGCTGAAGGGGTTGGTAAGGTGACTACACAGGCTGTGGTCGTGGGTATCACCCTTGTGATCCTGGCCGATAGTATTTTGGGGGTCATGTTTTATTAATCATTTAGAGATAAGCAAACAGGAAAAGAAATAGTAAGAAGGGTATGGCAGGTAAAGAAAATGATAATGTGGTTGATGTGAAAGGTCTTTATGCGGCCTTTGATGAGAACATCGTATTGTCAGATGTATCTTTTTCCGCCCGTCAAGGTGAGGTAACCGTTATCCTGGGAGGAAGCGGCTCCGGGAAAACCACTCTGCTTAGGCATTTGCTGGGCCTGCATCCCATCGAGCAAGGTTATATCAATGTGCTGGGTCGGGAGCTTGCGCGGCTCGATGAACAAGAGCAGATTGACCTGTACCTGCAACTCGGGGTGTTCTATCAGAGTGGCGCGTTGCTTAATTCGCTCAACGTGGCCGAGAACGTAGCCCTGCCTCTTGCACAACATACCTCCCTGCCTCCCGATTTGATCGACGATATTGTGCACATGAAGCTTGGCCTGGTTAACCTCTCCTATGCATTTTACCTTTATCCCTCCCAGCTGAGTGGCGGTATGTTAAAACGTGCAGCCCTCGCCAGGGCCATAGCCATGGACCCGCCACTGCTTTTTTGTGATGAACCCGGTGCCGGCCTTGACCCGGTATCGCTCGAAGCATTGGACCAACTTATCCTGAACCTCAAAAACAAATTGGGCATGTCGATCATACTGGTTACCCATGAAGTATCCAGTATTTTAAGGGTGGCTGACAGGGTGGTTTTTCTTGATGAAGGTGTTGTTGCCTTTGAAGGCACAATAAAAGAAGCCATTCATTCAGAGATCCCGTCGGTTAAAAGCTTTTTCGAAGTGCTGGATAATGAAAATATGCGTGCCCTGGTGGGATAATCACTTTCAGGGAGATATCTGAGTTATCTTATCCTTTATCAGGCTTCTTTTGCGGTGTTTTTAGACCGATTGCTTTCGCAATCTGACGGTAAGCCGGAGGCACAGGCGCATGAACCTGTTGTTTTTCCCGAGTCAGGATCATAGGTACTAGTGCATGACTTCTGAAAGGTAGCGCCGGGTTTGAACAACATTTTTATGGCAATGCCGCCGATAGCGATGGCCATTAATATGATGGATAAAATTACAATTTCCATATTGAAGGTTCTCTGATTAATTTTTTATTGATAATGAACCGTTATATTTCACAGAAATAACACCTTTTGGGATGAAAATGTTTAAGGCGTGCTGATATGATGTCTGAACCAGGCCATCATAATGCCTCCTGCCATGGCTGCATTCAATGATTCTGCTTTCTCTTCGGGTCGGTTTGCTCCATAAGGTGGTATTTGCAGTCGGTCGGTTACCAGTGTTGCCACTTCCGGTGAGATTCCCCGTGACTCATTGCCGATTACCAAAACTGCCGGCAGTATACTTTTGGTCTTGAAAAGGTTGTCCCCATCCAGGAAAGCTCCATAAACCGGTATTCTGTCATGAATGGTACGAATGATGCCCGGCAGCTCTTCATAGTATGCCTTTATCCTGACAAAAGAGCCCATCGAAGCCTGAATTACCTTCGGATTATACATATCGGCTGTTCCGGGCGAGCAGAAAACATGCTTTATCCCAAACCAGTCGGCCGTGCGCAGAATGGTGCCCAGATTACCCGGATCCTGCAGGTTGTCAAGCATCAGGACCAGGTCATGAAAGAAAATGTCCTCCTGCCACTGGTAAACAGGCTTTTTGACTACCGCCAATGCCTGGTGTGGCGTTCTCATATGACTGGCCCGTTCAAGTTCCCTGCTGGTGACTTCATAACAAGGAACCGTTTCCGGTATGTGATCGCGAAACGGCTGAAGCCAGCCTTTAAGGCCGCATACCATTTCCAGGTAATCCGGTTTCTCAAGCAACTCCCTGACAATCTTATCCCCCTCCGCCACAAAAGCCTGATGACGGTCACGATACTTTTTTTGCCGTAACGACTGAATATACTTTATGTGACCGGTGCTGAGCATGACAATGTCAAATATACATGCTTTTTATAAAAAAACCTGCCCCGGAATGATGCAGGGCAGGCTTATTGTTCTGATCGGGCTATACTGCTTATTCGCCTGCAACTTCAAATTTCAAATCAATGCGAAGATCTTTGTGAAGGTTGATTTTTGCCTTATATGTGCCAACTTCCTTGATGGATGTGCCATCTACCATGATCCGCTTGCGGTCTATTTCAATACCCAGCTGATCTTTGATGGCTTCGGCTACCTGAAGGGCATTCACCGAACCAAAGATCTTTCCGGATGTGCCTGCCTTGGCACCAATCTTGACCTCGGCATCCTGAAGTTGCTCAGCAATTTTTTCAGCTTCTTTCTTGATTTTTTCTTCTTTATAGGCCCGTTGCTTAAGTGTTTCAGCCAGCTTTTTCTTTTCTGAAGGAACAGCCATGATGGCATACCCCTGAGGAATAAGATAATTGGCGGCATATCCGTCTTTAACGGTCACTAAATCGTCCTTGAAACCCAAATTGGGAACATCTTGCTTTAAAATAATTTCCATTGTCTTTCCTCCTTATTTTAAAAGATCCGCTACATAAGGCATGATCGCCAGGTGTCTTGCCCTTTTGACGGCTTTTGCCACTTTACGTTGATATTTGACTGATGTGCCGGTGATCCTTCTTGGGAGGATCTTGCCCTGCTCATTCACAAACTTGAGCAAGAAGTTGGCATCCTTGTAGTCGATATACTTAATGCCTGCTTTCTTGAACCGGCAATATTTTTTCTTCTTGGTATCCACCGCAATGGGCGCCAGATAACGTATTTCCGAATTTTGTTGGTTAGCCATGTCTAATCAGTTTTTGGTACTACCTTATTGTTTTTTTTCTTCTGTTTCTTTGGTGGATTCTTTTTCCCTTCTTTTCTTCTCATTATAAGCAATGGCGTGCTTATCCAATGAAACAGTCAGGAAACGGATGATCCTTTCATCACGTTTGAGCTGCAATTCGAAATCTTTCAGCAACTGGGTGTCAGCTTTAAATTCGATCAGATGATAAAAGCCGTTCGATTTTTTCTGGATGGGATAGGTCATTTTACGTAATCCCCAATTCTCCTGATGAACGATCTCTGCGCCCTTATTGGTCAGGTAGTCCTGAAACTTACTTACCGCTTCCTTCATCTGTTCATCAGATAAAACGGGAGTCATAATGAAAACGGTTTCGTACTGTCTTACCATTTTTGTTTGTTTAAGATGTTTAAAATGATTGAATTAAATGAGGTGCAAAAGTAATCATTTTTTTTAAATCAAAGCTCGATTTTTTATTGTTTTGATCAGTGACATAAAACTTGTATTTAGTCTCCGGATTGCTTTTCATATTCGACTATGCGGTAGTAGTCGGTCGGATAAATCCCGACGGAGATCAATATTTGTCGCAACGTGTATTTGACATTCAGGTGTTTGATATCTCCCCTGTTGTCAAGGTCGAAGGTGATAAACTTTTCGCGCATGGAAGGGTTTCGCCAGTGCGCCCTGAAGGTGTCGTAATGCCAGTGTTCCAGGTCGGCAATCATGTCCGGGTTGTCCCATAGCTGCATGATCAGGCCGCCTTCTTCGTTGAGACGAATCTCCGCATTGTCATATATCTTATGATGATAGTGACCGGTATATGCTTCCGGTGACAGCGACATGCTGGTGTTTTCCTGTCGGCGTTCTTCAATAGCCCGGCGCCTCTCCATGGCATTTTCCTTCTCAGCCAGATATTGATCGTAATAGTGATCATGCCAGTCTTTTTCCCTGTCTATCCCCAGCATGGCGTCCAGTACGTAATTGATGACCGCCGGTCTGAAATTACCGAACAGGTTGCTCGCAACAATTACCCCAAGGTCTTCTTCGGGCATAAGCATCAGGAAGGAGGTCATGCCGTCGGTGGCACCGCTGTGCCGCGATACCCTTTTGCCTTCGTAATACTGCAGCCCCCAGCCCATGCCATAGCCGGTTAATGGCTCTGTTAAAGGATCGCTGAGCGTAAAACTTTGTTGTGGCTGGTGGGTAAATTCGATGGTCTTTTTTTCGACCAGTTGTTCTCCATTATAAACGCCGGGCTCTCCAAGGTGCAGCATCATCCAGTTGGCCATGTCAGTTAAGGAAGCATTGACAGAGGCTGCGGGTCCGACATTGTCAAAGTTGCGGCGTGGTATAACCTGCACTTCTTCATGGATTTCCTGATGCGGCCATGCTGCATTACCGGTATCGCTGATTGCAGTGATGGATGTATTGGCCGACGTCATGTTGAGTGGGTTGAATATGCGCTCTTGCATGAATTCGTCCCACGTCATGCCGGAGGCTGCTTCAATGACCTGTCCGGCAACCATATACATCACATTGCTGTATACATAACCCGAGCGGAATGGCTGTTCGAAAGGCATATGTCTGACAAAGCTCATGATGGTCTTTGGATCACGGTCCGGCATGAAGCGCAGCCTGTTGCCCGTCAGCCTGCCGATACCAACCTGGTGCGACAGCAGGTCGCGGATGGTTACCTGTTCGGAAACCCAGGGGTCGGAGAGGGCAAACCAGGGGAGGTGATCGCGCACCCTGTCGTCCCAGTTCAACTTTCCCTCATCGACGAGCATGCCCATGGCGGTGGATGTCATGGCCTTGGTAAGTGAGGCCAACCCAAATACCGTGTGTTGATTCACGGCGTCGCCGGAGCCTTTCTTACGTTCACCGAAACCTTCGGCATATACCAGGTCACCATCTTTTACAACAGCTACGGCCATCCCCGGGATACCCCAGTCCTGCATGCCACGTTCCATGAATGCCGGGAGGTCCGACAGCCTGTCAGTTACTTCGTCTGTGTTGTACGTATCTTTTGCGCTCCAAACAGGACTATGCAGACTTACAATAATGATAAGTGTTGTAAACAGTTTTAGGAAATGTGATATTGTTTGCATAGGATAGATTTTAAATACGCAAAGCTATGCCTTCATGGTCAAAAAGGCAATTATTATTGATGATAAGTGCTTACAAAAGACCCTTTTGCTGTCAGCTGTTATTGGACAGCTCTCCGGCGTATGAAAAATTGGCGGGGATACCGCCGGTGTGCCAGAAAAGAACTGTGGATCCGGGTTTGATCAAATTGTTCCGAAGATAATACATCATTCCATAAAAAGCCCGGGCTGTGTACACAGGGTCCAGGATTATGCCTTCCAGGCGGGCCAGTGTAGAGATCGCCTCCTTTTCCTTATCGGATATGACGCCATAACCGGCTTTGTTAAAATCACGTATCAGGGGCACATCCTGTTTTGAGAATGTCTTTTGCAGCTTCAGGTTGTCTTTCCCTTCCCGGAGCAATTCATGGATCTTTTCTTCCAGGAGCGTTTCTCCGATATCTTCTTTGTCGATACTGACCGGCATCAGTTCGGACCGGAGTCCATACAGTTCCATGCCGAGGGTAAGGCCTGCCTGCATGCCACCGCTGCTGGAGGCGAAAAAGATGTAATCGACCGACAGTTTTTCTCTTTCCAGCTGTTGCTTGAGCTCCCCGGCTGCCTGTACATAACCCATTGCGCCTGTGATATTGGACCCACCGTACGGAACGATATAAGGCTTATGTCCTTTTTTTGTCAACTCCTCAGACAGGGTTTCCAGACCGGGTCCTTTTTTGTCTGCGGCATTAAAGTGTATGGTAGCACCAAGCATCCGGGACAGCAACAGGTTGCCGTTGGTTTGTGCCGGGGGGTCACCCCGCAGCAGTAGGTGGCAATGAAGCCCGGCAACGGCGCATGCTGCAGCTGTCTGGCGGCAATGGTTTGATTGTTGGGCGCCGGCAGTGATGATCGTATCCGCACCACGCGAAAGGGCATCACCAATCAGGTACTCCAGCTTCCGGGTTTTGTTGCCGCCGGTAGCCAGGCCGGTCTGGTCATCACGCTTGATATATACCCGGTAGTTTCCGATGGATGAAGAAAAGTTGTTGACCTGATGCAAGGGGGTGGGATAAAACCCAAGCGGATAGTTCTTTACCTGAAGCATAGTATTATTGGGTTATATTTGCGTTATTATCTGATTATCATTATTTTGTAACTTTCTTGCTTTATCCGGGCAGAAG
>CAYMDX010000031.1:0-12445 GCA_964389125.1 uncultured Bacteroidales bacterium
CAGCAATTTGAAGGTCAGGAATTTGCTCAGCTCCAGGGGATACAAGGACGCAAATACCAGAAAAGCGTCACACAGGTTGATTTTCCCTGTGTGACGCTTTTCTTTTCCGTATTGTAATTGTAGGTTCAAAAACCTTCAATCAACTGTACTTTATTGCGGATAGTATATGGGTCCTTCGATTCCCAGCGGGATGTTAAGCATCAGCCATGCGATAAACATGGGTATCCTGACAATCATAAATGCAATGGCATAGGGAAGCATAACAGAAATGATTGTTCCGATACCAATATCTTTCATATACTTCTGGGCAAACACAATAACCAGCGGGAAGTAAGGTAACAGCGGCGTAAGAATATTGGAATAGGAGTCGCCGATCCGGTATGCCGCCTGGGTTGTTTCGGGTGAGAAACCCATCAACATCAGCATGGGCACAAATATGGGTGCGAGGATGGCCCACTTGGCAGATGCACTACCCAGAATGAGATTGATAAAGGATGACACGAGGATGAATGCAACCAGCAGTGGATACCCGGTAAAGCCGATTTGTTGCAGTCCGGCAGCACCGGTAATGGCCATGATAGAGCCCAGGTTCGACCAGATAAAGAACTGAACCAGGTGTGCGGCAACAAAGGCCAGAACAATATATCCACCCATAGTACCCATGGCTTCAGATGTCATTTTGGCCACATCCTTATCACCTTTAATGGTCTTAGCAACCAGACCAAAAACCAGACCGGAAGCGAAAAACAGGATGAACATCATGGGCACAATAGAATTGTAGAAGGGATTCAGGCTGCCGTCTTCTGCGCGGAGCACACCATTAGAAGGTATTACGGCAGCAGCAATGAGCACCAGTATGGTGATGACGGTCACGCCGGCCCAATTCAGACCCTTCTTCTCAAGCGGTGTAAATTCTCTGTTTTGATCATCCTCTTCTTCTTCACCACTTGGGTCATATTTGCCCAGGCGCGGCACGATAAGTTTTTCAGTAACCCACATTCCGGCAAGTCCGATCAGTGGCACCGAAGCAGCCATCAGATAATAGTTTGACAATGGGTTAACGGTATAAGAGGCATCCATGATGGTGGCGGCTGACTGGGTAAAGGCGGCAATCATGGGGTCAAGACCTGTCGGGACAAAATTGGCACCGAAACCACCGGATACGCCGGCGAAAGCAGCAGCCAGTCCGGCTATCGGATGGCGCCCCATCCCTTTAAATATAGCTGCCCCCAAAGGTATCAACACGACATAGCCCGCATCAGCGGCTACAGAGCTAAACATACCAGCAATAACGATGGAAAAAGTGATCAACCTGTCGGGCACTTTGGACACAAAGACGCGCAGGGCTAAAGCAATCAGGCCACTACGTTCTGCCACTCCAATACCTAACATCACTACAAGAACAAGACCCAGGGGCGGGAAAGAGGCAAATACCTCAACCATGTTGGTCATGATCTTCTGTATGCCATCTGCCGTCAATAGGTTTACGGCTTTAATAGGTTCTTCCACATCAGGGGACGGATGGTCGGCCTGCACCCCCAAAGTACCAAAAATGGCGGAAAGGATCAGGACAATACCAATCAAAATAGCAAATAAGGTTACAGGCTGCGGTAACTTATTTCCTACAACCTCAATCTTGTTGAGAATACGTTGCATAGCACCAGTTGGTGCCTTGGCACCTTCCTGCTGGTCTTTTTCGTTTGTCATAGGGTTCGTAGAGTTGGTTTATGATTTTGATATAGATTTATATGTAAAAAAGCCCAAAAATAATGTATTCATTCAAAAGAGAAAAATTTATCTTGCTGTATACATCATGCTTGTTAAATACGCTGCCTCATATATATCATCTTATAATCGTAACGCTACCCTCCGTATATCGGGTTTCTCCCATACGGGTATATTGAAGCACATAAAAATAGGTTCCGTCGGGGGCACCTCGTCCATCCCACCAGTTGTTATAGTAGTCGTTATGTTCGAACACTTTCTCGCCCCAGCGGTTGTATATCACCATCCGGGCATTGGGGTAATGCTCCAGGTTTTCGATCTCAAACTCATCGTTAATCCCGTCATCATTGGGTGTAAACACATTGGGGATGGTCAGGTCACAATTCTGATCTGTCACATCCTTATCAAAAAAGTCGATACAGCCTGTAATGGTATCGGAGATCATGACTGTATACAAGCCCGGTTCTTTCACCATGAGGGTATCATAGGTGCGGTCAGGCATATCCGCCCCGGCATACTGCCATTGATAGATCCAGTCTGTCCCGTCATCATCAATGGGATGTACGGTAAGCAAGGTGGAGTCTCCTTCACAAATCGGGATTTCCAACTCTGATTCAATTTCAGCTTTCGGAAGGGGAAGGATATGAACGGTCGTGGTGGTGTCATACACACAACCAAAATCATCCATAACCTCAAACGTAAAATCATGATCTCCGGGGTCATCTATAGACGTGGTAGCCGGATTGCCATCAATGGGAGTATCATTATGGTACCATTGTTCCTCCACGATTTCCGGGGTAAAGATCAGTGAATCCGGGTAAAACATGTCATCAAAATAGAGACTCCAACTAAATAAATGTCCGGCCGATTCATCAAAGCCATCTTCTACCCACATGGTCCAGGTACCGTTCAACGTACTACCGGCCAGTTCACCTAGTGACTCAATGGGGGTATAGCTGCCGGGGGGCATATAGTCGGCAACTGCATAATAATTGCCGGCATTATCGGTATATTCATGTGTGAGGGCATTTGTTTCAGCCATGGTACCATATTGAGGCAACGGGGAAAAACAATATTCGTAGCCGGTGCCGGGTATTTCGTCATCCCATTCAACCGGCTCTCCCAGATTTGCTTCCGGCCCGGTCATGTCCTTCAGTTCAATCACTTCCCCACTGGGGGCCTCAAGTTCAAAACGAAGGTGTGCCTGGTCAACATGCTCTATGTAGACACATACCCGGTCAAAATCGTCCTCTGACAAGACCTCCACTCCTTCATCAAACACGTCAAATGTCAGTGTTGAACTGTACACCGTACCCTCCTCAAGCAAAAACGGGGGTTCTTCTTCCACAACGGTAGGGAAGCCTGTCCAGATGGTGGGGGTTGCCTCACCGAAGAGGGTAAATGTTTCACCTGCACAAGCGCTGTCCACACCAGCAGTTGTGCCTTCAAGGGAAGGAATGGTCGCGATCATTAACACCTCCACAGCTGAAGCCTGACAATCATTCTCCGTGTCCGTTGCCGTGACATGGATGGGATAAGCCCCGGGGGGTGTATTTTCAAAATCATACGCTATCGTTTCCCCCGCCAGGGATTCATCTTCAATTGTCCAGGAATAGGACAGATCTGTATCAAGATCATCATGCAGGTAATAAGCGGCTGCTTCAAAAGAAACCATACCAACCGTTTCAGGGCAGTGCATAAGACCGTCAAGGGGGTCGATATCCACAACCATAAGGTCACACAGTGCTGCACAGGATATCTGAGCCTGCCACCCCAGCCTGTCAGCCACATCCAGGGAGTCCTCGGGATCAAAATCTGATGACACAAAATGAAAATGAAGGCTGTCGGCAGAGGCATAGATGGTGTCAAAAGCCAATGTCTGGCCGGTAGCCGCCGTCAGAAGCGGTGCCGTATCATCTGCTCCGTCATACACATATAGCGTGTCATGCTGACCAAGCTGGAAGAACTCAAAATCCAGATACAGGTATGGATTCTCTTCATCATCGCTGGTAAAGGTCAGCTGATAATCCTCATTGGGACTGTAATGGTCGAGTGAGTCACCTAAGCTGCTATCAACGAATGTGCCGGAACAAGTCGCAATGGTCTGTCCATCATAGTCGTCAATGGGATATGTAGACTGAGCAGCCAGAGGCAGCGTATGCAACAACAATATCACTAGCAAGAGGGGCTGGCATCTCATACATCATGTTTTTAAAGACCGCATTGATTGATATCTCAATGATAATTACGGCTAACCGGCTGGTTTATTATATTCTTTTCCGGCGGGGTCAAAATTAACTAAAATTTACAATTGAGATGATCCTTGCCCACGAAAACTATCTCCGAAAGGTGGCTGAAACAGATTTTAGTTGTATTTTTGCAGGCTATGAAGAACATTCGCAACTTTTGTATTATTGCCCACATTGATCATGGCAAAAGCACCCTTGCCGATCGTTTACTCCAAAAGACCAATACGATCACCGACCGGGATTTCAAGGATCAGATGCTTGACGACATGGATCTGGAAAGGGAGCGTGGCATTACCATCAAAAGCCACGCTATCCAGCTTGATTATACATACGGGGAAGAAGAATACCAATTAAACCTCATTGATACACCTGGCCATGTTGACTTCAGCTATGAGGTTTCACGTTCTATAAAGTCGTGCGAGGGAGCATTACTGATAGTTGACGCTTCCCAGGGCATTGAAGCCCAGACAATTTCAAACCTTTACCTTGCATTGGAGCATGATCTGGTGATTATTCCGGTATTAAACAAAATGGATCTGCCCGGTGCCATGCCTGATCAGGTAGCTGATGAGATATTGGACCTTGTCGGCTGTGATCCGGACGAAATCATTTATGCCAGCGGGAAAACGGGCATGGGGGTCGATGCGATCTTCAAAGCCCTTATTGAACGAATTCCGCCGCCGACAGGCTATCCAAATGACCCCCTCAAAGCCATCATATTCGATTCCATCTATAATCCTTATCGCGGTATCGTGGCCTACTTCAGGGTATATAACGGAAAAATAAGCCAGGGCGATCATGTTAAGTTCATGAACACCAACCGGCATTACGTCGCAGATGAAGTAGGTGTGCTCAAGCTCTCCCAGATGGCCAAGAAAGAGATCAACACCGGGGATGTCGGTTATATCATTTCCGGGATCAAAGATGCGAGAGAGGTCAAAGTCGGTGACACGATCACCCATATCGCACGGCCCACACAGGAGGCTGTAAGGGGTTTTGAGCTGGTGAAACCAATGGTGTTTGCCGGCATCTACCCTGTCGACACAGATGAGTTTGAAGATCTGCGGACAGCTATGGAAAAGCTGCAGCTCAACGACGCCTCCCTGACCTTTGAGCCGGAGTCATCCGGAGCGCTCGGATTTGGTTTCCGGTGTGGCTTTCTGGGTATGCTCCACATGGAGATTGTCCAGGAGAGGCTGGAGCGGGAATTTGACATGACGGTGATCAACACCGTACCGAACGTTTCCTACCAGGCTTACCTGAAATCAGGAGAGACAAAGGTTGTTAATAATCCCTCGGATATGCCGGGGCCCAATGAGCTGGATTACATCGAAGAACCATTTATTGCGGCCCAGATCATAACAAAATCCGACTTCATCGGGCCGGTAATGTCGCTGTGCCTGGACAAACGGGGTGTTGTAAAAAACCAGGTATACCTTACCACCGACAGGGTAGAGCTTACCTTTGAGATGCCCCTGGCAGAGATTGTATTTGACTTTTATGATCGTTTAAAAACAATCTCAAGGGGGTTTGCTTCACTTGATTATCACTCCATCGGGTACAAACCATCCAGCCTGATTAAAATGGATATACTGCTCAACGGTGATCATGTTGACGCCTTGTCGGCACTCATTCACAAAGACAATGCGTATGAGTTTGGCAAAAGGATCTGTACCAAACTCAAAGAGCTGATCCCGCGTCAGCAGTTTGATATTGCCATACAGGCCAGCATGGGCTCAAAGATCATCGCCAGGGAGACGGTGAAGGCGCTGCGCAAAGATGTAACAGCCAAGTGTTACGGCGGTGACATTACCAGGAAACGGAAATTGCTGGAAAAGCAGAAAAAAGGGAAAAGACGGATGCGCCAGGTAGGCAATGTAGAGGTGCCGCAACAAGCCTTCATGGCGGTTCTGCAGTTAGACAGCAAGACCTGATACCACAATGGTGATTTCACCCTTAACGGTACGTTCAGCATACAGGTCGATCAGCTCACCCAGGGTACCACGGGCATGCTCTTCATGTATCTTGGTAATCTCCCGCGCCACCGATGCCTGACGGTCATGTCCAAAAACACCGGCAAAGTCGGTGAGCGTCCTCAACAAACGATGCGGTGACTCATAAAAGACCATGGTACGGGTTTCGCCTGCCAGCTTTTCCAGATAGGTTTTGCGGCCTTTCTTCGGTGGCAGGAACCCTTCAAAACAGAAGCGGTCACAGGGGATGCCACTGGCCACCAATGCGGGAACAAAAGCAGTGGCACCGGGCAGGCATTCCACTTCAAGGCCCTCCCGGATACATTCACGCACCAGCAGAAAGCCTGGATCCGAAATACCAGGCATACCGGCATCGCTGACAAGTGCCAGCCGTTGCCCGCTTTTCAAACGCTCAATCAGCACGCGAAGTGTTTTGTGTTCATTATGCTGATGATGAGAAATGGTTTTGGTAGTAATATCGAAGTGTTTCAGCAACCTGCCTGTCGTTCGGGTATCTTCGGTAAGCACATAATCAGCCCGCTGCAACACGTCAATGGCCCGCAACGTCATATCGCCGAGGTTACCAACGGGCGTAGGAACAATATACAGGCTTGTCATAACCGGTCACACTCTTAATTACTGCATATAACGACGTTGAACGTAATTGGCCAGCTTTTCAATAGTGGACGCCGAACGGTTGGCATCCCAGGCATACTGCACCGCCAGTTCATTCAAATGGTCAAAAGCCTGTTTAATATCATCCATCTGGTTGAGCCGGTCAAGGGCCTCACGGTATTCCTGGATGTTTCCCTGGAAAAGTTCATTGATAAACAAAAACTTTTCATTAACCCCGATAACCTCTTTCAGATTAGATACAGGCTGTTGCTGCATACGTGCACCGATACTTCTGTCCTCATGGTTCCCGGATATATGCTGATGCAGTGAGTTGTCTTCCTGCAGGTACTGGTCTCCAATGGTACGTGTGCCATATTCTGCCAGAATATCGATCACTGCTTTACTGGCGGATGGTCTGGGGGTAGCCGTTTCACCGGCAACCGGTTTGACTGTATCATTCCCTGAGGGCTGCTTTGTGGCTTTTCCTGACACATCCCGGTCATGGTCCGGTTCATCGGGTTGTTTTGACAGATCCGCATCCGGGGAGTGGGCTTTTTGCGTATCACCGGACCCGGCCGGGTTAACACGCCGGGATTTTTCCTGCGCATCAGAAACATTTTCCCGCTCATACGAAACCTGCTGCTCAGCCGATTTTGCCGCTGCAGCTTCTACCTGGTTATCCCTTCCCTTATTTGTTTCTTCCTCCGTTTGCAGCGTTTGTTTCCCTGATGGCTCCTGCTGAGGACTGGGTTCTTTGTCATTTTGCTCAGCATTATTGGCGGCGGATGACTGGCGGTCGTCTGCGCCTGAGATATCAGCAGCAGGCTCGTTCCGCACCTGTTCAGAAGAAGCCGTCCTGGAGTGATCAGGTCCATCACCTGCCATTGCTTTCAGATGCTCAAGGTCACGGTAGAGCAAACGCAGCTCATCTTTTACCAGGTCAATATCCAGGGAAAGGTTTTTGGCCGGATGGTAATGGTTGATGTAAGACAATTTATCGGCTATGGCCTCCAGGTGACGTATAATAGATTTTTTTACCTCTTTTTCTTTCATAAATAATCATGGATTTTATCATAATTCCTGAACAAGAACAAAAACGATGTAAAGTTATTGTTTATTTTTGTGTAGCAGAAAGAATGATTTTTCTGTATAAAGATAACAAGTTTAAAGCAGAGCCGCCGAATGTTTCTGGAAAATGACATTACCCGGTCGGGGTACCGTGGCTGGATCGAGGTTATTTGCGGCAGTATGTTCTCCGGAAAAACCGAGGAGCTTATCCGCCGGCTTAACAGAGCCCGAATCGCCAGGCTATCCGTAGAAATATACAAACCCGGCGTTGACAGCCGTTACGATGAGGAACGTGTGGTATCTCACGATGCCAACGAGATCATGTCGATCCCGGTCCCTTCTTCAAACAACATCTTACTGATGGCCAATGAAGTAGATGTTATCGGCATAGACGAAGCCCAGTTTTTTGATGAAGAGCTGCCTAACGTTTGCAACCAGCTGGCTAATTCAGGTATACGGGTGGTGGTAGCCGGGCTTGACATGGACTTTGAAGGCAAGCCTTTCGGCCCGATACCGGCGCTGCTGGCCACAGCCGAATACATTACAAAGGTTCATGCCATCTGTGTCAACTGTGGGAAGCTTGCGCAATACTCTCATCGCACCATACCAAGCAAAAAGCTGGTGTTTCTGGGCGAAACAGAAGCCTATGAGCCGCTCTGCCGCAGCTGTTTTCATCAAAAACAAGAAAAAAAGGAATAACACGGCTGGAAGCACCATAACACCAGCGCCCAGGCAACGCTGAAGGTAAACAGTCATCAGATAGTCCTATTGCAGCCGCTTACGCAACATCTCACCATCTTCTTCAAAGCCCGGCTTGCCAAGCAGGGCAAACATATTGCGCTTATAAGCTTCCACGCCTGGCTGATCAAAAGGATTAACGCCCAACACATATCCGCTTACCGCGCAGCTCATCTCAAAGAAATAGATCAACTCACCCAGGTAGTGCTCATTCACGGCAGGCATCACGATCTCCAGGTTAGGCACGCCACCGTCAACATGTGCGAGTGATGTTCCACGGGAAGCCATCTCGTTAACATGATTTATCCTTTTTCCGGCAAGATAGTTCAGACCGTCCAGATTGTCAGAATCCTCGGGTATTTTAACCGTATTGCTGGTCTTTTCTACGGTAAGCACGGTTTCAAACATGTTTTTAAACCCGTCCTGAATATACTGACCCATGGAATGCAAATCGGTTGTAAAAATAGTGCCGGCGGGGAAAATCCCTGCTCCATCTTTCCCTTCACTTTCACCAAACAACTGTTTCCACCATTCAATAAAATAGTACAAAGAACTCTTATAGGAGGTCAGGATTTCAATGGTTTTTCCTTTCTTATAAAGGATATTGCGCAGGATGGCATACCGGGCCGCCGGATTATCCGACAGTGCCGTTTTTGTTCTGAGGTATTCAGCCATCTGCCGGGCCCCTTCCAGTAACTTCCGGATATCATATCCGGCGGCAGCGATAGGAAGCAGGCCGACGGGTGTTAACACCGAGTAGCGGCCACCCACGTCATCAGGGATCTCATAAGTCGTATAACCCTGGTTATCTGCCAGCTTTTTTAAAGCACCCTTGCGGGCATCGGTCACAGCATAAATACGGCCGGCAGCGGCATCCTCACCATATTTGCCCTCCATATGATCCCGAAGCAGACGAAACGCGATCGCCGGTTCGGTTGTAGTACCTGATTTTGAGATGACAATCACGGAGTAATCTTTGTCATCAAGATAGCTCAAAAGGCCTGCCATGTAGTCTTCATCAAGCTGATGTCCGGCATATACGACCTCGGTTTTTTCTGACTGTTCGAAGGCGGCATTACCGGATAATGCCTCTATCACAGCCCTGGCACCCAGATAGGAGCCGCCGATACCAACCACGACAACCACATCAGATTGCTGTTGTATCCTCCCGGCATCAGCCTCCAGCCGCCCGATCAACGATGTATCAAATTGCTCCGGAAGGTCGACCCATCCCAGGAAGTCGCTTCCTTTACCCTGCCGCTCATAAATATGTTGACGGTGCAGGTCTAGCTCTCTTTCAAACAATCTGATCTCATCTCCGGAAACGAAATCTTCCACATATCTGGTGTTCAGCGTTATACTAATCATAGCGGTTCAGTTTGATATACAATCAGCGCAGAAAAAACGCGACCGGGAAATCCGTTGTCTCCATGAGCCGCGTTATGAAATATGATTCTAATGAACGTCCTATTCGAGCTTACGGGCAATCTCCACCGTTTCAAATGCTTCAATGATATCACCCACTTTCACATCATTAGAACGGTCGATATTGAGACCACATTCATAGCCGGCAGCCACCTCTTTGACATCCTCTTTGTATCTTTTGAGGGAGCCCAGCTTCCCGGTATGAACCACGATACCATCACGTATCAGTCTGATGTTGGAATTCCTGTGTATCTTTCCGTCGAGCACCTTACAGCCTGCAACCGTGCCAACCTTGGTAATCTTGAACACATCACGCACTTCAATGTTGGCGATGACCTTTTCTTCGATTTCCGGTGCCAGCATTCCTTCGATGGCCGACTTCAGCTCATTAATGGCATTATAGATAACGCTATACATACGGATATCTATCTGTTCCTGTTCGGCCAATTTTCTGGCAGTCGATGAGGGCCTCACCTGGAATCCGATGATAATGGCGTTGGAGGCAGAAGCCAGCAACACGTCACCTTCGGTGATCTGCCCCACAGCTTTATGGATAATGTTAACCTGAATCTCCTCAGAGGTAAGCTTTTGCAGGGAGTCGCTCAAAGCCTCGACAGAACCATCCACATCACCTTTCACAATGACATTGAGCTCTTTAAAGTCGCCAATGGCGATCCGGCGGCCGATTTCATCCAGGGTAATATGTTTTTGTGTACGTAGACCCTGCTCTCTGATAAGCTGTTGACGCTTATTGGTAATGCTTTTGGCTTCACTCTCCGAGGGCATCACATTAAATGTATCACCTGCCTGCGGAGCACCACCCAATCCCAGCATCAGAACCGGTGCGGAGGGCCCGGCTTTTTCAATGCGATGCCCTCTTTCGTTGAACATGGCTTTCACCTTACCATGGTTGGTGCCAGCCACCACAATATCGCCGATCTGCAATGTGCCGTTCTGTACCAGGACGGTAGAGACATAACCACGTCCTTTATCCAGGGACGACTCAATCACGGTACCCATGGCATTTCTGTCGGGGTTTGCATTTAGCTCAAGCATTTCTGCTTCAAGCAACACCTTTTCCAGCAAGCCGTCAATATTTTCTCCTTCCTTGGCCGATATTTGCTGGCACTGATATTTACCACCCCAGTCTTCAACCAACACATTGATGTTGGCCAGTTCTTCCATCACTTTATCAGGGTTGGCATTTTCTTTATCTACCTTGTTAATGGCAATAATGATACTGACACCGGCGGCCTGTGCGTGGTTGATGGCCTCTACGGTCTGGGGCATGACACTGTCATCGGCAGCCACCACAATAATGGCGATATCCGTAACCTTGGCCCCCCTTGCCCGCATGGCGGTAAAGGCTTCGTGTCCGGGTGTATCAAGGAATGTGATGTTTCGGTCTTTTTCAAGCTCAACGGTATAGGCTCCGATATGCTGGGTAATACCACCGGCCTCCCCGGCAATGATATTGGAGTGCCGGATCTGGTCGAGCAGGGATGTCTTACCGTGGTCAACATGACCCATCACAGCCGCTATCGGCGCCCGATCTTTGAGGTTGGCGGGATCATCCTCCTCCTCTTCTATTTCGCCCTGTACGTCGGCACTGACAAATTCAACTTCATACCCAAATTCATCGGATACAATGGTAATGGTTTCAGCGTCCAGGCGCTGGTTGATGGATACAAACAGCCCCAGCGACATACACGTTGAAATGATTTCATTTACGGATACATCCATTAGCTTGGCCAGCTCAGCCGCCGAAATAAATTCGGTAACTTCAAGTATCTTCTCTTCAGATGCCGCCTGTTCTTTCTCTTTCTCCTTTTGTTGCTGAAAAACCTCCCTTTTCATGCGTCGGTGTTTGGCCGCTTTAGACTTACCTGAACCACTCAGGTTGGCCAGTGTTTCTTTGATCTGGCGGGAGATTTCTTCTTCAGACACCTCGGGTTTTTCCTGTTCTTTTTTACCACCTTTTCTTGATTTCGCAGTTTCCTGCTTATCGGTCTTCTTATCAGGCTTGTTATCAGGCCTGACAGGCGTACCAGGCTTATCTTTTTTGATACGTTTACGCTTACGTTTTTTCGACTTACCTGATTCTCCGGACGAAGCCACCGGCTTCTGGGATGATCCCTTGGACTCTGGAATATTTATTTTACCAAGGATGGTAGGGCCTTCTAATTTGGTAAATTTGGTTTCATGATGCTCAACAGTTTGCTCTTTAGAAGTATCTTTCTCTTTATCAGGACTTTCAGGCTCTTCTTTTGTAGCTTTTGCAGCCTTATCGGTTTCAGCCTCTTTTTTCGCATCATCTGAAACAGGCTTATCTTCGGCTTTTGTCTTCTCCTTTTTCTCGGCTTTGGGTTTCTCAGCCGTATCCTTTTCTTTCTTTGCCTTTTCCTTTTTGGGTTTTTCGGCAGGCTTTTTCTTCTCCTCCAGGTCGATTTTGCCAACCACCTTCAATCCACTGTCTTCTAATTTTTCTTTCTCCTCATCGTCCTTCCTGGCATCCACCGCCTGTTCATCCGGTTGCGCTGCGGCAATGTCCTCCTCCTTTTTCGGTTCTTTGGACTCAGGCTCTTTCTCTGGAGCAGGTTCAACGGGTTCGGCAGATTTCTCACCCTCCGTTTCTTTCTCCCCGGCTTCTTT
>CAYMDX010000031.1:12545-18442 GCA_964389125.1 uncultured Bacteroidales bacterium
TTCTTTCTCCCCGGCTTCTTTTTCTCCGGCATTCTCTTTGTCTGTGGCAGCAGTGGCTGATGATTCAACATCATCCGATGAGGCTTCAACAGGAACGTCAGCAGCTTCCTGCTCAGCAGGTTTAGCTTGTTCTTTTTCTTTTGCTTCAGCTTCCTTTTCTGTTTTTGAAGCAGCTGCTTCCTTCTCACCGGTTTTTGCGGGTTCTTTTTCCGGCGCAATAGGTTGCTGAACATCTTCTTCTTCACTGGCTTCCGGGTCAAGTGAAATGCTCTCCCTGCGCGAAATATTTAAACCGGCTTTACGGGTTTCTTCTTTAAGGCTTTTTTCACTTTGAAATTCCTGATACAAAAGCTCATATGCCTCCGGGGTGATCTTTGCATTCGGATTATTCGCCACAGTGATCCCCTTTTTATGCAGGAAATCCACAATGGTAGTAAGTCCGATATTGAACTCCCTAGCCACTTTGCTTAATCGTTTTGTTTTGGTCCCTTCAGTCATATTCAGCTTTCAGTTATCAATCGTTTTCCCGAGCCGGTAAAAACCATGCAAATTTATGGTATTTTATTCAAACTCTTCTTTTAATATGTTTACAACTTCTTCCACCGTTTCCTGTTCCAGATCGGTTCTGTTTACCAGGTCTTCTACACTAAGATTCAAAACACTTTTGGCGGTATCGCAGCCTATTCGCTTTAACTCATCAATAACCCAGTCTTCTATTTCATCACCAAATTCTACCATGTCCACATCCTCGCCGTCGATATCCGATTCACGATATACATCAATTTCATATCCGGTCAGGTTTCCGGCGAGCTTAATGTTATACCCTCCTTTACCGATAGCCAGCGATACCTGGTCAGGTTTCAAAAATACCTCAGCCCGCTTATTCTCTTCATCAAGTTCCACAGAGTTGATCTTGGCAGGACTCAATGCCCGGGAAATATAGAGCGACGGATTGGTTGTATAATTAATGACATCAATATTTTCATTACGCAATTCCCTTACGATACCATGTATCCGGGAACCCTTCATCCCCACACAGGCACCAACGGGATCGATACGATCATCATAAGTTTCAACAGCCACTTTTGCCCGCTCACCCGGCTGACGAACAACCTTTTTGATGGTGATGAGGCCATCATAAACCTCCGGTACCTCCTGCTCAAACAGCCTTTCCAGGAAAGCGGGAGACGTCCGGCTGATAATCACCCTGGGGTTGTTGTTCTGGATCTCCACGCGTGAGACAACAGCGCGCAGGGTATCCCCTTTACGATAAAAGTCAGACGGTATCTGTTCTGTTTTGGGAAGTATCAACTCAATATCTTCATCATCCAAAGCAAGCATCTCTTTTTTCCAAACCTGATAGACTTCCGCTGTCACAACATCACCAATTAATTCCTGGTATTTGCGATAAATGCCGTCCTTTTCCAGCTCCATAATTTTGGATGCCAGGTTTTGACGGATGGCCAAAATCTCCCGCCGGCCAAAATCGCCCATCTTGACTGGCTCAGAGACATCTTCGCCAACCTCAAAGTCAGGTTCAATCTTGATGGCATCTGAATAGGCGATCTGGGAGTTTGTATCGGTCAACTCGCCATCTTCCACAATAACACGGTTCCTCCATACTTCGAGGTCGCCCTTGTCAATATTTACGATGATATCAAAATTATCTGCTGACCCGTACTTTTTCTCCAACATGCTCTTAAAAACATCCTCAAGGATCAGCATCATGGTAGAGCGGTCAATATTTTTGAATTCTTTAAATTCAGAAAACGACTCAACCAAATTAATAGTTTCCATTGTCTGTCTGCTATCGGTTTATACTAATGGTTTACAAATTTTTTTGTCCCTCATTTTACTTAAAAGACACCTGCACCCTGGCTTCACTGATATCATGAAATGACAAAAACACCTTTGTGTCTTCATCGGTATCAGGTTCTTTTTTCTTTTTTTTTCCTTTGCGGGGCTTGTCTTTTTGGAGATAAACCCCTTCATCATTCACTTCGTCAAGCTTTCCCTTGATCACCGAATCTTCATTGTTTTTCACGGCAAGGCGGCGTCCAACATTGTTTTGAAACTGCCTTCTCAGTTTCAAAGGATGCCCGACACCCACGGAAGATACCTGCAGTTCAAAATCCACCAGGTCACGGTCAAATAATGACTCGATGTGCCGGCTTAACCGGCTGCAGTCTTCAATGGTCACACCGGCGTCACCATCAATAAACACCATCACCTTGTTTTGCGGTGTGATCTTCACATCCACCAAAAAAAGGCTGCCGTCACCCAAATAGGCGTTGATGATATCGGATAAATCTTGCCTGTTCATGTGCTTCTTTGGTATGTCGGCCAAAAAAGAAGGGGACGTCTGCCCCCTTCCTTTCCCGACTTAAATCAAATTTTCGGTGCAAATATACACAATTTTTTTGACAGAAAAAAATATGCCTGTTATTTAGTGACTTAGCAATAAGGCATGGCAACACATTACATGATTGCTTACCTTTTTTTATGATGTGCCATACAGGGATGGCGAATTACAGCTATCCTGCTAAAACCCTCTTTCGCTGAATCCTCCGGCCCAAAGATCATAATACGTATCGAAAATACTACCCGATCTTTCCGCGAGTTCTTCCTGTCCGTGCTGCTCTGTTACCTGAGCAATACGTTGCATCATCGCAAGGCTTTCCTGCTTGTTCTCATCGATCATATTAGCCAGCGGACGTTCGAAACGGAAGTAATAGTCCAGGTTTTGCTCATGAAGGTCAATCATGCGCTCTGCAATGTCATTGGCTTTCTCATAAGCGCCTGCTTTATAATAATTTTCGGCGATAAGAAAGGTGAAATAGTTGTAGGGCACATTGTATTCGGGCATGACTTCCATGGCTTTGTCCAGGGCAGTGATGGCAGAATCAGGCTTGTTTTCTGCTATGAGCTGTCCTGCCAGACGCTGGAAGACATTCCTGAAGCTTACGGTCAGTCGCCGGTGATCTTCGTCGAGGTATACATCCGGATCATTCATGTTACCCCATTGAAATTTATTCATGAGGTTGTCATACAGTATGCGGGAGTTGACCCGTCCGATTTCTGCCGGGTCGAGTTCGGTTTTGATAGGCACCAGGCGGTAAGCCATCCCTTCGAGCTGAAAGTATTCCTCAAGACCCATGTATGATTCACGTCCGGTGGTAATGGCAAAATACACCGGGCGGTCCCAGTCGTTCTGAGCCAGGAAGTCGAGTGCCATCAGATGGTTTTTGTTCATTCCCTGACCGGGCATTTCCCACTCAATATCATCAACGATAAGGTGGGCATCTTCCGGGGCAACCGTTCCATTGTCGACCACTTTGGCGGAGTCGACCGGCAGCCGGAACTTGTTGGTGGGGAAGTAGTCTTCCATACCCCGGCCGGTGCTAATTCGGGAGCGATCACTATCATCGCCGACAAAATCGATCAGCCGGCTCACGTCCTGATAGCCTTCAATGCGGTCGAGCATATATACATAATCCCTTGTACCCTCACGATATTGTTGGCGTTCAAGACTGAACGGGAGCGGATCGGCATCATAGGTCTTTCGTCGTAACATATTGTCGATATACCAGTCGGTGTTGAACAGGCTCATATTCACGACTTTGATATCGGTACGAATGCCTTCAACCTCCTGGGCATACCATAGGGGGAAGGTGTCATTATCACCATTGGTGAAAATGATGGCATTCGGGGCACATGATTCGAGATAATTTTTTGCGACATCTCTCGCCGAGTAGCGGCCGGAGCGATCGTGATCACTCCAGTTATCCTTAGCCATATTCACCGGCACCAGCAGTAAACAAAGTGCAGTGACTCCTATGGCAGCTATCTTACCACCTTTACCGCTGATATCAGACCACTTCCCTTTGAGGCGCCTGTTCAGGGCATCCAAGATACCGAGGGTACCCAGGCCGACCCATATGGAGAAAGCATAAAAGGAGCCGATATATGAATAGTCCCGCTCCCTTGGCTGGAATGGTGTCTGGTTGAGATAAACGATAATGGCCAGGCCGGTCATGATGAAAAGCAGACCGACTACCAGGGAATCGTTAGGTCGTCGTTTCAGCTGGTACAGGAAGCCGATCACCCCGAGGAGGAAAGGCAGCATATAATACCGGTTAAAGCCGGGGTTGTTGGTCATGCTTTCAGGCAGGTTGTCCTGCGGACCAAGTCGTATGGAGTCAATAAAAGGGATCCCGGTCTGCCAGTTACCCTTAACCGGACTTCCATGTCCCTGAATATCATTCTGTCGTCCGCTGAAGTTCCACATCAGATAGCGCACATACATATGTCCGACCTGATAGGAGAAGAAGAAACGGAGATTTTCGCCAAATGTAGGCTTGTTCACCACTTCGGTGGAACCATCGTGCCGGGTTGTCCTGACCGGTCGTCCTTCTACATTGCCCCATTGTTCATACCCTTCAACATGCATGCCTCTGGTACTCCACATTCTGGGGAACAGGGTTTTAAACTGCGGATCATGGACCGGCTCAAGGCCTTCCCGTTCATTGATAATCTCATAACGTCCGGTTTCACGGTTTTTCCCCCATACAGGATTACCATCTTCCATATCAACAACGGGGGCATTATAAAATGGACCGTGGACAAGCGGCCAGTCACCATACTGCTCACGCCCCAGATAGGCTTTCATGGCCAGTGCATCTTTGGGGGCATTTTCATTAATAGGAACCTGGGCATTCGACCGGATAACCAGCATAAAGAAGGAGGAATAGCCGATCACAATAAACATAAAACAGAGCAGGATGGTGTTCCAGGCAACTTTTTTATGCTTCTGGGTATAGTACAGGCCGATTGTGATTGCCGCAATCAGAACAACAAAATAAATTATTGTACCACTATGAAAGGGCATGCCGAGCGTATTGACAAAGAAGCGCTCAAACTGCCAGTCGAGGTTCAGGAGGCCGGGAATCAGGATTTCCTGAATAAAATAGAGCAACACCACTGCAACCAAGCCGGCAGCGAACATCCCTTTCCGGGTGGGTGTATATTTCTTAAAATAATAGACAAACACGATGGCCGGAATAGCCAAAAGGTTGAGCAGGTGTACACCAATAGACAGGCCAATGATAAAAAATATCAGCACAAGCCATTTATTCGCGTCCGGTTCGTGCGCCCGGGCTTCCCATTGCAGGATGGCCCAAAACACGAAAGCCGTCAAAAAGCCGGATGTGACATAGACCTCCGCCTCTACGGCCGTGAACCAGAAAGTATCACTAAACATCAGTGTTAAAGCGCCTACCAGGCCACTGCCGAAAATGGCCATGGCTTTGGTGGTGGTGATCTCACTGTCGGCAGCGATCAGCTTACGTGCCAGGATGTTGATTGTCCAGAACAGAAACATAATTGCCAGACCTCCCATCACCGCCGACATGGCATTGATCCAGAAAGCCACGCGCGTAACTTCTCCCAGGGCAAACAGAGAAAAAATACGTGCCATCATCTGATAGAGAGGCGCTCCGGGAGGATGGCCTATCTGTAGTTTATACGAAACAGCAATCCGCTCACCGGCATCCCAAAAGCTTACGGTTGGCTCCAGGGTAAGCAGATACAGGATAGTTGCCAGGGCAAATAACCCCCAGCCCATGTAATTGTTGGTCTTTCGAAAGAGATATTCGTTCATGAAACGCGAAATTTGATTGGCTTTGAGCAACTTAACCCTGCTTTAAAACGCAGGACAGCATGCGAAAATAACAAAAAAGCACCAACAAAACCGGTTTTTAACATCATTTTTCAGAATGCCCTTGCCCTTTTAAAAAAAATATCTACTTTTGCACACTGTTACCGGATTGACCGATGGTGTAATGGTAGCACTACAGTTTTTGGAGCTGTCTGTCCAGGTTCGAATCCTGGTCGGTCAA
>CAYMDX010000032.1:0-18337 GCA_964389125.1 uncultured Bacteroidales bacterium
TATAAAAAAAGGGAAACCCTTTGTGGGCTTCCCCCTCAAAACAACCCAGTTTAAACAGTTATGATATGGCAATCTGTTTTGATGGTTTGCGTTTAGCTTCTTCTTTTTTCGGGATGGTAATATTCAGGATACCATCTTTGTGATTTGCTTTAATGTTTTCATGGTCCACACCTTCAGGCAGTGTGAATGACCTGCTGAAAGCTGCATAGCTAAACTCTCTGCGCATGAATTGTCCCTTTTCTTTCTCTTCATCTTTGTGTTCTTTTTCAGATGAGATGGTCAGGACATTGTTGTCAAGGGACACATTGAAATCCTCTTTGTTCAGTCCCGGAGCAGCCACTTCAATAGTGAAGTTGTTTTCATCTTCTTTAACATTTACAGCAGGTGTGCTGATTCCGGGCTGATCACTAAAAATGCTGTCCATCAAATCCTTGCCAAAAAATTCATCAATGAAACTGGGTCTGTTTTCCCGTGTTTTTCTCAACATTGGTAGCATAATATACCTCCTTTTTTACATGGTTTACTTTATCTTTCAACCAAACAAATTCAAACACTGTGCCATGCCATTTTAATGTCACTTTTTCACTATTAATATGCCATTATGACATACAGACAAGTACTAAAACTGGATTAAAAGGTCATTATGACACCTTTTCCCACCTTATTGGTTCAAATCATGTGAAAATCTGTCATAATCGTTACTTTTGTTTCACACCAGCAGCCATAAACAGCATGGATAAAAAGGACATATTACTGCCCGACAGCCTTTTACGCCCTTCGGTTATAACCACTGGCGATCACATGGTCAGCTTTTCACCGGGCACCCCTTTCGATAAAATATACCGTTTGCTTGAAAATCGCCAGGATGTTTGTTTGACGGGCAGCTGGGGGTTTGCCATGGCGGTTTATTCCTGGCTGAAAAAGCAGGTGAGCAAACAGATCCCCATCCAGGACTATGCCTCATCGCGTCAGCATCAGCAAGCCTTGCATGTGCTGCAATCCCACTTATGGGTAAAAATCACAACACAGGGCGTGGACCTTGATAAAGCCCCTGCCAACCCCTGGTTACATATTCTTTATCCAGACAAAGATATTTTCTTCATCATGATGACGGACCTGTTGGGATTGAATGGTGCCAGGCAATGGTTTGAGAAAGGGATTCAATACCCGGTTCTCAGTCACAGGATACATCCGTTTTACGGGGTATATTTCCCGACGCGGCATGATCATTTATATTTGTTTGATGACTGGCTTAGTGAAGAAGAAGCTACTTACAGTCAGGCCATTGACATTGGATGCGGTTGCGGGGTGTTGTCGTTTATGCTGATGAAACATGGCATTTCCCCCATACAGGCAACCGATATAAATCCGAATGCGGTATATGGATTAAACTATGAACTGCTTCACCTGAACGGAACGCTCAGGGAGTCCATCCATGTGAAAGAAGCTGATTTGACAGGAGACATCCAACCAGCGGCGAATGACCTGGTGGTATTTAATCCCCCCTGGATACCGGAACCCCCAAGAAAGTCTATGGATACAGCCTGTTATTTTCAAAACGGCTTTTTTGAGCGTTTTTTTGATCACATGCACAAGGCCTGTGCCCCGGGCACAACGATCGTCCTTTTATTTTCCAACTTTTCCGTGGTAGCAGGAATCACCAACATCCATCCATTGATTCAGACCTTGAACAAATATACCGATACTTTTCAGCTGGTATCAAAACACACGAAACCCGTCAGACAAAAAGTGGCCAAAAGAAAGTCGTGGATACAGACCGTCAGGGAAAAGGAAGAGGTGGAGCTGTATGTTATCCGGAAGACATAGCGTGAACCATGATACCCGGCAAATGCTTGCAGGCCGGTGCTTCCGGGTGGGTTTTCAATCAAACCAGCTTAACCCAGCTTACTTCCCGGTCGAAGTGCAGGCCAAGTTTCTTTACCAGGTTGATGGATTGATGGTTATGTGGTTCAACATTCAGAAAAACCGGCTTTTTACGTCCGCGTTTTTCCATGATCAATGAGCGCAGCAAACTTTCCCCGAGACCCTGTCCCCGATAAGCAGACATCACATGCAAAAAACCCAGTGAGGTATCATCATGGGTAAGCCCCCATCCGACAAGCTCACCTTTAATCCATATTCCTGCTGATACATCCTTTTGCAGCCGTTCCATGATATAGGCTTCTGAAGTAAAATCTTTGTAGGACGAGCGTGTATAGATATATTCGGCCATGGAAGGGTCAAGGGGTTTGGATAAATGCTCTGTAGGTTCTATGGTAACATTATCAGGCAAGTAGTATCTGTGTGTGCTAAGTTTCCATTCTATCTTCCTCTCATGTGTTAGCACGGGAAGCATCCAGTCTTCGACATTCGCAAAATAGAGGCTTTCAAAGTCAAACTCCTCAAGGAGGGAGAATAAGTCCTCGGGATTGTCTCCACAGAGATAGGTCCAGGGATAATCGCTGACGCCGCATAGCAGCACAAAGTCGCCCTTCACGAGGGATTTTTTAACAGGATAATTGGCAAAGAATCCGGCTACCGGAAGGCTTTGCAGTGGCTTATCAGCCAAAAATCGTTTAATCCTGGCATCCATACTGGTTCAGGAATTTGGTACGGAACAATATATATATAATGCATGTTAAAGATAAGCAGAATCTACAGACAAATCAAGCAGGAATTTCATCTAATGTTTCCAGGATGATATGGCAGCTATCCGTTACCTCCTCTGCACCGATTATCAGTGGAGGTGCAATGCGCATGCTGTTACCGGCAAAAAGGAACCAGTCGGTCAGAAGGCCCTTTTCAATACAACGATCGATAACGGCCTTGTTCTGCGAAAAGTTTTCAAATTCAACAGCCAACAGCAGGCCTTTACCCTTCACCCGTTGAATACGGGGATGTATAAGCAGCTCCCTGAACAGGGTCTCCTGGGCGGCTGCATTGTCCCATAACTTTTCTTCAAGGATCACCTCCAGACTGGCTTTAGCTGCTGCCGCACATAGCGCATTGCCACCAAATGTTGTAATGTGTCCCAAAACAGGTTGTTCCGTCAGGCATTGCATGATCTCTCTGGCTGCGATAAAGGCGCCCAGAGGCATTCCACCTCCCATCGCTTTAGCGAGGGTCAGGACATCAGGAACGACGTCGAAATGCTGAAATGCCCATAGCTTCCCTGTTCTGCCCATACCTGCCTGTATCTCATCCATAATCATAAGCGCACCGGTCTCGTCACAACGCTTTCGGAGAGCCTGCATGAATGTCGCATCCGGAACAATGGCACCGGCCTCACCCTGTATGGGCTCAACTATGACACAGGCTGTCTGCCCGGAAATTTGTGAAAGCCGACTGGTGTCGTTAAACGGCAAATGACGCACATCCGGCAAGAGCGGGCGAAATGCATTTTTGAGTCCTTCGTTACCAGTGACACTAAGGGCACCGTGACTACTGCCATGATAAGCATTCACAAAACTGACAATTTCCGTGCGTCCGGTATAGCGTTTGGCCAGTTTGATAGCGCCCTCAACAGCCTCGCTGCCGGAGTTCACAAGGTACACATTATCGAGCGTATCAGGCAAATGTCCGGCAAGCAGGGAGGCCAGCTCCACCTGGGGTGTCTGCACCAGCTCACCATAAACCATCAGATGCATGTAGTGATCAAGCTGCTTTTTAACAGCCTCAACCACCCGCGGGTGCCGATGACCAATGGCGCTCACCGAAATACCACTTATAAGGTCGAGGTATCGCTGTCCATCAGGTCCATAGAGGTATAGACCCTCAGCCTTCTCTATTTCCAGTGCTAACGGGAATGAAGATGTCTGGGCAAGGTGGCGAAAAAACAAGTTCCGGTCCGACATGGTTTACAATATGTTATTGGATTAAATGAGTCATCAGGTTAATCAATTTTCATTGATTTATAAATAATTGTAAGAAAAGATCATACCATTATTAATAATCATACTTGTCCTTCCAGAATGACTTCAGGCGTTGGCGCATCTCCTTCTCACGGGGATTATCGGCCGGATCATAAAGCTTTGTGCCGGCTATTTTGTCGGGCATAAATTCCTGATCAACAAAATGCTGATCATAATCATGGGAATATTTATAGTCTTTTCCGTAGCCGGCTTCTTTCATCAGTTTGGTGGGGGCATTCCGGATAGCCAGCGGCACAGGCAGGTCACCCGTTTTCCTTACCAGCTCCTGAGCTTTACCGATAGCCAGGTAGGCGGCATTGCTTTTCGGGGAAGAAGCCAGGTAGGTGGTGGTTTGTGACAGGATGATACGGCTCTCCGGCATCCCGATCATGGTAACGGCCTGAAAACAATCGGTAGCCAGAAGCAGGGCGTTGGGATTCGCATTGCCAATATCTTCAGATGCCAGGATAATCAAGCGCCGCGCGATGAATTTGGGGTCTTCGCCCCCTTCAATCATCCGGGCCAGGTAATACAGGGCCGCATTGGGATCACTACCGCGCACCGACTTGATAAAGGCCGATATCACATCATAATGCATCTCACCTGACTTGTCATACAGCGCCAGGTTTTGCTGTATAACTGCTAAAACAGCTTCATTGGTAACCGTTACCGGATCATCGCCGGAAGACTGAACGGCTAACTCCAGGGCGTTTAACAGTTTCCGGGCATCCCCACCTGAGACACGCATGAGGGCTTCGGTTTCCTCTACTTTGATCTGCCTGCCGGTGTCCTGTTCCAGCCATACCCTGCCCTTCTCAAGCAACCGTTCAAGATCAGTGATGTCCAGGTCTTTAAGAATATAGACCTGGCAGCGCGACAGCAAAGGTGAGATGACTTCAAAAGAGGGATTCTCGGTGGTGGCGCCGATCAGGGTTATCACACCCCTTTCCACCGCCCCCAGCAAACTGTCTTGCTGGGACTTACTAAAGCGATGGATCTCATCAATAAACAGAATGGCATTCCCACCTGATTCTTTGGCTTTCTGAATAACATCCCGGATATCCTTTACGCCGGAATTGATGGCACTCAATGTGTAGAACGGACGCAAGAGCTTATGGGAAATCAACGACGCGAGGGTGGTCTTCCCCACCCCGGGCGGACCCCAGAGGATCATAGAGGGCACATTCCCCGCCTCGATGGATTTTCGGAGTATAGCCCCCTCCCCGACCAGGTGACTTTGTCCGAGGTAGTCATCCAGTGTTACAGGGCGCAACTTTTCCGCCAGAGGCGTTGACGGTTGTTTCATGAGCCATCGTTTTTATGTTTTTCCAGGTGAGATAAACGGCTGAGCAACGGTGGATGTGAGTAATGCACGTATACGTAAGCGGGATGCGGATGGAGGTTACTCAGATGATTGACCGACAGCTTTTTCAATGCCTCCTGCAGCGCTTCGGGATCATAATGGCGGGCTGCGAAAGTATCTGCTTCGTATTCGTACTTGCGGCTCATACGATTCCCAAGGATGCCCAGCAACAGGGAGATGGGTGAGTACAGCAGTCCAAAAGCCAGAATACCCAGGTGGAAGCTTACTTCGCTACCACCCAGTGCCATTGACAGCTCAGGCCGGTTAATGAACAGCCCCAGCAGGTACAACATCACACCTGTGTTCAATATGGAGACGAGCATGCCTTTGGTGGTATGTTTTTTCTTGTAGTGACCGATCTCATGAGCCAGCACCGCTACCAGCTCCTCCGTCGTATGATCTTTAATAAGCGTATCAAACAACACAATCCGCTTCCTGGGGCCCAGCCCGGCGAAATAGGCATTGGCCTTGGCGCTTCTCCTGGATCCGTCAATCACATAAATATTATCAAGGCGAAAGCCCGCCTTTTTAGCAAAAGATTCAATGGCGTTACGCAGGGGACCTTCCTCCAGGGGTGTCTGTTTGTTAAACAAGGGCACGATGAGGGTACTGTAAAACATCATCATGAAGATGCTGAAGCCGGTAAAAACGATCCACATATAGATCCAGAAAGTTTCACCGGCAGTGTTGTAAAACCAGACAAAGACAGCCAGCAGACCTCCTCCCAGGATCAACGCCAAAATCCACCCTTTGATCTTATCGAAAAAATAAGTCCTGGGCGTCATCCGGTTAAAACCGAAACGCTCTTCAATCACAAAGGTTCCATAAATATCAAACGGCGTGGACAGAATATCAGATACCAGCCCGAGGATCCCAAAAAACAGCAAAGCCAACAAGACAGGATGTTCGGTATACTGACGGATAAAGCTATCCAGATAGCCAAACCCACCAAGCAGGAGCATCAATAAGATAAACACAAAGGAAAGGGTACTGGTAATAATACCGATACGCCTGTTCACTTTAGAATATTCCCGCGATTGGCGGTATTTCTCTTCATCATAAATCCCTTTCAGCTCATCAGGCAGTTTATCGCTCCACCGGCTGGCATTAAGATAGCCCATAACCCGGTCGAACGCGTAATCCAGGATGATTATAACAACTATGATGGTAAGGATGAGCTGTTCCATAAACTTATCAGATTATTTTTATTTCTAATAGCTGCCACTTCTCTTACGGATAAACCATTCGGTGGCAAGCAGTAGTAAGATGATAAAGAACAGGGGTTTCATGTTGATGAGCTCAACAAACTCCTTGTGGGTATACATAGTGGGTTTGATATCCTCGCGCCGGCGCAGGTCATCTTTCAGCTCCTCCCACTGACCGGGATCATACATATCCGCATTGCTGTTTTGGGCCATCTGATGTAACAACTGATGATCGGCCACGGTTTGTAGTCCTTCCAGGTCCAATGCCGAAACAATAAACCGTCCTGCTTCTGTATACTGCTGGCCACCCACTGTCACTTCTGCCTGCCAATCATATGTACCGGGTGGAAAGGTGCCGGCATCCAGCCGGTATGCATTGTCGGTGCGGCCCATGACATAAGGGAAATCGGCCCCCTCCTCATCGGTAATCACCACTTGGACCTCCGGTTCATTCATAAGCTCATAGCTGCGGTCATACAGTTCGGCTTCCACCATTACGGGCTCATTTTCGTAGACCAGGTTTTCTGTGTCGACCCGGAACAGGCTTCTGTCTTCCTGGACAGAGAGGAACTGTACCATGCGCGAGATCATCTCATCAAAAGCACTATGGTCTGCCCGCCGCTGGAACATATGTAGTCGCCAGCGCCACAATCCTTCACCGGTAACTACGCCTGTTCGTTGTTCGGTGGCATCGGAAAACAGGATCATCGGTTGTTCCGTCACAACCCCTCCTACCTGTTGGTGGAAAAGAACATCCGCATTTGAGGGGACTGCATAATTGGCAAATGGTGAATGCAACGGCGGCAACTGATCAAGCAGGTTTACCGTGGACTCTTGTAATGAAAAAGACACAAAGGCCTGATTATATGCAGGTAATGTTTCCGTTAGCTCCTCTGACCGGGGTTCAATCACCAGGCCATGGGGTAACTGGCTGAAAGCCCTGAGGTCGGTCTGACTACCGACAATAAACAGTATTGCCGTACCGGCTTCAGCGGCATCTTCATAGATGGAGGCAACCGATATCTGGTGGGAAGGCAACTGGTGCAGGATCAGCAGGTCGTAAGCCTCCAATGGTTCATCAAATTCCCCGGCCAGATGGACATCTACATCGTAGTGGTCGTTATTCAGCAGTGATTCTCTAAGCGTTCCGACATCAGGATGCGGACTGTTGCCCAGTATCAGCACCTGCTGACGTCCGTCAATGACATCAATAAAAAAATCCTGATAATTATTATCCAGGCTCACTTCATCCTCAATCGGAGCAAGCGATGCACGGTATTGCTGCATGCCAGGCTCATCAGCTTCCAGGTGCAGGCTGACAGTTTCGGTATGGTGATCTGAAGTAAACGTGATATCCTCCTCATGCAACACTTCATCATCGCGACTAATGGTAAGCCTGCTGGTAAACCCTTCACTTTGCAGTGCTTCGATGTCTATTTCGAGGGGAAACTGGTTACCGAGATAGGTTATCCGGTTATGGTTCACATTTTTCAATATTACATCCCTTCGTGGTACGGTATCTCCAAGCGCGATGGTATAAATAGGATAGGTAACATTGCCCGAGGCATATAGCGGGTTAATGCCACGGTTATAGAGGCCATCACCGGCAAGCACCGCGGCACCAATATTACGGTTGCTGTAGCGGGCTTCGATTTCCTCAAAGACCTCCGACATGTTGGTTATGTTTTCTGTAAAGCGGATATCCCCGCCTTCACGAAACTGCTCACCAAAGGTATACAGCCGTGTTTCAAGGTCATCATCCATTTCATCCAGAAAATCGTGCATGGCAGGAAGGTAATCGTCATGATAGTAGGCAGAATCTTCTGCCAGAAGCAACGAGGCAGAATTGTCCTGCAAGAAAAGCAGCAGGGGTTCTTCGGTTTGCTGTGTTTGACTTTCTACCAGGGGGGCCAGTAAAAGCAGGGCGATGATGCTGACAGCCAGGAAGCGAAATACCGCCAGCAGCCACCTTACAGGTCTGCCAAAGTCTGCCTTCTTGTTTCTGTAATAAAGCAAGCCACTATATAGAAGTCCGCAAAATAAACAGAGCAAAATCAGCCAGGACGGATAGTCAAATAGGATATTTACGTTCATTGCTTCAGGTAGTAAACCGACAACATCATTTCAGGCAAAGATAGTGGTATTTACACACATAGCCATATCTTTAGCGATTGCAAAAACAAAGGCCATCTGCCGGAAAACCCGACAGATGGCCTTTTATGATGTCAGTTGGTGATTATTCTGACGATTTGTCTTCAGTAGATCCGCTTTCTCTGGATTGTTTGTCTTCAGGCTGGCTGATATTTTCCCTCATGGAGGTATCGGCTTTGATATTTTCCATGCGGTAATAGTCCATGATACCAAGGTTACCGCTTCTGAAGGCATCAGATATGGCCTTTGGGATCTCCGCTTCTTCCTGGATCACGTTGGCTCGTGCTTCCTGGGCTTTGGCTTTCATTTCCTGTTCGGCAGCAACGGCCATGGCGCGACGCTCCTCGGCTTTGGCCTGTGCGATATTCTTGTCCGCATTTGCCTGGTCAATCTGCAGCATGGCGCCGATGTTCTTACCAACATCGATATCGGCGATATCGATTGAAAGGATCTCATAAGCTGTTCCTGAGTCAAGTCCTTTGGAGAGCACGACCTTCGAAATGCTGTCGGGGTTTTCGAGGACCTGTTTGTGATGCTGGGCTGAGCCGATAGAGGTTACGATACCCTCACCTACCCTGGCCAGGATGGTTTCCTCGCCGGCACCGCCGACGAGCTGCTTGATGTTGGCCCGAAGGGTTACCCTTGCTTTGGCCACAAGCTGGATACCATCTTTGGCTACGGCAGCTACTGGCGGGGTGTTGATAACCTTGGGCTTGACCGACATCTGAACGGCCTCCAACACATCACGTCCGGCCAGGTCGATGGCTGTAGCTGTTTTAAAATCGAGGGGTATATTGGCTTTATCTGCACTGATCAGCGCATTAACCACGGCTTTAACCCGTCCTCCGGCCAGGTAGTGTGCTTCGAGGTCATTCCTGTTCAATGTAAGACCTGCCTTGGTGGCTGAAATGAGGTTATTCACGATCACTGCAGGCGGAATCTTACGCCAGCGCATGAGGACCAGCTGCAGCAGACTGATGCGCACACCTGAAACAAGCGCAGAGAACCAGAGCCCTACAGGGATAAAATAAAAAATGATCCATAAACCCACGATACTCACCAGGGCAATGGCAACAATAATTCCAATGTTTGCGTCCATGTTTATTCTTCTTTAGATTTTACAATGATTTTGTTTCCGTCCACTTTGACGACAATAATATCTTTTTCCTGGGGGATAAGGTTGTCTTTTGACTGCACTTCGTAATAATCGTCTTTGATAAGGGCTTTGCCCATCGGGTTAAGCCGTGTAATGGATTTGCCCTCGTCTCCTTTGACCACCTTATCCGGTTCGAAGGTGTTCACCCGTCCTTCCAGGGATGAGCTATGCATGGCTTTTTTCCAGGTTTGAGAACGCAAGGCAAGACTGATAGCCAGTAAGCTGACAACCAATGTCCCGACCAGGGTAATAGCGCCTGTTTCTGTACCGTAGTTGTTAAACGATAGCACGACACCGGTAATTAGCAATCCCAGCCCGGTAAGTCCGACAACCGTGGCACCCGGCACCACCAGTATTTCGAGGAGCAGAAAAACGACTCCAACAACAATCAGACTTAGTACAATCAACCACATATTGGTTTCTATTATATAATTATGAATACTGTTAACCAGTAATCAATAAAAACCTTCATTACCATTAACAAAAATAAGCAAAAAAGGATTGATTTTTGAAAAATTAAATTACATTCAGACTATTCGGCATACCTGTATGATTTTACAGGTCATCTTCTGAATGAGATACGGTTCTCTTCTCCTTTCAGTAAGCGTTTAATGTTATTTATATGTGTAATAGGGACAAACAGCGCCACAGAGATGGCGAAAATGACTTTGGGTAGCAGGCTTATATCCTTAACCCATATTACTATGATCGGCAGTGCGACAGCGGCCGTCAATGACCCGAGCGACACATAACGGGTGCTCAGGAATACCGCGGTAAATACTGCCAGACAAACCAGGAACGCTTCAGGAAACACGACTGCAATCACCCCTACCAGGGAGGCAATACCTTTGCCGCCATTAAATGAGGCAAACACGGGAAAAACATGTCCGAGTATCGCGAGGGCACCGAGCAGCAGCTGGAAAACGATGTACCAGGCGGGTGTCAATACTCCGTCTGGAAGCAGGGCGGCCAGACTTACAGCTGCCACCGCTTTAAAAGCATCCAAAATAAGGACAGCAAAACCAATTTTAGGACCCAGGACACGCATGGCATTTGTGGCTCCTGCATTGCCGCTGCCATGCTCCCTGACATCAATGTCGCGAAGCCACTTTCCTGCCCAGATGGCTGTCGGCACAGAGCCCAGCAGGTAAGCCAACACCGGCAGTAACAACATCATCAAACTAGCATCCATACTATCTTTTCATTATTCAGGTTTAATCATTTTTACCGAGACCCAGTCCCGGAGCGTTTTTTCTCCTTCATATAACATTCCGAGGCGCACACCTTCCTCACAAATAACCTCTTTATCAAAGAAGAGGAATCCACTCAGGAAAATCGCTCCGCCAGGATTAAGCACCTTTTCATAGGCTTCCATGTTTTCCAGTAACACGTTGCGGGTTATATTGGCCAGGATCACATCGTAGGTTTCATCACCGAGCAGGGTAGCATCACCATGCAGGATGCGCATATCTTTCATTTGATTCCTTTCGGCATTTTCAATGGTGTTCTCATAGGCATAAATATAATTATCGATAGCTGTTACCGGGGATGCGCCTTTCTGGGCGGCCAGGATGGCCAGGACCCCGGTGCCGCAACCCATGTCAAGAACCGATTTATGCCTTACAGCGGTTTCCAGCAGCCATTCTACCACTAACAGGGTGGTTTCGTGGTGACCCGTACCGAAAGACATTTTAGGTTCAATGACGATATCGTAGTCCATTCCGGGCTTTGGATCATGGAAGGGCGCCCTGATGTAGCACTTATCTCCAATGGCGGTGGGTTCAAAGTTACTCTCCCACACCGCGTTCCAATTTTTGCCACCGATTTTAATCACCTCGAATGACATCCGCTCCGGCTTTTCCTCCCGCTCTTTTTCAAAAATGGCTTTCACTGCAGATGGCCGGTAACTACATGCCGGTATATAGGCTTTAAACCCGTTATATTCTTCCGAAAAACTTTCGAAGCCGATGTCAGCCAGTTCCGAAATGAGGATGTCTGCCCAGGGCTCGCGGGGTTCCAGCTGGCAGGTAACTTCAACATAATCCATATCAAAATAGTTTAGCCTCCATTGTTCGAAGAATAGGATGCCAGGATGATCTCAAAGAAATCCTCCGGTTTTAGTGAGGCACCACCGATAAGTCCGCCATCCACATCCGGATTTGAAAAGAGATCGGCTGCGTTTTTGACATTACAGCTGCCACCGTAAAGGATAGACATATTATCAGCAGCCTCATTGCCATAGATGTCACCGATCAATTTCCGAATATGGGCGTGCATTTCCTGGGCCTGATCGGGAGTAGCGGTGACGCCGGTGCCGATAGCCCATACCGGCTCATAGGCAATCACCACATTGGCAAGCTGCCTGGCATCCATCCACGATAAGCCCCTCAGCATCTGATCAGCCACTACCTGAAAATGTTTTCCCTGTTCCCGTTCAGGCAGCATCTCCCCACAACAAAAAACCGGGATAAGGCCATTTGTCAACGCCATTTCCACCTTTTTGGCAAGCAGGTCATCATCTTCATGAAACTGACTTCTGCGTTCCGAATGTCCGATTATCACATGCGAACCGCCGACAGAACTGATCATCGGGGCAGCTACCTCACCTGTGAAGGCGCCATGCGTCTCATGATGGCAGTTTTGGGCACCCACGGCCACATGTTCATAATCTGCAAATAATTCTGATACCCGTGTCAGGTAAACATAAGGCGGGAATAGAAGCACTTCAGGCATTGAAGACCGCTCTTCTTCAACCAGGCCGGGCATATGCTGATCCAGCTTGACCTTTAGCTTGCTTGTGAGTGCCTTAACCTCCTCCAGGGTCAGGTTCATTTTCCAGTTCCCGGCAACAATTTTTTTTCTCATAATGTGCGTATTTTATTAGTTTACAATAATCATTCTAAAGACCTCAATATAACAGTTTATGGTGGCTTTAACAAACTTTACAGCCTGTTTTTTACCCAATTACGTCAGTCGCACCCTGGGGTCAAGCCAGGCATAAATCACATCCACGGTGATATTCAGTATAACAAGCACCACCGAAATAAAAAGTACGGCTCCCATCAGCACGGGAAAATCGTAATATTCCAGGGCATCAACGATAACCACTCCGACACCTTTCCAGTCGAACACATATTCAACGAACACGGCGCCGGCCATCAAGGAAGCGAACCAGCCTGAAACAGCGGTTATAACAGGATTCATGGCATTTTTCAGTGCATGCCTTGTTATCACGCGGTAAGCAGACAGGCCTTTTGCCCGGGCGGTCCGGATATAGTCCTGTGCCATAACGTTACTCAGCGAGCTTCTGGTAAGTTCGGTAACGATGGCCAGCGGCCGGATTCCCAATGTAGCTGCCGGCAGTATCAAATTTTGCCAGGCAATATATTCTCCCCTGCCAAAATCATCCACATCCCATAAAGATCCGGTCATGTTCAAACCAGTGACATCCCCGAGCAGGTATGCAAACACCCAGGCCATCAGGATGGCGGCAAAGAAAGAGGGCAATGACATGCCGAGTACTGAAAATACCAGTGTACCGCGGCTGAGCCAGGGTCTGCTTTTCAATGCAATAAATGTACCCAGCATGATTCCGGCCACCATCGCAAAAAGGATTGACACAGAGGCCAGAAGCAGGGTATTGGGAAACGCCGACCACAAAATCCCGGTCACATCCCGGTTGCTTTGATAGGAGCGTCGCAGGTAAGGCTCCTTCACAACCAATGTAAGCTTGCCAGTTGACAATACCGGTGCGTAACGATACATGTCATCATCAAGATAGATCAGGCTTTCAGAACGATCATGCCGGTGCAAACTGATTGGTGACAAGTCATTCAGGTAATGAAGGTATTGTTTATGCACCGGACGGTCTAATCCGAGCTCATGCCGGATGCTCTCTACGGAACTTATATCGGCACGTTGACCGAGCATCATGCGGGCCGGGTCACCGGGTAATATATTAAACAGAAAGAATACCACGGTCACCACACCCAGTAAAACCCATACTCCGTACCACAACCTTTTGGTAATAAATGTCAGCAAAGCTATTCAGGTTTTATCGTTGCGGAGATCATTGTTCAAGCTCCAGTTTTATCATGGCAAAAACAGCATAGTTGATGATGTCATAAAAATTGGCATCAATACCTTCAGAGCAGGAAGTAACACCCTGATTATTCTCTATCTGTTTGATCCTCAACAGTTTCATCAGAATAATATCTGTAAGGGAAGATACCCGCATCTCCCGCCAGGCCTCTCCATAATCGTGGTTTTTATTATGCATGAGTGACCGTGCTTGTTCAAAGAAGGCATCATAAGCTTCTTTGATGGGTTTATCGTCGGCTTCAATGGCATCACTTACGCCCCATTCGAGTTGTATAAGCCCCATTATGGAGTAATTGATGATGCCAATAAATTCCGGGATAATGCCTTCAGGGATTTTTTGTATACCTTTGTTTTGCAATGAACGTATACGGTGGGCCTTTATATATATCTGGTCGGTCAGTGATGAAGGCCTTAATATTCGCCAGGCATTGCCGTAGTCGTGCATCTTTTGCAGAAACACATCTTTACATTGTTTGATGATCTGGCTATATTGTTGATCGGTGCCGGCTGTTTCGCGCATTATTGATTTACAGGATAAAAAATTAACAAAAAACGATTGAACGCAAGCTTACCCAATGGTTAAAGATACGTTTTTTTCTCCAAAGAGAACGCTGAACTGTCGTGGCAAAGTTATAAATTTATCATCACCGCTGGTGATGGGTATTATAAATCTCACACCGGATTCGTTTTATGATGGTGGCAGGTACCGCCATCCGATGGATGCGCTCAGACGGGCTGAAGCGTTAACGGATGGCGGTGCACACATTCTGGATATGGGTGCCGCATCCAGTCGTCCGGGTGCAGGTATCATAGCGCCTGAAGAGGAACAGCAGCGTCTGCTTCCGGCATTAAAGGCGGTTGTCAGACAATTTCCCGATGCTATCATTTCTGTAGACACCTATCATTCGGATACGGCTCGTCGCGCGGTTGATGAAGGGGCGCATATGATCAACGACATTTCGGCCGGGCGCTTCGATCCGACCATGATCCATACCATTGCCGGTTTGCAGGTTCCTTACGTGATTATGCACATGCAGGGCACACCTTCGAACATGCAGAAAAACCCACAATATCATGACCTGATCAAGGAAATTGCCGGCTTCTTTTCGGAGCGCCTGGAGAAACTCAGGGAGGCGGGCGTACATGATATTATTCTTGATCCCGGGTTTGGCTTCGGAAAAACCCTTGAACACAACTATCAGCTTCTGGCGCAGCTTGATTATTTTTCCATGTTTGAGCTGCCCTTACTGGTCGGCACATCGAGGAAGTCAATGATTAACAAGGTGTTGGGAACCAAAGCGGAAGATGCCCTGAACGGTACCACGATAATCAATACGCTCGCCCTTGACAAAGGTGCCGATATATTGCGGGTTCATGATGCCAAAGAAGCCAATGAAGCCATAAAAATCATTGATTTTTATCACAATCACACCTAAAACCACTATCTTTACCCTCTCCGAAAAGGCCATCGTGTTATGTCAGCATTGTTTATGATTGGTTTTATTCAGATCCGCCTGCTTGACATTGTGGATATACTGTTGGTAGCCGCCCTGCTCTATCAGCTCTATATGCTCATTCGCGGCACCGGTGCCATCAATATTATCCTGGGTATCCTTGCCATTTATCTTTTATGGTGGCTGGTACGTCTTTTTGAGATGGAGCTGCTGACAGCCATTCTGGGGCAATTTGTATCGGTGGGTGTTTTAGCACTGATCATTGTCTTTCAGCCTGAGATACGTAAGTTCCTGCTGTTTCTCGGGAAAAAGAGTTTTATTAACCAGGGTTCCCGTTCCTTTTTCAGGGAATTGTTTCAGATGGACAATGACCTTGACCTGAACATCCCTCCAATCGTAAATTCCTGCGAAGCGTTTTCTGAACAAAAAACCGGCGCACTCATCGTTATCACCCGCAAAAATGAGCTTGAATCCTTCATTGAAACCGGACAACGGATGGATGCACGTATTTCCGAACAGCTGTTAGGATCCATTTTTTATAAGAACAGCCCGTTACATGATGGTGCCGTCGTGATATCCGACAACCGGATTGTAGCCGCCCGCTGTGTATTGCCTGTATCGGCCATCCGCAGGCTGCCGGCCTCACTGGGATTACGTCACCGGGCTGCAATCGGAATTACAGAACAGTCGGATGCGGTGGCCCTGGTTGTGAGTGAACAGAACGGGAAAATCTCCTTTTGCCAGGGCGGGGATATCAAGCGAAACATCAAACCGCTGCAGCTAAAAGAATTACTGGCTAAGGAATTCTTATCAGAAAAAAAGGAAACACAGCAAAGCAGAGATAAATTTTTATTTTTGAAAGGTTTTCTTAAAACCAAAAAATCATCATGATATTACTGGCCGATAGCGGAAGTACAAAAACAGACTGGGTAGTGGTCAATGATGGAGTGACGGTCAAAACGTTTCAGACGGTTGGTTTAAACCCTTATTTTGTCAGCACCGGCGAGGCGACAGATATCTTAAGGGAACCTTTTGGACGGCATTTGGACAGCTTTTCAGTCAGCCACATTTACTTCTATGGTGCGGGTTGTTCGTCTGCTTCCAAAAAGGCTGTTATCCAGAATGCTTTAGAGACACTGCTACCCGGGGCGAAGGCAGAAACGGAACATGACCTGCTTGCTGCCGCCCGGGGACTGTTTGGCCAAAAAGAAGGCATTGCCGGCATCCTCGGCACAGGCTCCAACTCTTGTGTTTATGACGGTGAAAAAATTACAGAACAATTGTTCTCCCTCGGCTATATGTTTGGTGATGAGGGAAGTGGCGCCCATCTGGGTAAAATCTATATCGCTGACCACCTGAAAAAAAGGGCACCGGAGGAAATACGCCAGGCATTTGTTAAAAGCCACGGATTGAGCGATGAAGATATTCTGACCCATATCTACAAAAAAGCCAATCCAAACCGCTTTCTGGCATCTTTTACCCGGTTTCTTAAAGAAAACATTGACAACCCTTACGTGTATTCCCTGGTTAAAGGCTGTTTTGATGCATATTTCCGCGAACAGATATGTGTATTCTCCGGATATCAAAACAAACCTTTCGGGTGCATCGGGTCAATCGGATTTCATTTCCGGGAAGTGGTTGAAGTGTCAGCCAGGGAGTCAGGGGTCACGCCGGAAAAATTTATGGCCTCTCCCATAGAGGGACTTATTCGTTACCATACAGGATAAAATCCATCACAGCCTGTTCTTCACCGGGATGATACCACCTGGCGTCCTCGTAACGCCGGAACCAGGTAAGCTGCCTTTTGGCATATCGCCGTGTATTGGTTTTAATCTTATCGACAGCTACGGTCAACGGCCAACGGTTGGCCAGCCAGGCATACAATTCTTTATACCCCACCGTATTTAATGCATTCAGGTGTCTTTCTTTAAACAAGCCCAGGGCTTCTTCTATCAATCCCATCCGGATCATATGATCGACACGCTGATTTATCGAGGCAAACAGTTCCTGGCGGGGTCTGTTCAACACGATTTTTTTGATATTGAAAGGCCGTTCTTTCCGTTGGTTTTTTCGAAGATAAGAAGCAGGTATACCGGTAGACATGAATACTTCCAGTGCCCGCATGATCCGTTTGTGGTTTGCCGGATCCACTTCGGAATGGTATTGTGGGTCGACCTGTTTCAGCCGATGCCTCAACCCGGTTAAACCTTCCCTTTCATACAGATCCTTCACCTGCCGGCGAATGGCCGGATCGGGGTCCGGCAGTTCATCAATGCCATGGCACAGGGTATCAATATACAATCCCGATCCACCCGTAACAACCACATAGTCGGAGCGTTGAAACAGGTCATACATTATTTCAAGGGCCTGTTGCTCAAACATGGCCGCGTTGTAATAGTCGTATATGGAGAGGTGATTAATCAGGTGGTGCCTGACAAGCTTCTGCTCTTCGGGCGTGGGGGAAGCGGTGCCTATTTGCAGCTCTTTATAAAACTGCCGGGCATCGGCAGAAATAATCTCTGTGGCTAATTCCCGTGCGATGCGTATACTCAGGGCAGTTTTACCAACAGCCGTCGGGCCGGTAATGATCACCAGCGTTTTATTGGTCATCCCGGAACTCATCCGTTACATCTGAGTTGTTGTCACTGTCATCATCGTCACCTTCAATCTGATTAAGGTCCGACAGGTCTTCCGATCCTGCTAATCCTTCCTCCTCATAGCCATAATCTGTCCCTGGTTCAACTCCGGGCATTTGTTTGGGGGTGGCTTTCAATTCGCGCGGCACAGGACCACGAGCTTTATGAAAATGCGGATAGACAGTTTCATCATTGCCTGGTAATATTTTCAGGAGTTCGATATAGAAAGTCCATTTATTCAGGTAGTCGTACACAAAAAGCATCCGTTGATGCGGGTCATCGATAAAATCCTTCAATACACATACATCCATAAACAATGCTTGTTCTTGCCGGGCATGACCCTCATCCCCCGCTTTGCCG
>CAYMDX010000033.1:0-18236 GCA_964389125.1 uncultured Bacteroidales bacterium
TGCCTTACAAGCAGGGGGTCACTAGTTCGAATCTAGTAGCGCCCACAACTAAAAAAAGCCGTTTACATCGATATTGTGAACGGCTTTTTTTATGTCTTCGCAAACAAACCGGTTTATTGAAGCATTACAGCTACCCGCTGACCAGGCTTTTTTAATATGTACTTATACCATCTTTGTTAAGTCCCTTCTTCAAGCCTAACAAGGCTTTAACCATTTCGTCGTGAGTAAATACTGCAATGCCATTTATTCTTTTGACGCCATACCGTGATGCCACAATAACTGACCTCACCAAGTGTATCTTGTTGAATTTTTGTCTTTGCTTTGTATCTTAACCTTTTTCTTTATATATTGCAACATAGAAGAGTGCGCCCATTTAGAATGATGTATTTGTAATATCCTTGTGATGTATTCATGATGTATTTTTTTTTTAATGCTTGTTAAGTTTTTCAAATAAATTTGTATCCAATCAAATTATTAACATTTTTTTAAATCAACATTAAACTCAAAACAAAACGTACTACTTAATTACAAACCAAACCAAAACAAAAAGCAATATCTAATTACAAACCAAAACAAAGCAAAATGAAGAAAATTGTTATTTTAGGATTCATGCTGCTCACAATGCTTGGAACAAGAGCTATGGGGCAGGAGGAAATCACAGTTAGAGGTACTGTTACAGATGCATCTGACGGAACTACACTTCCCGGTGTAACAATAACCGTACAAGGCACCACTGTTGGTGCAACTACAGATAATGAGGGAAACTATCAACTCCAAAATGTTCCCGAAGATGCTGTGTTAGTATTTTCATTTGTAGGTATGGTGACTGAAGAGGTACCTGTTGAAGGTCGCTCAGTTATTAATGTAGAAATGGAGTCTGCACTGGTAGATCTTGAAGAAATGGTGGTAGTAGGTTATGGTGTGCAGCAAAAAAGTGTTGTTACAGCAGCCATCAGTAGCGTCTCAGCTGAGGATATTGGCAGGTCCAGGTCAACACGTGTAGAAGATGTTTTAAGAGGACAAGCCTCAGGAATTTCAATTACTCAGAGTTCAGGACAACCTGGAGACGACGCCCAGGTAAATATACGTGGTATTGGTACTATTAATCATGGTGATCCACTTTATATTGTTGATGGCATGGCCCTCGAAGGCGGTTTGGGTAACCTGAACCCTGCTGACATTGAGTCTATTGAGGTATTGAAAGACGCCGCTTCTGCCGCTGTCTACGGTGCACGCGCGGCCAACGGTGTGATTTTAATTACCACAAAATCAGGAGAAGAAGGAGAAATTCAAGTTGACTATGAATTTTCTCAAGGTTTTCAAAATCCATGGAGAAAAAGAGATGTATTGAATGCCACTGAATACATGGTAATTATGAACGAAATGGAGTTAAATGATGGCAATGCACCTCGTTATACTCAAGAAGAAATTACCCAAGCTGGTGAAGGAACCGACTGGCAGGATGAAACTTTTAATTATAATGCTCCGGTACAAAATCATCAAATTAGTGCATCGGGTGGAACGGAAAGAGGAACATATTACATGGCCTTTGGTTATTATAATGATGAAGGAATCGTTGCTGGAGATGTTGGGAAGTCAAACTATGAGCGTTACAATATTCGATTGAATAACAGGTATGATGTTTTTAGAGCGGACAGGGATTATTTAAACAGATTGACTGTTGGCATTAATGCCGGTTATACAAGAGCATTGTCATCAGGAATTGTAACAAATACCGAATATGGATCAATTTTGGGTAGTGCGCTCGCATTCAACCCCACTAAACCTGTTTACGCTGAAGATGAGGCAACAGAACAAGAAATATTGGACAGATATCCAAATGCCGTTAGAGATGATGAGGGTAATCTATTCTCTATACCTCCTTCAGGCTTTCAGGAAATTTCCAACCCTGTTGCTATGCTCCATGCGCCTACCGGAAACCAAACGAATGAAGACAAGATTATAAGTAATATGTATGGTGAACTTGAACTGTATGAAGGTTTAACATTCAGATCAAGCTATGGCGTTGATCTTGCTTTCTGGGGCTGGGATGCATACGCTTTTGAGTACTTCACTGCCGTTCAGGGTGGACACAATACACGAAGCGATGTTCACGCTAATAAGAACCGTGGTTTTAAATGGCAGGTTGAAAACGTGTTAACCTATGATACATCATTTGACGATATACATCAATTAACAGTAATGCTAGGTCAATCTGCCGAAAAATATACTTTCAGTAACGTTGGGGGTTCCAATTACGACCTTTTAGAGAGAGATCCGGATAGAGCTATTATAGATTATGGTATAGCCGACCCCGATGATCAAACAGTATACGGAGGCACAGGTGGCTTTGATGCACAAACACTTGCGTCTTATTTTGGACGTATAAGTTATAACTATGATCGGAAATACTTGTTCCAGGCAACTATTCGTCGAGACGGAGCATCAACTTTCGGCCCTGAAAACAAATGGGCTCTGTTCCCATCATTGTCTGCAGGATGGATAATTACAGAAGAGGATTTCATGGCGGAAAGTCCCGATTGGCTTGACAATATTAAATTGCGTGGTAGCTGGGGTAGAAATGGTAACCATCAAATAGAAATGTTTGGATATACCAGTTTGATGGCTGGAAACCAGAATTACTACTTTGGTTCAGGCGACCATAGGGAAATGCAATATGGTACGAGTCCCGCACGAATTCCAAATCCTCATTTGAAATGGGAAGAGTCAGAACAAATTGACATTGGAATAGAGATGTTGTTATTAGAAGGTGCCATAGCCTTAGATGCTGATTATTTCCAAAAAAAGACCGATGGCATGTTAATGGAACAACCTATTCCTACGTATGTTGGTTTTCAACCTCCTTTAGGAAATACAGGAGAGATGCTAAACAGTGGTTATGAATTCACTTTAGGTTACAGGGGCGATACAAGAGATTTTTCGTATAATATTTCTGCCAATGCAACTTATCTGGAAAACGAACTTATTGACATGGGTAATGAAGAAGGTGAAGCAATTTTCCAAACTGCCGGTGCTGCTGGTATCGGAGAATTTGTAAAAGGCCAGAATGGTATGCCTTTCCCTTTCTTCTATGGATATAAAACCGATGGTATTCTTCAGAATCAGGAAGAAGCTGATGAGTACAATGCTACATATGGAGAAAATGCCCGGCCGGGTGATGTACGTTTTGTCGATATAAATGGTGATGGATCAATTGATGGAGATGACAGAACCAAAATCGGTAAAGGTATGCCCGATTGGAGCTTCGGTCTTAGAATGAGCGCTCAGTGGAGAAATTTTGATGCGTATGCCTTTTTCCAGGGAACGTATGGTAATGACATCTTCGATTTGGCTCAAAGAGGTGATATTCCTGCTATGAACCGCCCCTCATGGGTTCTTGATCGCTGGATTGGAGAAAACACTTCAGATGAAATCCCCAGAATGACCAGAGAAAATCCAAATCGTAACTGGAGATCCTCTGACCTTTATATTAAAGACGGTTCGTTTGTAAGATTGAGAAACCTGCAAATTGGTTATACGCTACCTGAAAATCTCGTACAAAGGGCTGCTATTCAAAACGTACGTATTTATGTAATGGCAGAAAACCTTTTAACGTTTACCGCATATGACGGTTTTGAGCCCGAAGTTGCTTCAGGTGGTATAACTACGCTGGGTATTGACAGAGGTGTTTATCCTCAGGCTCGAACCATATCTCTGGGTGCTAACATATCATTGTAACACTAAAAAATAAAAATAAGCTATGAAAAATTATATTAATCTAATATTTACATTTGCATTTTTACTCGCAACAACAATTGCTTTAACTGGTTGCGATGAAGAATTCTTGACTGCAAAGCCCACCGATTCTCAAGAAGCCGGCGGTGAAGCAACAGAAGGTGCCATAAGGGCAAATTTGGCCGCAGCGTATCAGATCCTATTATTTGATAGCTATGCTGACTTTAATTTTAACAGTATAGTATTGATGAGTGATCTCCGTTCGGATGATATCTATAAAGGTGGAGGTGATGCCGGTGACCAAATGCAATTATATCGCCTGTGGCAACTTCAACCTACTCCTACAGAACTTCCTGAAGGTTTATGGAATATTTATTACAGTGGGCTTGCTCGTTCTATAAATGCCATCCAGGCATGTGAAGGTGCTGTGGGTGTTCAAGAATCAGTCTTGGAAGGTATGAAAGCGGAAGCCATTTTCCTTAGGGCATATTACACGCATTGGTTGTGGAAATTTTGGGGCAATATCCCATATTATTATGATGATTTTGTTGACGAAGATCCCTATATGGCGCCTCAGCTTGATGCTGATGAAGTATATGAAAAAATAATCGCTGATCTGGATACTGTAATTGACTCAGAAGCGCTGCCTATGAGAAATTCTCCCGAAGATCATGGAAAAGCTACCCAGGCTGCTGCAAAAATGCTTAAAGCACGGGTTGTTATGTACCAGAAAGACAACGACAGGTATGGTGAAGTAATGGATGATATGGCTGTAATTATCAACAGCGAAGAATTCAGTCTGGTAGATGATTTTGCAGAGATATGGACACGTGAAGGAGAGTTTGGAGAAGAATCTATTTTTGAAGTTAATCATTATCCTGAAGGCAGAGATTGGGGTGCAGCATGGACAGGGTTTGGCACCAACCTGCCCAGATTTATTTCTCCTGCCGAGTTAGATGGAGTTGACCTGTTAAGCGGAAATGATGAATTTGTTGGAGGATGGGGCTTTGGTCCTGTCAGAGAAGAAACTGTAGGCATATTTGAATCTGGTGATGAACGGCTTGCAGGATCTATCAATCATTTTGCAGAAGACACGTACACACAACGCTTTCAGGATACCGGTTACTTCATGGCAAAGTATGCAGCACGTGATAATTATGCCGATGCACCTTACACTCCGGATCTCAATTATGAGAATAATCTGAGATTATTCCGCTATGCCGAAACTTTGCTTAACGCAGCTGAGCTTATTGTAATGCACGGTCAAAATGCGAATGGTATTGACGCACAATTTTGTCTGGATCAGATCAGAGAACGTGCCGGTCTTGACCCGATTTCTGCTACGGAAGAAAATATAAAACTTGAACGCAGACGTGAGTTTATTGGTGAAGGCTTGCGTTTTTGGGATGTTGTTCGCTGGGGTGATACCAATGAGTTGTTTGATGATGATATGATAAATGAAGGCAGAACAACTGCATGGGACGATTATATGAAGTACTTGCCAATTCCTGAATCCGAAATTCTTCAAACATCTGGCGAATACAAGCTTGAGCAAAATGATGGTTATTAATAAAAAAGAATGTTGTTGTTTAACAAAAACATATAATAAAAATGAAAAATATATTCAAATTGAAAACAGCAGGTGTTATGCTGGTTATGACAGCGCTATTTTTAACATCTTGCGAACCATATGAAGAAGACTGGGGTGATATTGGGGAACCGGTTCCTGCAGAACAACTTGAATTTGAAATTACCCAGGATCCCGATGATGAATTTAATTACATATTCGAAAACACATCCGGAATTACTGGCGTTACACAGTGGAATCTCGGAGGTTTTAGAGAAACAGGAAAAAAAGTATCCAGAAGGTTCCCCCTTCCGGATACATATACTATCGAAATGACACTGGCCACCCAGGGTGGCTCTACAACCATTTCAGAGTCACTGGTACAGGAAGAAGTTGATCCGGAGCTTTTCGATAATCCTTTAGTGTTATTGTTGGGTGGAGGTCTTGAGAATTTTGAAGAGGGACAAACCTGGGCGATGGACAGTATGTCCGTTGGTCACATAGGTGTTGGCCCTGCCGACGGAGATGAGCCTGTTTGGTGGCAAGCACAACCACTTGATAAAGCCGGAGTGGAAGTATTGTATGAAGACCGAATGACTTTCAAATTGGATGGTTTCGAATTCATATATGAAAATTTCGGCGCTAGTTATGTAAAAGACTTCAGAGCAGACGATCCGGCTTATTCAAATCCGGAAGAACGAGATACTGATTATAAAGTTGATTTTGATCCCCCCGAAGCAACATGGAGCCTTGTTGAACAAGACGATACCTGGTATCTGGAACTAACACCAATGGAGAGTAAACCAATCTTTCCAATCTTCGATGTTGGAGCGGTCGATAATTTATATGAAATCACCGAGCTTACTGAGAATCAATTATGGCTGCGTACTATTGGTGGAGACGGTATAGCATGGTACTATAAGTTTATCACAGAAGGATATGAGCATGAAGATTAATAATGCATTCATAAGTTGAAAATAGTAACACCTACTAATGTGATGATAGCTATGAATTCTTTTTTGGCTATTGGAGTAGATATCTGTGGAGACTCTGGGAAGTATGTGTTTTGATAAATTCAATTTATTAAATGAGTGATTAAAAACCAGTTATTTCTGTTACGAAATAACTGGTTTTTATAATCTTTTGCCAAAAGTTATTTGATATGCTGTTATAGCTCATCACACGAAAGCATACCAATACATATCAATAAGCAATTGACATTATATACAATAAATAACCGGGCTTATGATTGTTAGATTTGTTGTTAGGTTAAATATCGTTTTGTTTTCAATGGTCTTATTATCATGTGACCCTGAAACAGATAATAATGAAGTTGAAAGAAAGATTGAGCAATTGATTAACCAAATGACCTTAGAAGAAAAAGTAGGTCAGCTTATGCAGAAAAATGGTGATCATGCTCAACTTGACGAGCTTATAAGTCAGGGTAAGGTCGGTTCGGTCCTTAATGAACCGGACCCTGAAAGAATACATGAATTGCAAAAGATCGCAGTTGAAGAAAGCAGCCATGGAATTCCCCTGCTGATCGGACGTGATGTTATTCATGGATTCAGAACCATTACCCCTATTCCTTTGGGACAGGCAGCCAGCTGGAATGTTGATCTTGTTGAATTAGGTGCCAGAAATGCTGCTATTGAAGCTGCATCACAAGGCATTAACTGGAGTTTTGCACCTATGATTGATGTTACACGTGATCCTCGCTGGGGAAGAATAGCAGAAAGTTTTGGAGAGGATCACCTTATGAATGGTATTTTTGGAGCTGCTGTTGTCAGAGGATTTCAAGGAGAAAACCTTTCAGATCCTACTACAATTGCCTCCTGTCCCAAGCATTATTCAGGTTACGGATGGGCAGAGGGCGGACGTGATTATAACACCGTTAGCATTCCTGAAAATCAACTCCACGACATTATCCTGCCTCCATTTAAAATGGCAATTGATGCCGGTGCAGCAAGTATTATGACCGCTTTCAATGAAGTTAATGGTATCCCGGCATCCGGTGATAAAGCATTGCTTAACGACTTGCTTCGCAAAGAATGGGGTTATGAAGGAGTTGTGCTTAGTGACTGGGAGTCTGTAATTCAAATGGTTGTTCATGGGTATACACCCAATGAAAAAGAAGCAGCGTATAAAGCAATGCAAGCTTCACTTGATATGGAAATGGCCAGTACTGCTTATGAAGAGTATTTGCCTCAGCTGGCCAGGGAAGGTAGAATTAGTGAAAAGCAGATTGATGATGCCGTAAGGAGAATATTAAAAATGAAGTTTGAACTTGGCCTTTTTGATGATCCTTATGCACATATAAACAATGAATTCCCCGAATTACTTGATAAGAAACATCTGGAAGATGCTAAAGAACTGGCCATTGAAAGTCATGTGTTGTTAAAAAACGATGACGTTTTGCCATTGGATGATGATATTGAAACCATTGCTTTAATTGGTCCGCTTGCTGATGCCCCTCATGATCAACTCGGGACATGGGTCTTTGACGGACGAAAAGAGGATGCAGTCACACCTTTACAATCCTTGAGAGAAAAAGCTGAAAAGAATGGCATTGACTTATTATATCATCCTGCGCTGGAGATTAGCCGCTCCACTGAAATTATGGACCGCTCCGGTATAATGAGAGATGTGCGCCGTGCAGATGTAGTATTGTTGTTTTTGGGCGAAGAGTCAATCTTATCCGGCGAATCTCATTGTCTCGCAAATATTGATTTGCCAGGGGCCCAGGAAGAGCTGGTCGAATTAATAGCATCTGCTAATACTCCTGTAGCCACAATTATAATGGCAGGAAGACCAGTTACTTTTGAGAAGGTACAACCATACATGGATGCTGTTTTATATGCATGGCACCCGGGTACCATGGCAGGGCCTGCAGTAACTGAATTGGTTTTCGGGGATCATTCTCCTTCAGGAAAACTGCCAGTCACTTTTCCGCGACACGTTGGTACAATACCTATGTATTATAATCATAAAAATACCGGAAAACCAGCATCAGATGAAACCTGGGAAAGATATGATGAAATTCCCCCGGAGGCTCCGCAACTTTCAATAGGTAATACTTCTCACTACCTGGATTATGGGTTTGAACCAATGTATCCATTCGGATATGGTCTTAGTTATACAACGTTTGAGTATGACAATCTTCAACTATCAAAAACAGAACTTGAAGCTGACGAAATTCTTCAGGCTAGTGTTACACTAAAAAATACAGGAGAACATAGGGCCAAGGAAGTAGTTCAGCTGTATACAAGACAACTATTTGGAAGCCGCGCGCGGCCCGTCAGAGAATTAAGGGCTTTTGAAAAGGTAGAACTTGACCCGGGTCAGGAAACAGAAGTTGTTATTGATCTGCATTTACAAGATATTGGCTTTCACAACCCTGACATGGAATATGTTGTTGAACCGGGCGATTATCACCTTTGGGTAGGTACTGATTCACAAAGCGGTTTAAAAGGAGCGTTTGAAATATTATGACGCTAATATAACTATACATATAAATAAATAAAGAAAATAATAAAATAACTATAGAGAGTAATGGGGAAGAAAACATATTCGATAGTAATATCATTGATTGTTGCTCTGGGAGGGTTCTTGCTCGGTTTTGACAGTGCGGTTATCTCCGGTGCTGTTCCATTCTACAGACATACTTTCAATTTAGATACAGGCTCAATGCTTTTAGGGTTTTCTGTAAGTGCGGTTATTCTGGGAGCAATTGTTGGGAATATCAGTGCCGGACGGATTGCAGATTTTTTCGGACGGAAAAAAGCATTAATATTAACGGCCGTTCTGTTTACCTTGAGTGCTTTAGGCACAGCAGTTGCTTTTGATATTATTTCATTTTTAATTGCACGTGTTTTGGGTGGTTTTGGTGTTGGTATTGCCATACTGGTTGCGCCAATGTATATTGCCGAAATAGCACCGAAAAAACTCAGGGGCACATTGGTAACATTTAACCAACTGAATATAGTAATTGGTATTTCAATAGCTTATTTTTCCAACTATTATTTTCAGCAAGTTGTTGATGACATTGACTTAAAATGGCGCGTAATGCTTGGTATTGAAGCCTTGCCTGCACTTGCCTACTTTGGTTTACTTTTCCTTGTACCACGCAGTCCCAGATGGCTTATGCAAAAAGGAAAAGAGGATGAAGCAAAAAATGTGCTGGCTAAAGTCAATGGCGAAGAAAAAGCCATGCCTATATATCAGGAAATCAAAGACAGCCTGAAAGAAGAAGAGGTCAAATCTAGACCCAGTTGGGGTGATGTGTTTACTTCCAGGATGAAAATAGTATTGATCATTGGTTTTGGGATAGCATTTTTTCAACAGATAACCGGAATAAATGCCATTTTCTATTATGCGCCTATGATCTTTGAAATGGCTGGTGGTGCCACAGATGCTGCATTTATGCAGGCTATAATAATCGGTCTGACCAACGTGATTATGACCGTTGTAGCTCTTTTCCTCATAGACAGCTTTGGAAGAAAAAAGCTTTTATACATTGGTGCCATAGGTATATTTATTTCAATGGCTATTGTAGGTGGTTCCTTCCATAAAGCTCAATATGATATTGATTCAGGCACTATGAACACACTTATGGAGGAAGTTCATGAAAGTGACTTTGATGAAAAGCATGTAAAAAACATAGCAAAACTTTCCGAGTTGGAGGGTCAGGAATTTAAAAATGAAATTACATTTTTTAGCCTGGTAACTGATAAAGTGGGTCAAGATACATATAATAGCCATAAAGAATTGATTTTAAGACACTCCATAAGTATCAATGCCACCTGGGTTTTAATTGGCTTAATACTATTTGTGGCTTCATTTGCTGTATCACTTGGTCCGGTAATGTGGACCCTGCTCTCTGAAATATTTCCAAATAAATTGCGCGGGCTTGCGATTTCAATCATGGGATTCTGGAATTCTATCGTCAGTTTTAGTGTGGCAACTTTATTCCCGGTGCAGATAGAATATTTAGGGTCAAGCAATACGTATTTTATTTATGCTGTTTTCGGGTTTATTACACTCCTTTTCGTATGGCGTTTTGTACCCGAAACGAAAGGAAAATCACTTGAAGAATTAGAATCCATATTAATCAAAAAATAAACATTGTATTATGAAAAAAATTAAAAATCTCTCGGTTATAATCGCCCTGTTTTTGATCATAGCCGGATGTCAAAACAGACAGAATGAATCAAAAGCAGCAGACCCCATGGAGGTAGGGCCTTCAAAAGTAGAAATGAAAGAGGTAGATGGTAAGTACCGCTTATATGTGGACGATGAAGTGTTTTTTGTAAGAGGTGCAGGGTGTGAATTCGGCCCTTGCCATCGTGTAACAGAACACGGTGGTAATTCCATACGTACCTGGCGTGTAGATGACGGTCTGCGTACCGGCAAAGAAGTTTTGGATGATGCCTGGGAGCACGGACTGATGGTCATGATGGGTCTTGATGTTGCCCGGGAAAGACATGGCTTTGATTACGATGATGAGGAAGCTGTAGCTGAACAACTGGAAAAATTCAGAAAACAGGTGAAAGAGCTAAAGGATCATCCGGCTCTTCTGGGTTGGGGTATAGGTAATGAACTTAACTTACGGTATACCAATAAAAGAGTGTGGGATGCTGTTAATGATATTGCACGCATGATAAAAGATGTTGATGGTAATCATGTTACCACTACTATGCTGGCAGGTATTGGTAAAGATGAGGTTGCGTATATTACCGAGAATTGCCCTGACCTGGATTTTATCTCTATCCAAATGTATGGTGATATTATCAATCTCCAGCAAAGATTGAAGGAAGCAGAATACGATGGACCATACCTTGTCACAGAGTGGGGCGCTACAGGGCATTGGGAAGTGCCAAGAACAGATTGGGGTCGTCCAATAGAACAAACCTCCACAGAAAAGGCAGAAGCCATTAAAGAACGCTATAAAGAAGCTATTTTAGCTGATGATAACAATTGTATGGGTTCATATGTCTTTCTATGGGGCCAGAAACAAGAACGTACTCCCTCATGGTACGGGCTTTTTACCGAACAAGGAGAAAAGACAGAGGCTATTAATGTAATGGAATATTATTGGACCGGTGAATGGCCTGATAATATGGCACCACGTTTCCATGATCTTTTTATTGAAGATGAAGGAGGGCGTTATGATAGTGTAATATTGGAAAGTGACCAGGAGTATGTGGTGACATTTGATGTAGAGCATCCTCATATGGACAACCTCAATGTGAGAGCCGAAGTTATGCCTGAACCGGAAGAATTAAGTGATGGAGGAGATTTCGAACAAAGGCCAGAAACTATTGAAAACCTGATTATATCAGCAACGCTGGATGAAGTTAGGTTTAAAGCCCCTGCCCAGGCTGGCGAATATCGCATATATGTGTATGTTACAGATGAATATGACCATGCCGGTACCGGAAATATTCCGTTCTTAATCGAATAAAAAATAGCAGTGAATATTTTTTAGGTGTTCATTATAATTGTCTGCCTTTCTGTTTAATTCCTGGCATGACCGCCTCATCGCATGACGGTCTCATCACCTTAGTAATAAAAGTGCTGGCTGACACAACCCTTTGCCTTAATAATAAAATTTCCCTTTTATGATCAAATATGTATTGCTTAAAATATTCTTTATCACATTATTATTTTCGTTAAATACAAGTTTGCTGTTTTCAACGAATGGAGCTGATGATAAATATTTTCAAAAAGCCGACAGCTTATTAAGTTTGCTTACATTAGAGGAGAAGGCGGGCCAAATGACTAACATTGGGCTTACGGCTCTTATGCAGGGGCCTTTCTGGACTGACGCAGACACCCTATTATTAGACACAGCAAATATGAAAGAATTATTGCTGGAAAACCATGTAGGCTCAGTCCAAAACAAGGGAGTTTATCCACCCTGTACCGAAGAATGGCACCGTATAATAAAATCCGTACAGGATTATGTGATGGAAAATTCACGGCATCAGATACCCGTATTATTTGGCATGGATGGAGTTCATGGTGCTAATTATACTGCCGGTTCAACCCTTTTTCCACACCAGATTGCCCTGGCTGCAAGCTGGAATCCTGAACTTGCCAGAATAATGGGTGAAATTACGGCATATGAACTTCGCGCTTCGTCATTGCCGTGGAATTATGCACCTGTACTTGATGTTACCTGGCAACCACTATGGGGGCGAATTTTTGAAACTTTTGGCGAAGACACTTATATGAATAGTGTCATGGGAGAAGCTTTTGTAAAAGGCTCTCAGGGTGAATCATTATCAGATAACACAAGTGTTGCGGTATGCTTGAAACATTTTATCGGTTATGGCATGCCTATGGCCGGCAAAGACCGTAGCTCTGCAATTATTCCTGAAAGGTATCTTCGTCAGTATCATATTGAGCCTTACAGGAGAGCTATTGAACAAGGAGCCATTTCAGTAATGCTGAATTCAGGAACTGTAAATGGTATTCCGGGACATGCTGACGAATATTTGATAACAGATGTGCTTAAAGGTGAACTTGGTTTTAAAGGGTTGGTGATTTCCGACTGGGCAGACATCGATAGATTAGCCGAAGTGCATAATGTAGCTCCTGACAGTCGTGAAGCAGCAAAGATAGCTGTTATGGCTGGTTTAGACATAAGCATGGCGCCGTATGATGCAAGCTTTGCTGAACATATAGTTGACCTTGTCAGAGAAGGAGAAATACCTATGAGCCGGATCGATGATGCGGTAAGAAGGGTTTTGTTCGTAAAATTTAAACTAAACCTTTTCGAAGAACCCTATACTGATCCTGACAATTACCCGGATTTTGGCTCAGAAAAATATGCCCAAAAAAGCTATGAAGCAGCCCTGGAAACCGCTACGCTACTGAAAAATCAGGATGATATATTACCCCTGGAAGAAAAAGGTCCAAAAATATTGGTAACCGGACCAACAGCGCATGCTTTAACTGCACTTAACGGACCATGGAGCCGTACCTGGGCTGGAAACGATCCGACATATGATGATCCTGATAAAAAAACTTTCTTTGAGGCAATGAAAGCTGTTTATGGGGAAGATGATGTTTTATATACACCTGGCACCGGATATGAAGATGGCTTTATAGAGGATAAAGAACACTTGATGGGAAAGGCTGAAGAAACAGACATAATTTTTGTGTGTGTTGGCGAAGAGCCGCTAACTGAAAAGCCTTCTGATATAAATGACCTGACGTTGCCGGCAAATCAAATTGAACTGATTGAAATCCTGCATGAAAGTGGAAAACCTATCGTGCTTGTTATGCTGCAAGGACGTCCCCGTATTATTCGCGAAGCTGAACCTCTTTCAAAGGCTGTTATTCATGCTTATTGGCCAGGACATGAAGGAGGACGTGCATTGGCAAGCCTTATAAGTGGCCGGGAAAACTTTAGTGGGAAACTACCATATACTTACCCGAGATACACCGGATCATTAATTCCTTATCAACATAAGGGAAGTGATAAACTGGATGTTAATTTTGAAATGAATGGGTTTAATCCACAATGGGAATTTGGCCATGGTTTAAGCTATACACATTTTGAATTCTCAAATGTAAAATTCTCTACAGACACTGTGAATACAGGTGATGGTCTGAAAGTATCTGTGGAAGTAACCAATACCGGCGATAGAGCAGGTAAAGAGGTGGTTCAGCTTTTTATTCGCGACCTTGTTGCTACAATTGCTCCAGATGACCGCAAATTAATTGGTTTTGATAAAATATACCTGGAGCCGAATGAAACCAAAGTTGTGGAATTACCTGTACATTATGATGATTTGAAATATGTTGGAACAGATAATGAATGGATAGCCGAAAGAGGGGAATTTGAAATAATCATAGGTGGAAGACCTGCTAATATGCGTACGAAAAGATTCTTCTACACCGGCAATAAATAGGTTCAACCTGGATTAATCAGGGTAAATAGGTTTTTCCATTATCAACTGAAAAAATAATTTGAACTAAAAAATTAAATATAATGTTGAAAAAAACACCTCATGTTGCGGCACAGTACCTTAAAAGTATTGAAAAAAAAGGTGTTAAAGGATATATTACAACAATTGATGAGGAGTCGTTCTACTGTATTGAGAATTATGACATGATGGATCCATTCTTTATGACCATTGTGAGTAGTTCTGACTTGTGGATGTTTCTCTCAGGCAATGGCGGTCTTACTGCCGGAAGACAAAATTTTCAAAATGCGCTTTTCCCTTATTATACTGATGATAAGATTCATGACACTTCGGAGTTAACCGGTCCTAAAACCATTATCAGGGTTTTTGATGAGAACAAACTTCTTATCTGGGAACCGTTTTCAACATATTATCAAGATTTATATAAGGTACAGCGCAATGTATATAAAAACACCAGCAGCAATAAGATCATATTTCAAGAGATTAATTATGATCTCCAGCTTAAATTCAGTTACACCTGGATGAGTTGTGACAAGTTGGGCTGGATCAGAAAAAGCAACATTGAAAATATCGGAGATAACGCCAGGGAGTTTGACATTACTGATGGTCTGCAAAACATACTGCCTTATGGCGTCACGAAGGAGACTCAGGAAACAATGAGTACCTTGCTGGATGCTTATAAAATATGTGAACAAATCCCCAAAACACCGCTTGCATTGATACGTATGTCATCAATCCCTGTGGATAAAGCTGAACCCAGCGAAGCTCTCAGAACCAATACTGTGTGGACCCATGGTTTAGAAGCTGATAAAATGCTGCTTAGTTCACGACAACTGGAAAATATCCGAACAGGCAAGGATGTTCAATCAGAAGATCTGGTTTTTGGAGTCAAAACAGCTTTTTTTATTCACAGCAAGGAAAAGATTAACCCACATGAACAAAAAATATGGTATATAATCGCAGATACAAGTAAAGATAGTTCACAGGTAATCTCCCTTAAAAATTTTATACAGAACGAAAAAGATATTGGTTCGTATATCGAAAGCCATGTACAAGCTGATGCAGAAAAGTTGAATGCCCTTGTTGAACTATCAGATGGTATGCAAAATACAGGGGACAAGTTAAACGACAGAAGACACTTTTCCAATGTTTTGTTTAATATCATGCGTGGCGGCGTTTTTGAAAACAACTACGATATTGACCTGAACGATTTTTTTGACCATCTTAAAACATACAATAGAGAGACTTATAAGCGTTCAAAAGCGCTTTTTGGTGATGACAAAGGCTATATAAAGCTGCCGGACCTGCATAGGATCGCTTTTAATAGCAACGATAGTGACTTGTTGCGATTAACTTTAGCGTATTTGCCTTTAAGTTTCAGCAGGCGGCATGGAGATCCCAGCCGGCCATGGAACAGGTTTGATATACGCGTAAAAAATCCGGATGGTACATCATTGCTTTATTACCAGGGAAATTGGAGGGATATATTCCAAAATTGGGAAGCATTATCTTTTTCCTTTCCAAAATTTTTACCCGGTATGATATGCAGATTTCTGAACGCTTCTACGGTTGATGGTTATAACCCCTTTCGCATAACACGAGATGGTTTTGACTGGGAAGTACCAGAACCTGATAATCCATGGTCTTTTATAGGATATTGGTGCGATCATCAAATTATTTATCTGCTAAAGCTTTTGGAATTACATGAAAAGTTTTTCCCCGGACAATTGTTCGAAAAATTAAATAAAAAATTCTATGTATACGCCAATGTTCCATATCGTATAAGAAGCTATAATGAAATCGTTGATAACCCACAGGATACAATTGTTTTTGACCACGACCTGCATGAAAAACTAATTAGCCGAAGTCAACAAATCGGATCTGATGGAAAGCTGGTTGGGTTCAATGATAACCAAACAGTAAAAGCTACATTTAAAGAGAAGATATTAGTCACTCTACTTACCAAGTTGAGCAACTTCGTCCCTGAAGCGGGTATATGGCTTAATACGCAAAGACCTGAATGGAATGATGCTAACAATGCGCTGGTTGGTAATGGAGCTTCTATGGTTACATTGTACCATTTACGACGTTTTACCAGTTTCTTTTTAGATCTTGTTAAGGAATCTGCAAATGAAGCGTTTACAGTTTCAGAAGAAGTCTATACGTTTTGGAAAAATATAAATAAGGTTCTGGAAAACAATCAATCCTTATTAAAACAAGGCTTTTCAGACGTTTCACGCAGGGATATCACAGATCGGCTGGGAAGAAGCGGTGAAGAATACAGAAATTCTGTTTATAAGGGTTTTTCGGGTAAAGAAAAATCTATAACTAAAACTGACATTTTAGCCTTTTACAAGTTGGCAATACAATATCTTGATCAAAGTGTTTTTGCCAATAAAAGGGATGATGGCTTATATCATTCTTATAATTTGCTTGAATTTAGTGGTGATTCGATCCGCATTCAGCATCTTTATCTGATGCTTGAAGGACAGGTTGCACTGCTCAATAGCGGTATTTGCGATCCCGAAGAAAGCCTGTTTATAGTAAAATCATTGTTTGACAGTGACTTATGGAGGGAAGATCAGCAAAGCTTTTTACTTTATCCTTTCCCTCAGGTTCCTGGCTTTTTGAATAAAAATAATATTCCAGCCGAATTAATTAAAAAATCGGAGCTTTTACAAACTTTACTTGCTGAAGGAAACACCCAGATTATTAAGCAGGATGAGGAGGGTAAGTATCACTTTAGCGCTGATTTTAGAAATAAAAGGGATCTGGAGCAGGCTTTGGAAAATCTGCCACAAGAGCTTAACCGGAAAATTAGTAAATCAGAAAGACAGGTTATATTTGATATTTACGAATCGGTTTTTCAACACCGGTATTTTACCGGCCGTTCAGGATCTTTTTATAAATATGAAGGCTTAGGAAGTATATACTGGCACATGGTTTCCAAATTATTACTGGCAATTGGTGATAATATTATGAATTTTGCCAGGTCAGAAAGTAAATCCCTGCATCTAAGCATGTTAGAGGAATACTATTACAAGGTGAAGGAAGGAATAGGATTACACAAGAATCCTCAAAACTATGGTGCTTTTCCAACAGATCCATATTCTCATACTCCTTCTATGATGGGTGCACAACAACCGGGAATGACCGGACAGGTAAAGGAGGATATTCTTAGCAGGTTTAATGAGCTGGGTTTGGTAATTGAAGATGGTTGTATTACAATTGATCCGACTTTAATACAGAATACTGAATTTGATTCATCTAAAACACCTCAATTAATTTTTTCATATTGTAATACGCCTTTTTATATTATAAAGAGTGAGAACAAAAAAGGACTGGAAATTATAATAAATGGAAAGGTAGAGAAGGAAAATACGATGACTATTCCAAGAGCGCTTTCAGAAGAGATATATATGCGTACAGGGAAGGTGAGTAAAGTTATTGTACATCTACCCGCCTAAAGCAACTTTTTATCCAAAGCAACAATTTATGTGCGTTGCATCCAAATAAAAATGCCGTTTCCAGAAAAGGAAACGGCATTTTTATTTTCTTCCGAAAAAAATTTATTATCTCGCTACATTAAATCTGTATGCTTCAATACCTTCAGAAGTGTTCACCTGAATGATATAGACGCCGGTGCGCAGGCCAGATACATTGATCACATCTTCTGTTTGTTGTATCAGCATACGGCCGGTAATATCGTAAACACTAACGTCAATAATTTCATGTCTGGAATCAACATGCAACTGTGAAGAAGCAGGATTTGGATAAATATCAATGGTCAGCAGCTGATCCTCGTCAATTTCGTCAATAGAAGTTACCAGGTCAGCCCATACTTCATCAACAACCATATCCGCCTCGACTGTAAGCTCACGGTTCGGATCACCCTCCCATTCTCCGAGATCCCAGGTGGGCTCGTCTTCCACAATGAAATACTTATACTCATGGTCGCCTTCTTCTGCGTCGAACGTGATGGTATAGATATCTTCTTC
>CAYMDX010000034.1:0-7303 GCA_964389125.1 uncultured Bacteroidales bacterium
AGCAACGCCATACGATATAACAGATAGGACCCCGTGGCTGTAACCAGGAAAACCGGTATCAAAAAGAACAGGTTGTTTTCACTGGTTTCCATAATAAGAAAGAAAAGAGCAGTTCCCGCCGGAACCGAAAAGTTGTCAGACCCCCTGAATGAGACTATCTCAAAAATGGCGGCCAGCATGATCGCCCATAACACGTATGCATGCCAGCCAAAATAGGAGTCAGGCAGCATTATGTTAAAGATCAAAAGTGTTGTCCCTGCAAAGCCAAGCACCCCGTAAAAACTTTTTTCTTCTTTTTTAAATAAGTTAAAATACCGGTTTCCGGGTCTGATATGTCCGGTAATATTGGCTACGGTATCCGAAATGGTAAGTAACAACAGGGATATACGGAAAAAAGTCAGGGGCATGTTATACAACAGGATGAACGCCGTTAATAAACCCACGGGATAAAAAAGTGTGCCCAGACTGGCATCGCTCGTCTTGTGAAGAAGGTGAAACGTTTTGTAATGGTATGTCAGAAAAGCGAAAATAGTCCCCACTCCAATCAGGGCCAGTAAAACCGGCTTTTCAAACAAAAACGTTAAGCCCAGGACAACCAGTCCTGTTCCCAGATGAATGCTTTTGCGAATAAGACGTTTACCGGGGTGCATGGATATCAGGTGAACAACGAAAATACAAAAGAGTTTGATTTACTGACCTACCACGCTTCACTATGCAGGCTTGTTACAACTTGCCAACATTAAAGGTGTCGGACAGTTTCACCTAATTCAGGTATCTGTTCAGCCACCCGTAAAATTCATCATACCAGTATAATGAGTTCTGCGGGGTCAATATCCAGTGGCTTTCGTACGGATAGTATACCAGCCGTGCATCCAGTCCCATGTTTTTATAGATGTTGTAAACAAGGAATCCGTGAGCCACTGGTACACGGTAGTCGTTCTGGCCGTGTATGACCAGCATCGGGCTGGAGAAATTTTCCGCGTAAGATGCCGGATTGGTCTCCTGCATTTGTTCGGTGTTTTCCCACGGGGCGCCGCCATACTGGTACTTGCGGTTGGCGGAGTGGTCTGACGCGAATTGGAGGTACAGGTCATACACACCTGCATGGTTGATCAGGCAGGCGAAGCGGTCGGTATGACCGGCAATCCAGGTTACCATATAACCACCATAGCTGCCTCCGGTGGCTGCCATTCGGTCTTCATCTACGAGGCCGCGGTCAACCATGTAATCGGCGGCTTTCATAATGTCGCGGTAGGGCAGTTCCGCATGGTTGCCGTGAATGCTCTTTACAAATTCCTGTCCGAAGCTCGATGAACCATGGAAGTTGGGCATTGCCACAATGTATCCCGGGGCGGCAAACAGCTGACTGTTCCAGCGAAAATGAAACGAATCGCCGAAGATGCCGTGCGGGCCGCCATGGATCATCATCACCAGCGGATATTCTTTGTCAGGATCGTATCCGGGCGGGTAATTGATGAACATCTGAATGTCCTCGTCATTGGCGCCTTTGTAGGTTACATTTTCGATCTCTCCCCAGTCTGTGCGCTCCACGTGGGTGTCATTAAAGCCTGTAAGCTTCGTTGCTTCTTCGTTTTGCAGATTGACACGATAGATTTCCGGGGGCGCGCTCAGGTTATGGTGGTTAAACACCAGGTGATCGTCACTGGCGAGCTGGCCGCCATTGTTGGTGCCTCCCCGGAATATTTCAGTGCGTTCTCCGCCTGTCGCCGGAATGCTGAAGATAGATTTCATGGCCCTGTCTTGAGCATGGAAGAAAATGGTCTCACCGTCATCTGACCAAAACCACTGTTCAGTGCTTAGGTCTATGTTGTCGCTGATCTCTGTGCGGGAGCCATTTTCTGTGTCATAGAGCGTCATGACAACCCTGTCAGCATAAAAATGATAAATCGACTGCCTGCCGTACAGGATATAACGTCCGTCGGGGCTGTAAACAGGGTTCCTGTCATGGGCCGGATTCTCTTCGGTAATATTTTGTATCTCTCCACTGCCGTCGGTGGGGACCAGGAAAATAGCCTGATTTAGTCGCTCATAGGGTGGTTTGGTAGCGTTTTTGTTCAGGGCAATGGTTTCACCGTCAGGCGAAATATCATAGGAAACACCGCCCATATAGCCGAAAAAGTTGCCATTGTCGGGCATCAGGTCAGTTACCGTTTCGGTTTCCAGGTCGAGGGTAAACATTCTTGAAAGATAACCTTCTGTGTGCCATGTATCCCAGTAGCGATACACATTGTTTTCGGTGACCCTTGCGGAGACGGGATCTTCCTCCTTAGCCTGCTGCAGCTCCCGGTGCTTGTCCCAGTCGCCACTGTAGTCGGGCAGGATGTTGGCAGCAAAAGCGAGTTTGTTGCCGTCCGGGAACCATTTTACACCGTATACGCCTACGGGAAGGTCGGTTACTTGCCGCGCTTCACCACCATCCAGGTTTAGAATGTAGATCTGTCCGGGGCCGTCATGACGGCGCGAAACAAAAGCCAGCTTGTTCCCGTCCGGACTCCAGGCAGGACCGCTGTCACTGTCACTAAAAGTTATCTGACGGTAATCGCCGGTCTCATTGTTCAAAAGAAACAGGTTGCTTGCCGAAGAGTTGCCTTCAATGTCGTAATCCGTTACCGTAAAAGCAGACCATTGTCCGTCAGGTGATACCACCGGGTTGCCAATACGTTTCATTTCCCACATGGTGTGCGGGTCAAAAGGATTCAACTCCTGGGCTGATACAAATCCTGATCCACATATCAGGATGCCAGTCAATAGTAATAATAGTTTTTTCATAGCTTGAAGATTAGGGGTTGGTTCTATGCAAAGTAACAAAAGCCCGGCCATATGCACAACTTTTGTATAAACGCAGGGGTTCTGCTGGCGCTTTTGTTCAACGAAACTGTTAATCAGGTCATTATCGGAAAACAATTTTGCCTACTTTTGTAAATATGATACTTGTAACAGGAGGAACAGGCCTTGTCGGTGCGCATTTGCTGTATGAACTTGCTGCCAGAAATAAAAAAGTACGTGCCCTGAAGCGCGCAGGCAGCAATACAGGCATGGTTGAACGGATATTTGACTGGTATGATCCGGGAAAAGGCGGTGATCTTTTTGGGATGATCGAATGGATGGATGGTGACATCAATGACGTTACCGGTTTGCAGGAAGCCATGGATGGCATTCAATCTGTTTATCATTGTGCTGCGATGGTTTCCTTTATGCCACAGGACCGCCAGGCTATGATGAAAGCCAATGTTGACGGGACGGCCAACGTGGTAAATGTTGCTTTGCAGAAGGGGGTTTCCGGGCTTTGCCATTGCAGCAGCGTTGCTGCTCTGGGTCAGCCACAACCGGGTGATGTTATTGATGAAAACCTGGTTTGGAAAACTTCCGGAAGCCATTCCTGGTATGCCATGAGTAAATATGGTGCTGAACGTGAAGTGTGGCGGGCCTCAGAAGAAGGCCTTAACGTTGTTATCGTGAACCCGACCGTGGTGATAGGACCAGGCGACCCTGCTCGCTCCAGCGCCCAATTTTACCAGTCTGTTGCCCGCGGTATGAAGTTTTACACACAGGGTGTCACCGGCTTTGTGGATGCCCGTGATGTAGCTGCTGCTATGGTCGACCTGATGGAAAGTCCGGTTGAACGGCAGCGTTTTATTCTCAACAGTGAAAACCTGTCCTATAAAGAGGTCTTTTCCTTATTGGCCAAACATGCCGGTGTGAAACCGCCATCGTTTTCTGCCGGTCGTTTTATGAGCGGGCTGGCGTGGCGTCTGGAAGCTTTCCGAAGCTTTATCACCGGAAAGAAGCCGCTGCTTTCCAGGGAAACAGCACAAAATGCGCATAACACACGATATTTCTCAAATCAAAAAGCAAAAGAGGCCCTCGGTATAAGGTTCCGGACCATGGATGAAGCGGCAAAAAATACAGCAGGCTTTTTTCAGGAAAACCCTTCGCTGCTTACAAAGGGATGACCGTTATAATCTTGGTTTGTTTCGGTAAATAATCCATTGGACCAGGATCGATAACAGGTACAATGAAGTGATAAACAGCGCAATCCTGCCCAGGAAGTTCCCACGTCGGACAAAAAACGTGTTTACATCATGTTTGTTCAGGCTGGTGCTCATCGCTTCCTTTTCCCACCAGTCTGTTCTTTTAATAACTTGTCCTTTCTGGTTGATGAAGGAAGAGATCCCTGTGCTGGCGGAGCGGGCAATGCTCCTGCGTGCTTCAACAGCCCTCAGACGGGCATACTGATTGTGTTGCCGGTAGCCGGGGGTGTCCCGCCACCAGCCGTCGTTGGTGATTATAAACACCAGTTCTGCCCCTTGTCTTATGGAGCCGGCCATAAAATCACCGTAGATTGATTCGTAACAGACGGCCGGGGCAATTTTTGTTCCATCGCCTGTCTCAAAAAGACTTCTGTTTTGTTGTACGCCCAGGCTGCCGGCAATACCACCAAAGTGACTTATCACTCCCGACATCGGTTTAAAGAGCTGAAAGTAAGGTATTCGTTCAATGCCGGGAACCAGTTTCGATTTATGGTAGTACTGCAGGTCACGTTCTGCTTCGATCATAATAGCAGAATTGAATGTGTCGTAATAGTGGTTGGTGTTTCTGTATGGCCTGGCAGATGGCGTAGCCTCTTCGTCGGTATCATACATTTTGTAAGTGAAACTGCCCAAAACCCAGATGAGGTCCGGGTATTGCGACAGGTGTTCCCGGATCTGTTTTACTGTGTAGTGTGATTCTGCTTCATGCATCCAGATTCCACGGGGATTGACACCTTCCGGGGCTACTACAAAACGGGTTTCAGGCGTGACCTTTTGGTTGGCCAGCTCGATCAGCTGGTCAACGCGCTCATGAAAGTCGGCCCGCCCCTGAACAGGCGCGTAGGGGTCTTCTGCAGGTTGTATGATTACTATTTCTGCAGCATCTGTTTCTTCTTCATAAGAGAGCCAGCTGTGAAAGGATATAATGGACGGGATCACGAAGATGGCAAGGGCCAGGAAAAAGTTCCCTTTAATTCGTTTTGTGACCGTTTTTTGTTGAAAATACTGCTTAAAAGCGAAAAACAGCATCAGATTGATGATGAGCACCCAAAGGCTGCCTCCGGCGGTACCGGTGTATTCGTACCATTGTACCCAGGCCGGATTGGCCGCAAACACATTGCCCAGGTCAAGCCAGCTCCAGCTCAGTTCCCACCTTGCGTGCAGGTATTCAAAGCTTAACCAGAACAACACAATGGACAAGGGACCCTGGTTGCCCCGTAGAACACGGCGGCTGACATGCATGAGCCACCAGGGGATGGTCATAAAAATGGCGTTCAGGATTACGGCCACGATCATGCCGGGAATCGTCGCATATACAATCCACCACGTGGTTAGCAGGTTGAAGATAAAAAAACCAGACCAGGCAAACAGGAAAAATTGTATGGGACGCCCCCCTTTTTGCCGCATAATGAGCGATTCATCTACCCAAAGCAGAGGGATAAAGGCAACGAAAGCAAGGAACGGCAACCCCCGCGCCGGCCAGCTTAAAGCCAGCAACAAGCCGGTAAGCAATGCTAAAATAAATAGCTGATGCTTTTGAAACAGTTTTGGCATGAAATTGGTTTTAATGTGTAAAGATAGCAATAATTGTTTTAAACATCGTTTTAAACATGTAAATGATTATCTTTGTATGGTAACCTTTAATAACGTGTATTATGTCAAAAAATACAGAACAAAAAATATTTGATGCTGCCACTGAACTCTTTCTGGAAAAAGGGGTAGATCGCACCAGTGTCAGGGAAATCGCATCCAAAGCCGGCATCAACCTGGCTCTGATGAACTATTATTTTCGCAGTAAAGAGAATTTGTTTGATGCCATATTTTCAGGGCTTGTAAGGAAGCATTCAGAGCAGCTGATTCGCATCCTTAACAGTGACCTGGCTCTCGATGATAAGATACGTCAGTACGTGAGGGCATATATAGATATGCTGTCTGAGAATCCTTTGTTGGTCTCTTTCGTGATGGCCATCTTACATCGCAGCCAGGAGCAAATAACTGAAATGAAGGCAATCAGTAACCTCTATGCGACCGATGAATTTACGCGCCAGCTCATGGAAGAAAGCCAGAAGGGAAATATACGGCCGGTTGATCCCACCCAGTTCTTTGTAGACATGTTGTCGCTGATTGCTTTTCCCTTTGCCATCAAGCTGTTGATACAGGATAAGCGCAACATGAGCGATGAGGAGTTCGGGGAGTTTATCCGTGCACGCAAAGAGCGTGTGCCCGACATGCTTATTGAGAGCTTGCGTTTGCGCAAGTGATATTGTCCATCAACTTTTCATACTTTATCCTGGAAAGGGGGGATTGCGATTTTTTGATGTGTTTGTTGAACATGGTACGTGTACAGGTTTCCCAGTCGTGGTCTTTCCATTCGGTGATTGCTGAAAGCGGCATCAGTCCTGCCACCTGGTGTGGCTTTGCGTGACGGTTGTGTGGGCAAACTTCCTGGCAGATGTCGCAGCCAAACACCCATCCCTCTGTTTTGTTTCGGTAGATATCTGGAATTGGATCTTTTAGTTCGATGGTAAGATAGGAGATGCATTTCCGTGCATCGAGCTGGCCGGGGGCTATGATAGCCCCGGTAGGACAAGCGTCCATGCATTTTGTGCATGTTCCGCAAAGATCTTTCCGGAAAGGGTCATCGGGACAGAGTTCCAGGCTGGTAATCAGCTCTCCAAGAAAGTAATAGCTTCCCTTTCGGGGTAAGATCAAACAGGCATTTTTGCCTGTGTTTCCCAGGCCGCTTTCCTGTGCCCAGGATCTTTCCAAAACCGGAGCTGAATCAGAAAATATCCGGTAGTTGTGTTCGCCGGCTACGCTACTGAGTGTATCCGCCAATTGCTGCAGCTTATCTTTGATGACCAGGTGGTAGTCCAGGCCATAGGCGTACCTGGCAATTCGGTAGTTCGTTTCCGCTGGCTGATGTTGTGGCGGGTAGTAGTTCATTCCCACCACGACCACCGACTGAGCCCCTTCAACCAATAGACGTGGGTCCAGCCGTTTCTCAAAATGGTTTTTCATGTAGGACATGCGACCCTGGTGTTCCTGCGCAAGCCAGTCGGCGAACACCTGTTTATGGCTGGTCAAGGCGGTGGCACGGGCCACCCTGCAGGCATCAAACCCCAGCTGAGCGGCCTTTTCTTTCAGTATTCCGGTATGATGTTGCGGGTCTTTCAATGTTTATATCTAAAGCACTATTTGCTTCGCGTCATTTAAGGCTTCGCCTTGTCATTTGGCGCTAGACGCCGTCA
>CAYMDX010000034.1:7403-18177 GCA_964389125.1 uncultured Bacteroidales bacterium
ATTTGCTTCGCGTCATTTAAGGCTTCGCCTTGTCATTTGGCGCTAGACGCCGTCATTTGCTTCGCGTCATTTAAGGCTTCGCCTTGTCATTCAATAGTTATTTAGCGCTTTCATTTAGCCCTTGGCTGTTGGCTTCACATCCTCGCATCTTCGTTTCCTCGGGTCTTCGTGTCTTCACTTCCTCTCATGGGAACGCAGCCCAAGTGCTGCGTCTACCACTGGCCTTTTTTTGTAAATGGCAGGCCGGCCAAGTCCGGCCTGCACTTTTCTTCTTCCTTCCAGCTTCCAGCTTCGAGCTTCCAGCTTTTTCCCCTAATCAAACAGCGTCTTCCCGCCGGAGGCTTTTACACGTCCGAGATGTTGATAGGCGATCTCGGTTGCTTCACGGCCTCTCGGGGTACGCATGATGTACCCTTCCTGGATCAGATAGGGTTCATACACCTCTTCGATGGTGCCGGCATCCTCTCCCACGGAGGTGGCTACATTGGACAGCCCCACAGGGCCTCCTTTAAATTTGTCGATGATGGTGGAAAGGATTTTGTTATCCATCTCATCCAGACCGTATTGATCCACATTGAGGGCAGACAAGCCATAAAGGGCTATTTCCATGTTGATGTTGCCGTCGCCTTTCATCTGTGCAAAGTCACGCACCCTTCGCAACAGCGCATTGGCGATCCTCGGCGTGCCGCGGCTTCGCCGGGCGATTTCCCGGGCTGACTCATCGGTAATGTCTACATGTAAAATGCCGGCCGACCGTTTGATGATCTGTAGCAATAACTTGGCATCGTAATAGTTGAGGCGTGCGTTGATGCCAAAACGCGCACGCAGGGGGGATGTTAGGAGCCCCGAGCGTGTTGTGGCACCAATCAGGGTGAACGGGTTAAGTGAGAGCTGAACACTGCGGGCGTTGGGACCGGTCTCGATCATGATATCTATCCGGAAATCTTCCATGGCCGAATACAGGTATTCTTCCACCACCGGACTGAGCCGGTGGATCTCGTCGACAAAGATCACATCGCCGGGTTCCAAGTTGGTGAGCAGACCAGCCAGGTCGCCCGGCTTGTCAAGCACCGGACCCGATGTAATTTTGATGCCAGCCCCCATCTCATTGGCGATAATATGAGCGAGGGTGGTTTTCCCAAGTCCGGGAGGCCCGTGCAGCAATACATGGTCTAAAGCTTCCCCGCGTTGCGAAGCAGCACCTACAAATACCTTCAGGTTTTCCACCACCTTGAACTGGCCGGTAAAGCTGGAAAATGTATCCGGCCGTAACGTCTGCTCCAGAATGCGTTCCTCTTTACTCAGCCGGTCAGCAGAGGGATCCAGGTTTTCGTTCATGAATGTCCGGTTATTGTGATGATTTGTCCTATACAAATGTAATAAATTTGCCAGTAAGGTCGTGGATGTTTGCTACATCTGTTGATTGTTGATTCAACATGGAGCTGCATCATTTGATGCCTGTTTGACAGTAGTCTTTTGATGGTTTAATAAACCGGAATGTGTATCTTTGAATGAAATGAATGAAAGTGGTCAAAACACATGCCTTATACAGCGGATCTGATAAACCGGGTGTTTTCTCTGAAGGGAGACTCAGATTTTGATGCTCTTTCCCTTGAGGTGTTTCGTTTTCAATATGAAAGCAACAGCGTGTATCAACAGTTCTGCAAGGCTCTGGACTGTTCTCCCGGGACTGTCGATCGTGTTGAGGATATCCCTTTTATGCCTGTTTCGTTATTCAAGACCCGGCGGGTTGTTTCCTTTGAAGGGGAACCGGATGTTGTGTTTAAGAGTTCCGGGACGACGGGGAGTGACCGATCAGCGCATGCGGTTGCCGATTTGTCCGTGTATGAGCAAAGCTTGTTTACATGCTTTCGTCAGTTTTATGGTCATCCTTCCGATTATTGTATCCTGGCCTTATTACCGGGCTATCTGGAGCGCAGTGATTCCTCGCTGGTGTACATGACCCGGCGGCTGATCGAGGAGAGCGGGCATCCGCATAGCGGGTTTTATCTGCATGAGCTGCAAACCCTTTCTGAAACACTGCAGCATCTGATGGAAGGTGGCGAAAAGATTTTCCTGCTTGGGGCAAGCTATGCTTTGCTGGATTTGGCGGAGCAGTATCCTGGGGCGCTTGAAAATGCCATTGTGATGGAAACAGGCGGTATGAAGGGTCGTCGCAGGGAGATGGTCCGTGAAGAGCTGCATAAATGGCTTTCCAATGCTTTTTCTCAGGAAGATATCCATTCGGAGTATGGTATGACGGAGCTTCTCTCACAGGCTTACTCCAAAGGTGGCGGGCTCTTTGAATGTCCGCCCTGGATGCGCATCCTTGTTCGCGACACCAATGATCCGCTGACAGTGACCGAATCCAGACGTGCCGGTGGTATCAATGTGATAGACCTGGCCAATATTTACAGTTGCAGCTTTATTGCCACGGAAGATATAGGCCGAAAACTCCCTGACGGCAGGTTTGAGGTGATCGGGCGGTTGGATAACAGCGACGTGCGAGGCTGTAACCTGATGGTCGTAGAATAGAGGCTTTTATCCTCTTTTAACAATGTTTTATAAGGAATCCAGGGTTAAAACGCCCCCAGGAACCGGAGCAAAAAGTGAAGGGCTGCAAGCAAGAGGAAGATGCCGCCGAAAATGGTGACCCGTTTTGTGAATCCTATCCCGAACTGCTGTCCACCCGCTATACCAGCCAATGTCAGGATAAAAACAGTGATGGTGATCAAAATCCCTGATAAAACGATTGTCATTGACGTGATGCCAAGTGCAAGACCCACCAAAAAGGCATCCATGGAGGTAGCCAGCGACAATACCACTATCACTTTTGCCTCGTTGATGTCGAATACCTTGCTTTTGGGATGCCTTTTAACGGCTTCCATAATCATTTTTGATCCGATAACAGCTAAAATGATAAAGGCAATCACGGTCTCGATATTCGCAAACATCGATTGTATTGCGCCGCCAAGCCAATGGCCCAAAAACAAAAGAACCAGATGCGCAAAGGCGAATGCAATGGCTGTCTTCAGCGGGATGCCCGGTTTGACTTCACCGGCCAGCGAGCTGTTGGATATGGATATGGCAAAACAATCCATGGCCAGACCAAGGGCCAGAATAAAAATAACCAGTGTTTCCATAATATTCGTGCAATGTCAGGTTTATATTATATCGGGATACCTATAGGGGATGGGCTTTCATGGTATATAAAGGCGTATAGACTTGAATGTGTGTTCATACATGAAAGCCCATCCCTGTGATTTTATCAACATGCCGGCGAAAAGTGATTACGTCAATATACCTTCGCCGCTATTGTGACGGGTTTGCCATCATTGTTCTGCTTTCTCCAGTTCTACCGTAAAATGGCGCATGATCGGTTTTTCTTTTACGATACGGTAGCCTGTGGTGATCTCATTGCGTCGTTCAAAGATATTGGACAGGCATGCAGCGATGAAGTCCATGTGGTTATTGGTATACACACGTCTGGGTATCGCCAGGCGAAGGAGCTCCAGTCGCGGATATCGGTTCTCCCGTGTTTTAGGGTCGCGGTCGGCCAGCAGGGTGCCGATTTCCACGCCGCGCACACCGCCTTCCAGGAAAAGTTCAATAGCCAGTGTTTGTGCCTGAAACTGCTCTTTGGGAAGGTGGGGCAGCATCTTTTTGGCATCTACAAAAACCGCGTGTCCGCCTGTTGGCCTCTGAAAGGGAATGCCGTATTCTTTGAGCCGTTCACCAAGGTACGCTACCTGGCCGATCCGTGACTCCAGGTAGTCAAATTCAGTACCTTCCCGGAGACCCTGAGCCATGGCGGCCAGGTCTCTTCCTGCCAGTCCTCCATAAGTCAGGTAGCCTTCATACAAGATGCAGAACATGCTGATCCTGTCAAACAAGTCCTTATCACGGCAGGCGAGGAAGCCCCCAATATTCACGATCGCATCTTTCTTACTGCTCATGGTGGCGCCATCAACATACGAGAACATCTTATGCACTATATCCTGAATTGACCAGTCCGCATAATGCTTTTCCCTGATCTTAATGAAATAGGCATTTTCAGCAAAGCGGGCTGCGTCGAAAAATACCGGTACCCCATATTGCTTACATAATTCCGAAACTCCCCTGATGTTCTCCATGGATACCGGTTGTCCGCCTGAACTGTTACAGGTGACAGTGATGATACATAGCGGGATAGACTCCCTCGGGTTGGCTTTAAATACTTCTTCCAGCTTGTTGAGATCAATATTTCCTTTAAAGGGATGCTCGAGGGTTGTGTCGGCGGCCTCGTCGATGGTGCAATCAACAGCGGAGGCACGGCGAAATTCTATGTGGCCTTTGGTGGTGTCAAAGTGTGAATTTCCGGGTACCAGGTCTCCCTCCTTGATGAGGGCTGAGAAGAGCAGGTTTTCTGCCGCACGTCCCTGGTGTGCCGGCACAAAATGAGGCATGCCCAATAAATTGTTGATGACCTCTTTCAATTTGAAAAATGAGTTGGACCCTGCATAGCTTTCGTCACCGAGCATGATCTCCGACCACTGATAGTGACTCATGGCGCCGGTGCCTGAGTCGGTAAGCAGATCAATAAATACCTGTTCACTCCGAAGGTTGAATAAGTTGTATTTTGCTTCCTTCATCCACCTTGCTCGCTCGTCCCAAGTGCTGCGACGCAACGGTTCCACTACTTTAATTTTATACGGTTCGGCATATGGTAATTCCATAACAAATGATAATAAAGAATTTGGGATTCGATTATTTTGACAGAAAAGAGAAATTCCCGGGCGGGAATCATGACACAGGCGTTAGCAGAAGTAGCTGTCCCGCCGTTTTACGTTGCGGTACAAATCCTTTATGGTCCAAATGCGATCCATAACAATTACTTTGAACCACCAAATATACATAAATGTCCCTGGATTTCCAATGAAGTTCGGCTTACGGATTCACTAACCATAAACGGCTAAAGCAAGCATGAAATTGTATTATCTTTGCTGTCAGTAAGTTTTTATCGTTTTTATTCCGCATAAGGTGTGATGATATGGGCCAGATAGCACGTCTGATTTTAAAGCTTTTCGGTTGGAATGTCTATTCCAGGGTGCCTCTGGATGTTCCCAAAGCGGTTATCATTATGGCTCCGCATACCAGCAATCTGGACTTCATTATTGGCAGACTTGGCTTTTATGTGTACGGGATCAAACCAAAGACCCTTATTAAAAAAGAAGCTTTTACCCCGATTCTTGGGCCGGTGCTTCGATGGTTTGGCGGTGTTCCTGTGGATCGCGGCCATAGCCATCATACCCTAAAGAAGCTAACAGAAGAGTTTGACAAACACGACAGCCTTTATCTCTTAATTACGCCCGAGGGGACCCGCCGGCGTGTCAAAAACTGGAAAAAAGGTTTCTACTTTATCGCACAAACCGCCAATGTTCCGATTTTTCTGGGTTTCCTGGATTATCGCAGGAAGGTAGGTGGGGTGGGCGACATCCTTTACCCTTCCGGAGACTTTGACGCAGATTTAAAACATATACAGGATTTTTACCGGGATAAACATGCCCGCCACCCGGAACGGTTTAACCTGTCGCCGGAGGAACGTCGCTGATGCTTATTGTTTCGTTTTGTTGTAATATATGTCCAGCAGGTAAGAAGCAGCCTGAAAGGAGGTCATCTTCTGTTCTTCAAGCCATTTATCTGCTTCTTTGCGTTTTTCTTCGATGACAGGGTCGTTGTAGAAATTGGATTTCAGGGTTTCGTTGATGGTTTCATACAGGCGGTGTTTTTGTTGCTCGTTTCGTTTGGCCTGAAAATGTCCCTTTTCTTTCATCAGCTTTTCGTGTTCGCGAATCATTCCCCACACATCGTCAATACCTGTTTTTTCTATGGCAGAACAAATGGTTACTTTGGGTGTCCAGCCGGTATGTGAAGGTGGGAAGAGATGCAACGCGTTTTCATATTGGGAACGCGCAGATCTGGCATTGTTGATGTTGTCGCCGTCGGCTTTGTTGATGGCCATGCCGTCGCACATTTCGATGATGCCCCGCTTGATCCCCTGCAGCTCGTCGCCGGCCCCTGCCAGCATGAGCAGCAGGAAGAAATCAACCATAGAATGAACAGCCACTTCTGACTGCCCCACGCCAACCGTTTCCACAAACACAACATCATATCCGGCCGCTTCACACAGGATGATGATTTCTCTGGTTTTCCTTGCGACTCCACCCAGGGATCCCGCTGAGGGAGAAGGTCGCACGAAGGCATTTTCGTCCACAGATAGTTTCTCCATGCGTGTCTTGTCACCCAGGATGCTGCCTTTGGATACTTCACTGCTGGGGTCAACAGCCAATACGGCGATGCGATGGCCCTTGCCGATCAGGTGTTGTCCCAAAGCTTCCACAAAAGTGCTTTTCCCGACACCCGGCACACCGGTAATCCCCACCCGAAGCGAGTTACCCGAGTAGGGGATGCACTGCTCGATCACTTGTTGCGCCAGGGCATAATCACTGGTCAGAGAACTTTCGATAAGGGTAATGGCGCGACTGAGTAATACCCGGTCGCCATCCAGAATGCCTTTTACATATTCCTCCGCTTTCAGGTTTCGCTTTTTTTTCAATCGGAAAGAACCGGAGGCCGATGTGTTCATCGACGAAGGCTGACTGATACCCTTCATTACCTTCAGGGCGGAAGATTTCTTATCTTTATTGTTGTCTGATTGGTTACCCATATCTTTTTTGTCTCAGAGATCCTGTACAAAGGTAATAATCCTCCCTTAAACCCGGATTGATCATCAGAAAATCTATTGCAAGGCTCATCACCATGTTGGCATGACAAATCCGGTGTAAACAAAAACAGGATGTGATTGTTGAAGTAATGATCATTCAAAAAGAAAAGAGGTACCTATGTGGAAAGAACATAACGATCAACTTATTCGAAATCTGGAATTCAAAGATTTTTCAGAAGCCTTTGCCTTTATGACCCGGGTGGCCATGCTGGCCGAGCAGCAAGGACATCATCCTGACTGGACCAATGTGTATAATAAGGTGGAGATCCGTTTAACAAGCCATGATGCCGGGGGCATGGTGACCGAGAAGGATCACGCAATGGCCGGGGCCATCGATAAATTGTTACAGGGATAAGTTTCCAGGTTTTTGATATCTATCTGCCGGTATCTTTCCGGTGGCAATCTTAGGCAATCCCGGTGGCAATCTTAGGCAATATTACAAATGTTGCCTGCCACGGACAGGCGGTTTCTCCAGGCTCATGACCTTTTCATTTCCGAGAACTTCAGGCTGATATCCAAGGCTTTCACGCTGTGCGTGAGGGCGCCAAGCGATATCATGTCAACCCCCGTACCGGCCACAGTACGCAGGTCTTTATTGTCCATGTTTCCGGAAGCTTCTGTCAGGGCTCTCCCCTGGATGAGATCCACAGCTTCTTTCATGGTGTCTGGTTCCATGTTATCGAGCATGATGATGTCGGCGCCGGCTTTTAGGGCTTCTTCGACTTGTTCGATAGTTTCTGTTTCTACTTCTGTCTTCAGGGTTTTGGGCGCATTTTCCCTGGCAGCCGCTACAGCCAGGCTAATGCCTCCTGCAGCGCGGATATGGTTGTCCTTGATTAGTATGCCATCGGCCAGGTTCATGCGATGATTGCTGCCACCGCCTGTCGCAACGGCATATTTTTCCAGCAACCTGAGCCCGGGCGTGGTTTTTCGGGTATCCACAATGGTTGCATGCGTGTCTTTGATCTCATCTGCCAGAGCGGCTGTCTTTGTCGCAATGCCCGACAGTCGCTGCAGAAAGTTCAGGGCCAGCCGCTCACCGGTGAGAATACCTTGGGCCGGACCCTTTATGGTAGCAATGAAAGCGCCGTTTTCAATCGCATCGCCATCCTTACAGACGGGTTCGAAGCAAATAGCCGGGTCCAGCGCAGCAAACACTCGCTCTGCTACATGCAGCCCACACACAACACCCTTTTCCTTTGCCATAAAGCGGCCTTCAATATATGTGTCTGGCGGAACTACGCTGTTGGTGGTGATATCACCGCTTCCAATATCTTCTGCCAGGGCATCGGCTATGATCTGGTCAAGGTTATGAATATAATGCATGGGGTCTTGTTTAGCTGTTGACGTTCTATTGGTCTTTTTCGGTGACATCATCCCGGTAATGGGCGCCAATGTTTTTGGTGTTCGTCAGGGCGGCTGCCAGCACCTCCCGGGAAATAATTGCCATGTTATATACTTCTGTTTGGTCCGGTGCGTGGAATGTTACCGCATCCAATTGATGGATGATATCTTCTATTTGTTCAAGGGCATATCGTAGTCCCTTTTCATTTCGTACAATGCCGCCATGGTTTTGCATGAGTTCTTTGATCTGCTTTCGCATAGCGGTTGTGTCAGCTGGCTTTTGTGTTGTGTTTGTAACCGGGATATCCGGGATCGGTAATGGTTTGCCGGGGTTTTTATTGATTTGGTTAGCGCATTGGCGGCTGAACACCAAACATTCGAGCAAACTGTTGCTCGCGAGGCGGTTGGCGCCGTGAACACCTGTACAAGCTGCTTCACCACTTGCGAACAGCCCTTCAATGTTGCTTTCTGCGAGTTCATTGGTGTGAATACCGCCCATGAAATAGTGTTGCACCGGCGCAACGGGGATCAGGTCGTGTGCCATATCAATGCCATGCTTCTGACATTTTTTATAGATGGTAGGAAAGCGTTTTGAAAGAAATTCGCTGCTGTGGTCGGTTGTATCCAGAAAAACGTGGTCTTCCTGGCTGTTATTTATTTCCCGGAATATTTCCCTGGCTACCACATCACGGGGCGCCAGGTCTTTCATCGGGTGGCGGTCGTGCATGAATGCGTCACCGTCCTGGTTCCGCAGGATACCGCCTTCCCCTCTTACCGCTTCTGAAATAAGAAAAGACGACTGTTTTGTTTTGGGATCATAAAAAGCAGTAGGGTGGAATTGCACGAACTCCATATGGTCGCATTTCGCGCCTGCCCGTATGGCAGCCGCTATGCCATCCCCGGTAATGCCTTCCTGGTTCGTCGTGTGCAGGTAAACCTGGCCGATACCACCGGTTGCGATTAACAGCCGCGGTGTGGCAAGGACCTGATAGCCTGTATCATTCTGCGTAACAACGCCGCTTACCCGCTGCTCCTCATGAAGCAGGATGTCGGTAAGATGTTGTTGTTCCAGGACATCGACATTGGGTAAACGCAACACCCTGTTGGCCAGGATGTCGATCATATGTTCTCCGGTGGCATCACCTCCGCAGTGCAATACGCGCTTTTTGGTATGTCCGCCTTCTGTGGTAATGTACCAGTTTCCCTGTTCATCCGTGTCAAAGATGATGCCGTAATCTACCAGCGCATTGATCTCCTCCGGACCCTTCTCGATCATAAGCCTTGCCAGGCGTTCATTGGTCACTTCACCCCCTGCTTTCAGGGTGTCTTTCAGGTGTTGTTCGAAATTGTCTTCATCATGCGAAACAACGGCTGCAATACCCCCTTGTGCAAGGGAAGAGTTGCAGGTTTGTAACCGGTCTTTTACCAGAACAGCACAGGAAAGCTTCGGGTCCAGCAACAATGCAGTATACAATCCTGCCAGCCCGGCGCCGACAATTACGACATCGTAGTGTTTTGCCGGCATGGACTGTGGATTTGTATTGAATGTATATCGTTTCATAATAGGAAAAACTTGTTTGGATTGCTTAGGGCTATTTAACAGGGTACGTTGTCATCACATTCTCGTTTGTTATCATAGCCATCCGGAAAATAAAACGCCATTTAATGACCAATGAGTCAGCCTTGCCGGGAAAGTCCCAAACCGGACATGTTACGGATTGAGCATGCGCATCAACGGTTTTCTGGCCTTGTTCATCAGGTCGTTATCTATCTCCACCTCATGCGTGCCGGTTTCAAGGCTTTGTAAAAGGTGTTGGAGGGTTGTTTTTTTCATGTTGTAGCAACTGAAATGGTCGGTGAGCATGTAGAAGGTCTTGTCAGGATAGTGTTTTTGCAGCGGATGAAGAATCCCTTCTTCGGTGCCAATGATGAAAGATGTATGGTCACTTTCTCCTGCATGCTTTATGATTTGAGAAGTGCTGCCGATAAAGTCAGCGACTTCCCGGACCTCAGGCCGGCACTCAGGGTGTACAAGCAGCATGGCGTCAGGGTGATTATCCCGGGCCAGCTTCACATCAATCGCCATCACCTCTTCATGCGGCGGGCAATAGCCGTCGAACAGAATAAACTCTTTTTCCGGGATGTGGTAAGCGGCATAGGACCCCAGGTTCTTGTCAGGCAGAAAGATGATCTGTTTGTTGGGTAGTGTACGAATGACATTCACAGCATTGGCTGACGTACAGCACAGATCGCTTTCAGCCTTTACCTCCGTGGTTGAGTTCACATAGGAAACCAGCGCAGCTTCCGGATACTGCTGCTTTAAGCGACGCGCTTCTTCTGCTGTCGCCATGTCGGCCATCGGACATCCGGCATGTTTTACCGGAAGAAGCACCTTTTTCTGCGGACTAAGTATCTTGGCACTCTCCGCCATAAAGTCAACCCCGCAAAACACAATTACATCGGCGGGTACCTCCGTGGCAAGCCTGCTTAATGCAAAAGAATCTCCAACATGATCAGCTATATCCTGTATTTCTGGTATTTGATAGTAGTGAGCCAGGATGGTTGCATTGCTTGCTTTCCTGGCAGCATCAATCTTTTTGATGATATCATTATCCGGCATAATACTTCATTCTATTTCATTGGAATACATTACGCTTCGCTGTCATT
>CAYMDX010000035.1:0-17645 GCA_964389125.1 uncultured Bacteroidales bacterium
GTGATGGGCCTGCCGGTTCACAGGGTGTATGAAGCCCTTAAAGAATGGCTTTGTTCATGACATGGAATGAATGGACCAGTTAGGGTATGTGTTTGAGAACAACCTGATGGGTTTGAAAAATTATTTCTATATTGCAGAAAATTTACAGGTTTGATATTCAGCACCTTAAAAGTGTTTTGATGTGTTTATTTGCTATTTAATAGACCAAAATCCTTCAAATAAATAAATAATATATTGTACCTAATTATTCTATACTATGATCCGCACTGCTTACATTTTTTTCGTGTTTGTCTTTATATCTGCACTGGGTTTACATGCCCAAAATGATTCCCAAAGAGAAGCTATTATTGAAGCAACCAATAATGAAGCACTACATCGCCTGTGGGTGGAGACTTCTGCCAGATGGGAGGTTAACCGGGAAAAGGTCAAAGCATTTGAAGTCCGGCAGCCGGCTAAACGTGATAAAAGTGACAGTACCCGTGTGGTTCGCCTGATGGGATTTAGCGACCGCGGTGAACCCATCTATTATCAAACATATAATCTATTTTCTGCCAAGACGTTGAATACAGATAACTTATGGTCGGGTGGCATTTCCGAATTCAACCTTAACGGCGAAGACATCACACTAAATATCTGGGATGGCGGTGCATTGCGGCATACGCACCAGGAATTTGGTGACCGTACCACACAGATGGACGAAGATGCTGTCATGAACGGACATGCAACCCACGTGGCCGGTACAATGGTCTCAGAAGGGGTGGTACCCACATCAAAAGGGATGGCTCCGGCTGCCAACCTGCATGCTTACGACTTTTCTGATGACGAATCGGAGATGATACAGGCGGCTGCCGATGGCGCTATTTTGTCTAACCACTCCTACGGGCGGCCCACAGGCTGGCTCTATAGTCAGTTGCAATGGTACTGGTATGGAGATACGCGTGTGAGTAACACAGCGGATTATAAATTTGGTTTTTATACAGAGGAAACCGCGGTACGCGATGAAATAGCCTACCATGCCCCCTATTATTTGCAAGTGTATGCTTCCGGAAATGACCGTGGCACTGCTGGTCCGGATGAGGGCGAAGAGCACAACGTCTTTGATCATGACGTTGGTGAATGGGTCAAATCTACCGACTACCGTGAGCCTGATGGGGGTTATGACGGTTATGATGTGCTGCCGCCCCTGGGTATCGGGAAAAATGTGATTACGGTCGGATCCATAGAAACCGTTCAGGACTACACCGGCCCTGAAAGCGTTGTGTTGAATGAATTCAGCAATACCGGCCCGACAGATGACGGCCGTATTAAACCGGATGTTGTAGCCAAAGGACAAACTGTTTTGTCTACCTGGGTGGACACAAATACCAGCTATAACAGCCTCACCGGCACCTCTATGTCGGCCCCGGCTGTTACCGGCTCACTTGGCCTTCTTCAGCAACATAATAAAGAGCTCCACGGCAGTTACCTGTGGGCATCCACAATAAGGGCCTTGTTGGTTCATACCACCCGAGAGGCCGGCGATCATCCCGGCCCCGATTACCTTCACGGATGGGGTCTCGCTGATATGGAAGCCGCTGCGATGATCCTTCCCGATAAAGACAATACCACCATCGTCAATGAATCTAACCTGGTTGAAGATGTGATCCCGGAGTACGCCAGAGAAGTGTATGCCACCGGCCAGGAAGATCTTGTTGTTACACTGGCCTGGACAGATGTGCCGGGAACCCCTGTCGAACCAGCCGTAGACGACCGTACGCCCATGTTGATCAATGATCTCGACCTCCGTATTACCCGCGTCTCTGATGGCGAGGTGTTTTATCCCTGGAAGCTGGATCCGGATAATCCCGCACAAGCTGCCACCACCGGTGACAATGTTGTCGACAACATCGAAAAAATTGAGATAAGTTTCCCCGAACCTGGTGAATACCTCGTAGAGGTTACACATAAAGATTCTATCATAGACCCCTTGCATGATACCAATAAAAGACAACCATTTTCACTGGTGGTCTCCGGAATAGCTATCAGAGAAATAGACCTTGCAATGGAGAATGCCTACATCCTGGATAGCGGATGTAATTTTTCCGAGAACACCCCCGCGGATATTGTCCTTGCCAATAAAGGACAGCAGGATGCTACGGATATACCCGTAAGCTGGGAGGTGAAGGATGCAGAAGGCAATGTGGTCGATAGCGACGCGTTCACCGTCAGTGAACTGGTGGCAGGAACAGATACGATCCTTGAAGTCTATCCCGATCTGACCGGGGGCCTGGAGTTTGAATTTATAGCCAACGTAGACTATCCCGGCGACCAGTTGCCTGCCAACAATACCTATGTAAGAGAGGTGGTTTCCATTAACTGGCCCGTCAGCGAGGAGCCGTACCACGAAAATTTTGATGGCTTGACATATATTGAAGATATTGAATGGTTTGACATAAATGCCAATCAGAATGCTTCGGGGTGGATGCTGCGCATAGCTACAGGGCCAAGCGATTGGGCAAGCGATGGTTATAACTCCATGCGTTACGGCAAGCTCAACCCCGCTGATGACGGGGTGGAAACCATGGAAGAAGCGGATGACTGGTTGATAAGCTCATGCTTTTATCTCCTGGAAAATGAAACCTACCGCCTGGGCTTTGATTACCGGTCATGGAATGAATTTGATGCCGAGAATATGCGGGTCATGATTGGTACATCCCCGGATCCCGATAACTTTAGCGTTGAACTGGTGGACCTCGAACAATTCACCACCGACGGTTTCGAGAATGAACAGGTGGAGTTTACCGTGGAGGAAGAAGGTACGTATTACCTGGCTTTCCATATCTATAGTGAGCCCGATCACCGGTTTGTTTACCTCGACAATATCACGATGGAAAGAATACTGTATGATGACCTGGCCGCACAAACGATCACGGTGGATGCTGAAGGATGTGAGTTTTCAGAAGTCACACCGGTAGAGGTAACCTATGCCAACGTTGGCCTTAATGATCAGCAGGAATTTGATATTGAACTGAAATCCACCCATCCGGACTCCGGTACGGAATCAATACTTGCACACACCCACGATGAGATGCTGGCAGCCGGCGATACCGCGACCCATGAGTTTCTCGTCGATATGAGCCAGCACGGGGCTTATGAAATGCAACTTACCACCCTGCTTGCAGAAGATGAGAACCCGGATAATGACACGATCTCCCAAACAGCTATCAACACCAGCATTAACCTTGCCATCGAGGATTATCAGACCGGTTTCAATAATGTTGATGATCTGGAAGAGATGGGCTGGGGCTTACATACCAATAGTGGCGGAAATACAGGATGGCGGCTGAATACTTTGTCCGGCCAGGCATACATCCCGCCACAGAGTCTCAACATGTATCGCTTTGAGGCAGATCCTGATGATTGGGCATTCAGCAATTGTTTTATGATGGAAGAAGATGATTACTACAGGATCCGCTTTCACAAAGCGAGCCGGGGAACAGATGTGGAGGAAAAGTTTTCGATATATCTGCTCGATGACCCGTCACCCGGGGGAGAAGTTGAGCTCCTGGATGAGATCATCATCAACACCTTCGACTATGTAGCGGATGAAGTCGTTTTTCAGGCACCCTATACCGGCAACTTCTACTTTGGTTTGTATACCGACTTTGTCGGGCCAAATACATTCCAGATGTTTGTAGATAACTTTATCGTGGAGTCCGTTGCAGATCATGATGCCGCCCTTGTCGACATTCTGCAGCAGACCTATGGTTGTAATGCTTTTTCGGATGAAACGCCGGTGCAGGTTGTGATCGAAAATCAGGGGCTGGAACCCCTCGAACAGGCTGAAGTTGTGGTGAGCGTAAAAGAACCGGGCAGCAGCACCATGACTTATACCATGAACTCCCAGGAAACCCTTGATATCCTGGAACAGGACACATTGCAGTTCCACCTCGATCTGTCGCAGCTTAATACAATTTATGATGTGACCGCAGAAGTGATCCTCGAAGAAGATGAAAACCCCGGCAACAATGTATCAAGCACCAGGATCAGAAATACAACGGTAGACCTTACCGCCGGTCACGTGTATACGGAAGACTTTGAAATGGTGGAGATCGATGGCCATTCCGACCTTGTTGATCCCAAAATGGGCTGGTGGTACGAGAATGCCAATGACGATTACTCCGATGGAGGAACACCTATTACCTGGGTGATGCGTAAGAATGAAAGCTTTGCACTCAGCGGGGAAGTCTCCATGCGTAGCGGCAGAAGCCAGGAAAATTCTGCCGATGACTGGCTTTTCTCCAACTGCTACATCATGGATGCGGATGAATATTACCTGATGAACTTCCATTATACAGGAAGGGCAGCCAGCTATGAGGAGAAAATGTCTGTCTATCTCGGTGAGCAACAGGACTCAGAAACCATGGATCAGTTATTATGGAACAAAACCTTTAGTACCCCAATGGATTACCAGGAAGGGGTCATTGCCTTTACACCTCCGTCTGACGGCATCTATTATGTCGGTTTCCACGCCCACAGCGATGCCGACGAAGGATGGATTTATATGGATGACGTGGAGGTAAGAAAGAACCACGACATCGATATTGCCCTGGATGCAATCGAAGTGATGGAAGATCCCTGTAACTTCTCCGAAGAAACACCGATACAAATCACAGTCAAAAATACCGGGAATCAGGACCTCGACTATGAGATGACCATCGATTACGAGATCGTTAGCCCTTCCGGGGATGTGGTTCTGACGGATGAGCTGATTATGGATGAGGTTATGGAAGTTGGCCAGAAGGAAGACATTGTTGTTACAGCAGATATGCGAATGTACGGCGAATATGTTGTGAATGCCGGTGTAAGCCTTCCGGAAGAAGCCAATGAACAGGAAACCGGAAACAATAGTCTTAGCTTTTCCTTGTTCAGTACACTGATCGATCCGGAGGCGAATGATGTCTATATTACCTTTGAAAAATATGATGATCTGGAGGAGACTGACTGGACAGTGGTTGATGCCAATGAAGATAATTCTACCTGGGATCTGGGTGTAAACTTCTCTCACTATGCCTATTCGGGTAATCGTGTGATGTATTATTCTTTCGATCAGCAGAACCAGGCTGATGACTGGCTGTTTTCAAGCTGTGCCAGGCTAAAAGCCGATACGGTGTATGTGGCAAGTTATTATTACTCGGTTTACGATGGCGACCTTCCGGAAAGTATGCGTACGGGAATCGCCGGATCTCCGCATCAGGATGATATTATTGAGATCTGGGACAGCAAGGAGGAGATCGTCAATTACAATTACAGAAAAGTCAGCTACGCCTTCACGGTCGAGGAAGACGGCGATTACTATTTCGCCCTGCACGCACAAAGTCAACCAAACAGGCGGTTTATTTTTATGGATGACTTCGGTGTACAAAAGGCGGATGATATCGACGGCGCCGTTTATGATATTGAAGTGACGGCTGATCCCTGTGCATTTGATGAGGAAACCCCGTTTTATGCCAGAATCGATAATGTAGGGAGTGAAACATTGCCCGCCGGACAACTTCACCTTGACCTTGTCCTGAATGACACCCTGCAGACCCTTTCACTACCAACCCCGGAAATTCCGGTACTCGGCTCCGAAACGGTCAGTTTTGACCTGGATATGCGTGCTTATGGCAGACATACCCTGCATTATGACTGGGATATCGAAGGTGACCAAAATACCGGTCATAATCATGGAAATGCCCGGTTTTACGGTATCCGGCAAGATTTGAGCGGGCCCGGCCACTACTTTATGCAGGATTTCGAAAATATTTTTGCTTTACGGGAAATTGGCTGGACCATCCATAATGTTAACCAGGACGGACGATACTGGGGTCTGCGCACAGATGATCCCGGCCTGGCCCACAGTGGAAGCAATTATATCGTATACTTTATGGGAGACCAGGATGAGGCGGCTGATGACTGGGCCATCAGTGGTTGCTATACCCTTGAAGCGGACAGGCTTTATAAAGCTGCTTTTTATAATATTCTGGGATCGGGCTCACATAACCTGCGTATAGCTACCGGAACAGCACCTGCCCCAGATGATATGAGCCAGGTTGTGTGGGAAGAAACGGGTGTGTCGCAGGATGATCATGATGGGTACCACCTGGTTGGAGATGCGTTTGAGGCCTGGGAAACAGGTGAGTTCTATTTTGGGATCCAGCAGTTCAGCCCTGTCGGCCAGGGTTCTTCCATCGCTGATGACTTTGTCGTCATTGCACAACCGGACATCCTGACGCCTGATGTTGACGAATTGGAAGAAGGAACCGAGGTTACGATCGAAGCCCTGGGAAGCGACTCCCTGCAATGGTTTGCCGATCCTGAACTGACCGAACACCTTGGAAACGGCACAACACTTGAGTATGTTGTCAGTGAACCGGGCATCCTTTCAGCCTATGCCGCCGAGAATGTCTATGGCATCATGGGACCGGCAGATTCCCTTCACATAGATTTTACCGTTGGATTGCACACACAGGATGGTGCCGGGCAACTTAGACTCTACCCCAATCCGGCACGGGATGTAATTTCCCTGCAGATGGATGATAACATCCGTGGGGAAGTGGACGTACTGATTAAAAATCTGACGGGTGATACGGTACAAAAGCTTAGCGTAGGTGCAGAAGGTGACGTACAACTTAATATCTCAACACTTCCTGCAGGAGCCTATATTGTGATAATACGAAATCAGGAACTGCAATTGAACGGTCGGTTTATTAAATTGTAGCCCATTTGCATTTTTCACATTATCGTTAGGTATGCCAGGCTGATCTTTCTGGTGCAAAATAATTATGTCGATAACAGTTGATAGTTGCCTATTTGCCTGTGTGAAGCCTTGCTTCAAAGAAGGTACTATGTAAATTGCATACCAATGGCTGTTTTGTATAGACTTGATTTTTTTGAAAATTTGCTTTAAAAAAATATTTTTGCTACGGCAATACCAGAATACCGTTTTACCCTTTTGTAAATTTTAGAGCATATTATACACATAGTGAATATATCAGTGACATATATTTGTTTAACCATTTCTCTCTAATTCAAACCATTCTAAATGAAAAAACAGCTACTTCTAATTGTTTTCATTACCATGCTGCCGGCCATGATTCTTCATGCTTCCGTTTTTGCCAGCGGCCCTTTCCAGCAAGAGCGTTCAACCGGGAATAATTTTGGAATTACCCCTGAAGAGTTGCCGCAGGACACCCGGGAGATAAAACCTTTCAATATGAAAGATATTCCGGTAATGGGTGCGCTATTGGTCCCAAACAGTTCAAATGAAACTGTGATGGCGTTTGACCCGGTTACCGGAGATCTCGTAGATGAGTTTTTCTTTCCGGAAAACAGCGAACACTTGACTACCCCGCTTTATGTAATCTGGGACCACGACGGGACGAACCTACTGGTTTCGGATCAGGTAGAAAGCCTGGTCCAGCAATTTGACACCGAAGGTAACTTCCTGGGAACCTTTGCGCCCTCCGGGGGGCATGATCCGGATATTTTGACCAATATCCGGGCGATCCTTTTAAAAGAGGATGGTAATTTATTGGTATGTGTTGGGGGAGGAGATAACGCACATGCACTTGCAGAGTTTGACACGGAAGGAAATTATCTTGGAAATTTTGTGGAGAATAATGCCGGAGGCCTTGACCGACCCTTTGGTCTGATTTACCGCGAAGATTTTGATGATTACCTGGTTGCGGCCAATGGCTCCAACGGGGTGCATCGCTATGACGCCGATGGGGAGTTTGTCGAAATGTTTGTAACCGGACTGGGATTTCCACAGCAAATAAACAGGGCCTCAAATGGAAATATCCTTGTTGCCAACCATACCACACCTGTAGGAGTGGTTGAATATGATCCTTCCGGGGAGGAAATTGAACAATATGATGTTGTCGGTGGCCTGAGAGGCGTTCACGAATTGAACTATGGGGAACTGATGGTGACAACCCCAAGTGGTGTGTTCGTTATCAATCGCGATAATCAGTTTATTGAACAGAAAGCTGCCGGAAACTCCAGGCATATTACCTATATCCGGCCAACGGATATCGATTATTATCCGTTACACCTTGATATGGATCCTCCTATGGCTGGAGAAGTCATTGATGAGTCCGGGAATTTTGGGGAGTACCCCGAAGGGCATACGATTACATTAACAGCTTCTTCCAATATTTTTCACGAATTCGAGTACTGGACCGATCAGCATGGCGAGGTGCTGAGCACGGAAACTACGTTTGATTACCAGATGCCGGCCGAAGCGATGACGCTTACAGCAAATTATGCTGTTCTGGATATTCATGAAGTTACCTTTCAGGTAAAAGAGGATTCGGAAGAAGCGGCACCTATCGCTGATGCTTTGGTTGACGTTGAAGGGTTCGACCCTGTTTCTACCAATGAAGATGGTGAGGTGTCCCTGGATCTGCCAGTGGGAACCTTTACAGCAAATATTTGGAAGCAGGGTTATGAAGAAGTGTCAATGTCATTCTCTGTGACCAACTCAGATATGACCATCGAGGTAAAACTGGTGGATGATGTGATGCCGCCTCCTTATTTTACTGTACACACCGAAGATTATGAGCCGGGAGAGGCCCTCCTGACATGGTTAAACCCGGGACTCTTCTATGAATACCGCTACGATAGCGGTGTGGTTGACAGCAACCTGGGCTTTCAGGCTGGAAATCTCAACAGCGTCATGGGCGCCGTGCACCGACACGAAGCACGTCTCAAAGAAATAACCTGGCACATCGAAGACGATGGCCCCCAAACGGTGAAACTGTGGGTGCTTGGTCTGGATGAAAATGGCCTGCCGGACCGCGACGATGTATTGTATGTCGCCGAAGGGGTTCAAAATACCGAAGATGGCTGGAATAGCTACCTGCTGGATGAGGCTGTCGTTGCTCCGGATGGCTTCTTTATCGGCTTAAGCGCTAACGAATTCCTTGGGTTAAGCGTAGATGCCGGAGAAGATGAAACCTGGAGCTTTACACCTGAAACACAATATGGTATTTTTAACATTACAGACCCCCAGGCTCAGTTTACCCCGATCGAAGACTGGGGTTTTCTGGTGAATTTTATGTTACGAGCCTACGGAGAAAATCACGGGGAACTGTCGTTTGAACCTCTCAAAGCAATGGAAGCAGGTGAACCATCCCCGAAAAGGGTTCCTGTGGATAAGCCATACAAGCCAGAACCACTGCACCGGTTTGATGGCAGTCAGAAAGCTTATCTGGGCGTAAATGTCTTCCTGAATGATATGGATACCCCAATAGCCTCAGGCCTGACAGATACCGAATATTTTTTAAGTGATGTGCCAGCAGGTACAAACCTCGCCGGGGTGCAGTCACTCTATACAACAGGGACTTCAGAGATTACTGCCGTTGAATTTGAGATGGAGTCAGGGGAACCTATTGTCCTGCCTTTGCCTTTTGCTGATGATTTTGAAGGATATAATGATCATGAAGACTTTGTTGCCGAAAGTGACTGGACAATGATCGATGCCAATGATGACGGACATAACTGGTATCATCATTATGATTCGTGGGACGATATTCATGTAATGGCATCCCGTTCGTATGATCCTGACGAAGAGGCGGAGCTTTCCCCTGAAAACTATTTGATTCTGCCGGGTCTGGAAATACCTGCCCTGGAAGAAGGGGAGGACTCCATTAAGTTGACCTATACTATTGCTGCGTCAGGAAGCGAAGCTTTTCAGGAAAATTATAAAGTTGTCGCTTCCACTACAGGAAATGAGTTGGATGATTTTGTTGAAGCACCTGTTTTATTTGAGGAAACACTAACGGAGGATGAAGCTGTATGGAATTTTGCAGAACGTACGATTGACCTCAGTGACTACCAAAACCAGGATATTCATCTCGCGTTTGTACATTATGACTGTGTTGGTCAGGATCGGCTCCTGCTTAGAGAAGTGGATGTGCAGGTTGTGCAGCCCGAAGAAACAGGGTTGTATGAGTTGACTTTTAAGGTCGATATGCCGGAAGCCGGGGAGTTTGACTATCAGACACATGAAGTGTACCTTTCCGGAAATTTCGGCGATGAGCTTGATTGGGTAGAACCTGGCACGAATGACGATTTTACCCTTGAAAGAATAAGCGGTAGTCTCATTTATAGCCTTACACTGGAGCTGGAACCTGGTGAATATGTTTATAAATATTTCTCAGATGCCTATGGCCAGGGCTTTGCTGGTGCTGAATGGCCGGACGAGTTATCGGACAGGGTTATCTTGCTTGAAGAAGATACCGAAACAGCAGAGACCTGGGGCGTTCATCCCGATGAAGTGAGTGCAGATGCTCTTACTGATACAGGTGTCGAGCTACAGGTATTCCCCAACCCTGTCAAAACAAAGCTGCACCTTATATCCGACGAAATAATCGACCACGTGGAGCTCCTTACTATGACCGGACAAACTGTTTATGCTGCCGCTGTAGCCACCAATAATCATGGAATTGGCGTGCAGGCACTTAGCGAAGGTTTTTATTTTGTTAAGGTGTTGACAGCCAATGGAATGACTGTTCGTAAAATTCAAATCATTGAGTAAGTTTATTTTGTTTTATGATTACTAAATGCGTTTCAAAATCAATCCTGATGAAAAATATTTCCTGTTTTTTGTTTTTTTGTTTATTAACAATTTCTACCGGACTGCTTGCTCAAAGCCACCTGCAATCAGATCGTGAACACAGTAAGAAAAATCGTATTGATCTGGAACAGGCCGGAATCCATGTTCCTTCAGAAGAATACGCTGGTTCGGACACCTATTCACCGAGCCGGAATACCCTGGACAGCATTCCCGAGATGGGCTTGCTTCTTATTCCTAACAGTAGCGACAGAAACGTGATGGCCTTTGACCCTTACAGTGGTGACATGGTGGATGAATACTTTTTCCCGATTAGCAGTGGCAGCCTCTCTACTCCCATTCACGTATTATGGAATGCCGATCAGACTGCCTTCCTCGTGTCTGATCAGCTTCAGGGGCTGGTACAACAATTCGATACCGATGGCTTCTTTGAACATACGTTTGCTCCTGCTGGTGGAGGTGATCCGGGTATCATGGACAATATCCGGGGTATGTTTATGCAGGATGACGGCTCCCTGTTGGTGACCGTGGCTGATGGCCCCAATGCACATGCTGTGGCCAGCTTTGATACCGATGGCCATTATACCGGTAATTTTATCGAGAACCAGGAGGGGGGAATGATAGGTCCCTGGGGCATCGCTTATCGGAAAGAATTCAATGACTTTCTGGTAAGTGCGGATGGATCAGATGGGATACACCGCTACGATGCCACTGGCGATTTCATTGATACGTTCATTCCCGACCTGGGGTTCCCCCAGCAGATGCAGGTGTTGGTAAACGGAAATATTTTGGTGGCTAACTTCGCCGTTGACCCCCCATCAGGTATCCTGGAATATACCCCCGAAGGTGAATTAATCGCCCATTACGATGTCATGGAGGGAACCAGAGGTGTATTTGAGTTGGGCAACGGAAATTTATTAATCACTACTGCCGGTGGTGTTCATGAAATATCACGGGATAATGAGCTGGTCGAGACGAAAATCGCCGTTAATGCCCGTCATATCCAACACATAACCCCCCCCGGAGTGGATTTCCATGCCCTGAAAGTGGAGATGGAACCCGCTGGAGCCGGCACCATTGGTGGAGCCGGATATTATCCGGAGGGTTATACGGTATCCCTATCCGCCACTCCGGATATTTATCACGAATTTGATAGCTGGACCGACGCCGATGGAAGTCTGATCAGTGAAGACCCCAGTTTCGAGTTTGAAATGGTCGATGAAGACATAACGCTGACGGCCAACTTTACACCCAAAGAAACCTATAACGTGACTTTCTATGTCATGGAGGATTCAGAAGAGGAAGCCCCCATTGTTAGCGCAGGAATTTCGATGGAGGGATTTGAAACATTCTATACAAATCAAAATGGCGAGGCCTCCATCGATCTGCCTGTTGGTATGTTTACATCCCTTACGGCTGAAATTAGCAAAACCAATTATGTGACAGAAGAGATCACCTTCAACCCGCAGGATAGTGATACCGAAGTTGATGTTTTCCTGAAAGATATTATTGTACCACCACCATATGTTCAGGTTCAGACCGAAGGATTGAAGGAGGGAATGGCGCTTATGACCTGGAACAATCCCACGACTTTGGCGGAATTTCGGTATGATAATGGTATGGTGGATAACCAGCTTGGCTTTACGCAAGGAACGGTCAATAGTGTAATGGGTGCCGTTCACCACAACAATGCACTGTTGCAGAATATTACCTGGCTTCTGACAGGAGACTCAGACCATGATGAGGTAAAAATCTGGATACTTGGCCTGGACGAAATGGGTTATCCCGATAAGGACAATATCATTCATACTGTTGAAAACGTTCCGACTGATTACGATAGATGGACCCTCTACGAATTTGAAGAGCCGATCGAAACGCCTGAAGGGTTTTTTATGGGGATTAGCGCAAACGGTTTTCTCGGTCTTGCTGTTGATGATGGAACCGGTGATACATGGGGGTTTGTACCCGAAACACAATTCGGTGTGGCAGATATTAACGATCCCAATCATGACTTCCAGGCTATTGAGTCTTGGGGGTTTGAGCAAAGTTTTCTGCTGCGTGCTTACGGTCTCGACTTTGGAGAGGTTTCATTCAACAAAATGACCGCAGACAAAGGCAAAGGATCTGCTCCAATACAATTGCCTGTTGAGCAGGTTTTTCATGCCGGAGACCCCGAGGTCCCTACGTACAATAAAAACAAAGAATTTTCCGGATACAACGTTTATCTAAATGACCGGGTAACACCAATTGTTTCCAACTTTGACGAAACTGAATACATTTTTACAAATCTGGAGGCTGGTGAGCATACTGCTGGCGTCCAGTCAATTTACACAACCGGTCTTTCTGAAATTGCCGCCAGAGATTTTGAAATCATTGACGGCATTGAACGGTATGATGTTACGTTTAATGTACATATGCATTATGCCGATTTTGATCCATCAGCTGATGATGTCTACATTACCGGAGATATGTTCGCCTGGATGGAACCCGGGTCAGCAGATAACTTTCAAAAAATGACGCAGACCGATCATCCCCTGGTCTACCAGGTCAGCGTCGCTCTCGAACCCGGAATGTACAGTTATAAATACTATCTCAATGAAGGTTTTGAAGGAGCCGAGTGGCCTGGCGAAGAAAATCGCACTTTTGAAGTGATTGATAAGGATATACTGATTGAGAATGTTTTTGGGGAAATGGATGACGAGAGCCTCTCTGCAGATGATATTCTTTCTTCTGAACTTCGCCTTTTTCCCAATCCTGCCAATGATCGGATTACCATTGCTGCAGATACGGAAATCAATAAAGTTGCAGTAATTGATATGCTGGGCAATACCGTATATACAACTTCTGTTGCTGGTAACAGCACAGAAATTGATGTTGGCAGGTTCCAAACCGGGATCTATTTTGTGCAAGTGTACATGTCAACGGGATATTCGGTAAGAAAGCTCCAGATCACTAAGTAACTTATAATGTATAGTTGAACCGGTTTTGAGGATTTTTGCTAATTTTCTCGTATATTCGTATATTCATTATTATCCATATTTATTAACCAAACCCTAAATTATGTTAAGATTTACCATTTTTATGAGTGTTGTGTTTCTGTCAGCAATGACACTGTTTGCACAACAACAACATGAACTTGACTGGGCTTTTACCGGAGGTGGCGAAAGTTACGATGTCTCTACAGGTATCGCTACCGATGACCTGGGAAACTCCTACGTTACCGGTCATTTTCGCGACACAATGAATCTGTTTGAAACAGATTTCGAGTTCGTGGGTAACACCATGTACCTGCTAAAGGTAACACCGGAAAAAGATCTGGCCTGGAGCGTAGTTGCAGATGCTGATGGCGTCACTGGAGCTACGGGTTTTAAAACTGTCTATAAAGACGGCTATGTCTATGTGCTGGGCGAGTTCAGAGGTGAGGTTACCTTTACATCGGGTGACTTTACAACCATCACATTGGAGGCCCCAAACCGGACAGGCTTTGTTGCCAAATATTCCGACAATGGAATTATTGAATGGGTAACACCGTATGAGTCGAGTCATGGTGCAGGAATCATCCTTACCGGTTCAGCAAACAACCTGGTAGTTGATGATGATGGCGGTGTCTATGTGTCAACTCACTTCCGCCATGATATTGAAATAGATGACGTCTTGATTGATATGATCGACGACCCGGATGATCCGGTAAATACCTATTATTCATTATTGTTCAAGTTAGACAGTCAGGGTGCTTATCAGTGGCACTGGAATTCCATTCATGAAGGGAATGACCGTGGTGAAGGTCTTGATCTTACGCCCACAGGTAATGTCGTCTGGGCAACCCGCTACGATAGCGAGATGACTGTTAACGATGTGCACTATCAAAATGAAGACGGTGGCATTGCCTTGATTGAGTTTGAATCCGACGGTACTTATGTATGGGATCATCATACCTATACCTCTAATACCAATCGGGCGAATTTCTCTCAGATTGCTGTAGATGGTAATGATAACATTTTTGTTGCCGGAGAACATCGTACTACCCTGGAATGGGATAACGATAATATTTTTGAACCTGAAAGTACCTCCGATGCCACTGCCTTTATTCTGAAAGCAGATAGCAACAGGGAACTGGAATGGGCTGAGTTTTTCGGTGATCCCGAAGATAACACCAACGCAAGGGGATTGGCCCTCAGGAATGATGGTTACCTTTACGTCGCAGGTCAGCACGCCGGAACAATGGAGCTCAGCGATGCGCTGACCATCTCGAATGACGGTTCTGTCGACCTCTATTGGGCTGTTATGGAGACCGAAAATGGTCTTTTCCTGGATGCCGGACTCCACGGAAGTTCTTCCATGGAGCTGTTTGGCGACCTGGACGTTTCATCCAACAACCATGTTTTCATGAACGGCCAGTTTATGTTTGACATCGAAATCGGTGATGAAACCTATCAGTCCGAAGGAAGCTTTGACTTTTTTGTGGTAAACATGGAAGGTCCGGATGAGTTTGAAGTGCCCGCTGTCGTTATCACCGACTTTCCTTGGCTTGAGAGCTTTGAAGATGTTTTTCCACCTGAGGGCTGGATGAATATTGGATGGGAACAGAGCACGTATGGCGATCCGCATACAGGTGATGAGTTTGCATACTCCAATGATGCCGGCTCCATGCTCACCACTCCGGAGATCCAGCTTCCCGATGATGAAGTATATGACCTCTCTTATTGGTACCGGGCTGAGCACTCAGATTATCCCCAGGATATGGATGTTCATTTAAGTACCGACGGAAGTACCTTTGATGTAACAGTTTCCGAAATTGAAGGAGCGACCAATGACGAGTATCAGCAGGCGCTCTATTCCCTGGAAGATTTTGCGGGGGAGAGTATATGGGTCCGCTTTACCGGCCAATCCGGCGATGGCGGCTGGTCTTACGGTGTTCTTGTCGATGATGTTTCTGTCGGTGAATTTCAGGAACCAGAAACCTACACGGTCACCTTTGTGGTGGAGGATGAAGCAGGCGATGTCATAGACGATGCCACCATTACACTGGGGGATGATACCAACGAAGCCGGCGATTATGTTTTTGAAGAAGTAGAAGCCGGGGAGTATACGTATACAGTTATGGCCTCCGGATTTGAAGATGCCGCAGGCAGCGTTGATGTCGTTGATGCAGCTGTTACCGAGACGGTCGTCATGACCGAGTCGGACCCTGCCGATGATATCGTAGATGAGTTCCCCTGGTTTGAGGGCTTTGAAGAAGAATGGGAAGGCGATCCCGAAGCCCCCGAAAACTGGACCGTCGTCAACGGTGTCGAAGGCAGCTACTGGGAGCAACATAGCAATGCATTCGACGGCGACTATTCTGCCCGGTCCTACAATGGGTTTAGTTCGGACAACCAGGCGGATGAGTGGCTTATTTCTCCGGCGCTGGATCTGGATTCTCCGGAAGCCAGTCAGCTGCTTTTCTATGGTCAGTCACACAATAGCCCTGATGGTACGATCGAGAACCTACGGGTTCTGATCATGGATGAGGCCTACGACAATGTTACTGATCTTCATGAACATGCCACAGAAATCACCGTTATTTCCACCGGCGAGGAGTGGGAAGAGTACATTGTCAGCCTTGACGACTACAGCGGTGAAAAACACCTTGCCTTTAATTACTACATCACCGAAGAGATGGATGCCAGCTTTAACTGGATGTATGTAGACAATGTCCAGGTAGGCTCGTTTGATACCTTTACCCTTACAATGCTCTCCCCGGATGGCGATGGCAGCGTAACCCCCGATGTTGGCTCGCATGACTATACTGAAAACACGGAGGTGACCCTGTCTGCCGAGGCCGATTATACCTGGGAGTTTGACCGCTGGGAAGTAAACGGGGAGTTCTACTCCAATGAAGCCGATACCATCATCACCATGAACGAAGACAAGAATGTACAGGCATTCTTCCTTGCTCTTGATTCCTTTACACTCACCATGGAAGATCCTGATGGCGAGGGTTCAGTAGACCCCGAACCAGGCGATCACACATACCTTGAAGATGAGGAAGCAGATCTGACGGCAACGGCCGAGTACACCTGGGAGTTTGACCGCTGGGAAGTAAACGGAGACTTTTACTCCAATGAAGCCGATACCATCATCACCATGAACGAAGACAAGAATGTACAGGCATTCTTCCTTGCTCTTGATTCCTTTACACTCACCATGGAAGATCCTGATGGCGAGGGTTCAGTAGACCCCGAACCAGGCGATCACACATACCTTGAAAATGATGAAGTAGAACTGACGGCAACTGCAGATTTAGGATGGGAATTCAGCCACTGGACAGGTGAGGTTGCAGATCCCGATGTAGCCATTACGGAGATTATCATGGATGATGACCATACGGTTAAGGCTCACTTTGTACCTTTTGAAGCCATTGAAATTCCCTGGTTGGAAGATTTTACAGGTGTTCCCGAAGGAGAGCTTCCGTCAAACTGGACGCGTACGCATAGCAATTGGACTGTAGAAGACTCGAACAATGCAGGTGGCGAAGATGCTCCCGAATTGCGATTGAACTGGAGTCCTTCTGAAACAGGTAATATAAGGGCTGCCACACCACTTATTAATGGTACAGATGATACAGAGCTTACGTTGACATTTATGCACAGCGTGAATGACTTCGGTGGTGGATATGACCTGAAAGTAGAAACCTCACTGGACGGGGAAACCTGGACCGAACAATGGGTATTGTCTGTCGATGAGAAAAACAGATCAGGTGAGGACCGGACGATCCCCACCCGTGACGATATCGCCCCAACCGAAGTAACCGTCAATCTGGATGATGTCGCGGGTGAGGAATTTCATATTGGATTTACCTTTGATGGAAATACCTATGATATAAATCAGTGGTATATCGACGATGTTTTCATTGGTGAATCCGAGGATGAAGAGTACGAAGAGGTAGCTACCCTTGCCGAGCTTCGCGACAAACCTGACGACGGCACAATCTACCAGTATACAGGCGAGGCCGTAATTGTAGCCATGGACGATCACCGGAACCGGAAGTTCCTCCAGGATGAGA